>NZ_CP146242.1:1200000-1500000 GCF_037039395.1 Agrobacterium vitis | reverse complement strand
TTCCCTTCAGCGTGCCGAGGCTTGAATAGACATGGCATTCCGTCGTTGCAGCACCAACTTTATCCGATGCGGGTTCTGCGGCGACTTGCGGTCTCCAGGTGCCGTCAGATCCGTTCATCAGCAGGAACTCGGTCATGCTGCCCTGCGGGGTGACGCTTTGATGCCATTCGAAACCGACAATCTTGCCCCGACTTTCGAAGGCGGCATTGACATACCAGGATTCCAGAACGGTCGAGGGATGAGAAGCCAGATCCTTGACCGGATCGATAAACAGCGGCGTGCCGGATGTGGAGCGGGCGGTGCCGGTGGCGATGGCTGCGCCCAAGCCAGAGGTCGCAGTGAGGCTGAGGGCCCCAAGCGCCAGCCCTCCGCCGAGCACCGCCCGTCTGCGAGCCTTTTGCGATAGAAGGGTAAAGTCTGTGTTCAAACCACTCATCTTGCTGTCTTTCAGTTTTGCGCTCGGCGTGGTTGGCGAATGATTGGGAGCGAAGGGAAATGATTGGATTGTGTTGGTGTGAGGCACACACTGAGGAGTTTGCAAAGGCTGCGGCGTTAGGCAACGGGATCAGCCGCGCCAGTTTCCCACCATCTCAATCAGTGTGAAGCCAGTCACGGTTTCGCCGTCGAAGAGGCCGGATATATTTGCGACGCCCTCATATTTCGGTTCCGTTGGCGAGACGATTTCCTGCTCTACCATCACAGCTGTGACGTCGAGTATGCAGCCGAGTGCTGGAACCTTGACATTAAATCGGGTCGGATAGCGCTGGCCGGTTGCCGGACTGGTCCATACCGCGCTGGCACCATCGGCCAAAGGTTCCAATGCGGCGATCACATGGCTTCCATCGGGATAAAGTGCGGTAACCCAGCTATGACGTTGGCCGCTCAATTCCACATCCCACAAGCCGAGGACGATTCCGTTGCTGAGGTTGAGATCCATCCAGACCCAATTGTCTCTGGGGTCGATCGGGATGCCGGGCTGGCCAAAAAATCCCTGTCGAAGGCCCCATTGGCGATCCAGCCAGAACGTGCCGGTTGCCTCGTGCCGAACGCCATCCAGTGTCAGCCATCCCGCTCCTTTGCCCCACGGGATTGAATATTGGACAGTCGGCGTTCCACCCAGAAACTGGAAGACACCGGCGCCGCCATTCATCATGATCTGGCCGGGGAAGTCCGCCTTGAAATCCAGAGCCCCCCAGCCGAACTGCGCCTGTACACTGACGGAGCGGTGATCGCCCTGTATTGTCGACGTCGGCGTGACGTTTTTCATCTGGTCCGTTGCAAGCGTGATTTCATTATTCTGATGAATCCGCTCCTCACCGCGATATTTGCGTTCGGTAATGTCCGTGATATTCAGGATGCTGGCGATCTTTACCGGCTCTTCGGGCGATGAGGCGATAATCTGATGAACGAGGCAACTGAATTTGTGACCGGTTGTCGTTTCGAGATAGCCGATCAAAAACCATGAATTGCGAATCATTTGGGGCAGATAAGCCAGGCCCGTCACCGGGTCGAACAAAGGAGGATATAATTCGTTTTCGGCTTTTCCAGCAGAAGTGCCAGCCGGGGCGCTGGTTGACGCGGCAGAGCCTTGCGCTGCGAAGAGCGAGGCCGGGGCGAGTGTCATTGCTCCGAGCGCCGCACCTCCCCATAGGATCGACCGCCTGCTTGCCGTTTGTGATAGTGTGGGGAACCAGGTTTTGAAGGTGTTCATGGGTTTATGAATTTCGCTATGGATCTATAGCGAAAGTCATAAACCCAATTGCCTCCGCGATCAATAGCGAGTACCGCGTCGATATCGACAGGGCGGTTTTTAAGATGAGTATTGTATTGAACGCTGACGATTCCAATTCACCGCAGCAGGGCCGCCCACGCGACAAGAACCTTGATGACGCGCTTATTCGCATCACGCTGGAGCTTCTCAGCCAGACGGGTTTTGAGGGCGTAACCATGGCCAAGGTCGGACGACTGTCCGGTATTCCCGCGACCAGCATTTACAGACGCTATCCGGATGCAAAGAGCCTGGTCATGGCGGCAATCGAGGATGATCTGGCAAAGCTGCAATTGCATTTGGAAGACCACGGTTCGTTGCGTGCCGACCTGTTCGCGTTTTTGAAAATGCTTGCCGGGGCGCTTAATCCGGAGCGGGCGCGTATGCTCGCCGGCCTGCTATTGCCCATGCACCACGATCCGGAACTTGCTGCTCTGTTTTCCAGGAAACTTGAAGCAATCCGCAACGAAGGATGGCGTGGTGTGATTGATCGGGCGGTGCAAAGGGGAGCATTGCGGGCGCAGGCCCTGGAGGTGGAGCCGCTCGACGATGTGGCGCAAACGATGATTTTCTATCAAGCGGTGGTCAGGCGCATGCCGGCTGACGAGGCTTTCCTCAACCGATTGCTGGATACGGTCTTGATGCCTGCGTTGCAGCGCCTGGGAGATGGCGAGCCAGAAACAAACGTCGGCGACGCCTGAAAATTGCGGCTCACGAAGGCCGGTGCGCCAGCCGTACATGTTTTTGCACGGCTCGTTCCGCCTTCGCCTGCATCCTGGATGCGTGGTCCACGGGAACGAGCCGCATAAATCCGGCGGCCTATATGGACGCCTGGACCGGCAGGATCATTCCCACTCTGTTATTTTCCGCGAGCTAAGTGCCTGTTTTCATTTCATAAATTTATTTTTGGGCGGCCGGGGCCCGTACACGAAACCGTCAAAAAGTTAGGCTTTTGATTTTACAGGGTTATTCGGCACGACAACTGCTGTAAAAATTCTGTGAACTATCGGCATCTATCGGCCGTCTCATGATGAGAAATCGATGGCAAACGTCGAATCTGGCACCTCGATAAAGTACCGTCAAAACCGGCAAAATCAATAAACATACTTTGATCCTGGATCGCCGGGATGGCGGGTTGGGACCGAGCCCATTGCATGGACGACAGAGGTTGAGAGGGTGAAGACAGTTTCTCGGGAAGAGCTTTACGAGCAGGTTTGGTCCAAACCCATGACCAAAGTTGCCGCAGATTACGGCGTCACGGGTACGGCGTTGAAGAAGACCTGCGATCGCCACCACATTCCAACACCGGAACGTGGGTACTGGGCAAAGCTGGAATATGGGAAGCGGGTCACCAAGGAAGCACTACCGGCACTGACCGAACCAAACCTGGCTACGGTGAGGATATCAGGAAGTTCGGAGCAGCATCTGTCTCCGTTGGTCCGCGAAGCCAAGGAAAAAGCGAGAGACAAGCTCCAAAAGCACGCTGCGGCTAAGCCGCTTCTGGTCCCCGCATCGGAACTGACGCTGAGCATCGTTGAACCGCCGTATCTTGCTGCCACAAGGCGCACGATTTTGAAAGCGCGTCCTGACGACCAGGGTTTCGCCTCGGCTCCGTCGAAAGGTGCTGTCCCGCTCAAAATTGCTCCGGCTTCCATTGAACGGGGAATTCGGGTTCTAAGCGAGTTGTTCGCTCTCGCGGAGACCCAAGGCCATTTGCCCAAGGCGACCGAGGACGGGTTGGTGCTCGTTGTCGAGAATGAATCAATTGCGTTCGGCCTAGAGGAACAGCCCGAGAAAACCTTGCATCAACCAACAGCCGCAGAATTGAAGCGTCGGGATGAAAGGGCACGCTGGGGCTACACCACCGATCCATGGCCCAAGTACGACCAATTTCCATCCGGCCGGCTCGCCATCGTCATTCACGCCAACCCATATTCAGGTATTCGTCGCACTTACTCAGACGGAAAGACGCAAGTCCTGGAAGACATGCTGCCTGACATATTGGCAGGCTTTGTCGGACACGCCGCGTACATTAACGAGCGCAGGAGAGAAGCCGACGAGCGGGAGCGCCAATACCGGGAGGCTGAAGCTCAACGTCAGCGTGAAGAGGCATTCAACGGACGCGAGAAGCGCCGCATGGAGTTTGTGGACGCGGTTCATGAGCAACTGATCCAACGGAGCAAGTTGACCGCGGTACTGAGTCATCTCGAAAATGCGACATCCGAGGATGTTGAAAGGGTGAGTTCCATGACGACTTGGGTCCGGCAGCATCTGAAACAGATCGACGCCGTGATCAGTCCCCATTTCCTCGACATTTCGGCGAGATCGTCAAAAGTCGATTTTGTCGAGCCAGATCCCGAGGAAGACGCAGATAGGGGCAGCTTTTACTATTCGCCGCCTATCACCCTCCAACTCTGGTCCATCGACGATGCAAAGGGGCAAGCCACTCGTGCTCGCCGCTGGAGTGGACAGATGCCTTGGCCTTGCCGAAGTGGCGCGCGGTTTGAAGATAAGCTAAAAAGTTCACCATGAGTGAGCAAAGCGAAGGAACGCTGAAACAGCTCGAACGCCTCCTCCCGGAGGGCTTGCTCGTCGATCAGATCGGGATCGGTCGCGCATAAGTCGAGGCCGAACAGGACCGAGCAGAACTTGGCCTTACTGGAAACGAGCGTCTCATCGACGCCGGTCAGATCAACCCGCGCGACCGCGATGGAGATGCAGGTAACGCGAGCGGTGCGCAGACGACGTAGGGGGCGGTTATGGTATGGCCAAGGGCAGCTAAGCCGTGGCGGTCATCGACGCTTCCGATAATTGTTTGTAGGAGCGCAACACAGCCTCGACCAGTACCTGCTCCTCCCGAATGCCGAGCTGGTAGTACCGGATCGCCATGGCGGCAATCCTTTCTGCCATTGGATGGTGATGCGATAGATGGGCGTGGTGGCGGACCACTTCGTAGACAATGGCAAGGCGGTTCAGTTCTTCCGGGGAAATCGGCCAGTCACATAGCATTGGCGAATGGGGCGTGCGCTCGTCTCCCTGAAAGACGTCTTATACGTATTAGGGTATCCGAATGGACGATTGGCGCAACAATGATGGCTGGTAAATTCTTCTGATGTCGCAACTTTTACGTGATCCAGGAACTTCCAATTTGCGTAAATGTTTAGAGGTGCAAGTTCCAGGATACTTTGATGGCGTTCGTGTCGAAGTCTCGTGATGCCGCGGTCTCCTTCTGCTTGCTCAGTCGTGCAGCATCGGGAGGTTTACGTGAGGAATGTGCAGTCGCAGGCATTTGGAACCGGGACGAATACCGATAGTCTCGGCTTCTACAGTTGGAACGTGCCAGAAATCTTGTCTTTGGAGACGATAACTTTGCCACTTTTTTCGGATTCGACATTCCAACACTGCGCCAGGGACTGCCGATAGAGGCGATCCTCGAGCGCATTGATGTCGACGACCGGCCGAGAATTGCCCAGGCCATCCATACAGCCATCGTCCAAGGAGGGCTTTACCAGGAAACCTACCGTATCCTTCAGCCTGAGGGCGATGCGCTGACGGTACTGGCCTCGGGCCGTTGCTTCAGGGATGAGGCGGGCACGCCCGCCTGTTGGGCAGGGATGATCGTCGCCGATCCACTTGATCAGTTGAAGCACCAGAGTGCTCTGACGTTCCACTGTCGCGCGGCGTTGGAGATTGCCGAGCAATCCGGACACCTCACGGTGGCAGGCCAGCTTCGAACGGTGCTTCAAGTCATCCAACGCTGGTCCTGAGGCCTTCAGTCGCCACCGGTTGAGGCGGACGCACGAAGGAGAGATGCGAGGACGGACTGAACGTTGGCACGGCGTCGCTGATGATCCACTGCCCCCGACGTCGCAGCTTTCCCTTTCAGGTCGCGGACGAGCGCCAGAAGGTTCATAACCGCTTCGTCATGATAACTTTCGTTCTGATCAAACTTCACACGAATACTCCCGAGGCAATGGATACGAATGACGACTTCTTGGCAGCATGGCGAGAGGCGATGTTTAGAAAGTGACAGCGGACATCGTAAATGGAATTCACGTGCAATACGCATATTATTTAAGACATGTCTTCTATTTTATATACTGGCAGCCGGTATCGCGGAAAATGGGGAAATCGGTAGCCTACGGCGGAGTAGCCCCACTTAAGGCTGTCCCCAGCCAGTGAGATCGAGCGAGGCCCGTGGGTGAGAATTTAGCGGCGAGCACATCGCTCTCACCAACCTTGACTTAGCCATCGACGTCATCCCTGCGCCGTATAGCTGCAGCTGCAAGGAAGAGGGGTGAGATGAGGCCGGTTTTGTCATCGATATGCTGGAAATAACGTCTTCCGGCAGGACTCGTACCAAAACGAAGCGGCTAGTGGAACGGCAGCAAAAGGTAGAGACCACAGTTTCTCGCCGACCAAACGGTCTCCGGGTGCTGGCGAACGTGCTCGGCGCTGTCGATCGCGGCCTCCATCTGTGCTTAGTGATGTCCGCTGGAGCGGTGTTGCCAACAGAACCGGCCACAACGCTGTCGAATCGCTGGGCGATTGGTTCGCGTTGCAACTCGATCTGGCGAAGACGGAGAATTTTCAACGTGGACATGAAGCCGGGAACCGGCGGGTCGTTGAGGCTTTATCCGGAAGACAAACGTCCGTCGGACAGGTCGGCTCGGAGCGCGGCGGCGAGAACAGCCCTCCGTCAACAGTAATTTTTGAAAGGAAACTCCATGACACTCAAGGCTTTGGCATTCAACAGCACCCTAAAATCTTCCGCGTCCTCGGAGCAGTCCTCGACCGCCAAGCTTCTTGAGCTGATCGCTGAGGAATTCAAAAAACACGGAGTCGAAACCGAAACAATTCGTCTCGCTGATCACAATATCAAGCCGGGTGTGACATCAAACGAAGGCGAAGGGGATGATGATTGGCCAAAGATCCGCGAGAAAGTGCTTGAGGCCGATATCCTGCTGATTGGGACACCGATCTGGCTGGGCCAGCCATCGAGTGTCTGCAAGCGGGCGTTGGAACGCATGGACGCTTTCTTGGAGGAGACCGACGAGGAGGGCGGATGGTATCCTATGGCAAGGTGGCAGCTGTTGCGGTCGTCGGCAACGAAGATGGCGCCCACCATGTCTCGGCCGAAGTGTATCAGGCTCTCAATGATGTCGGCTTCACCGTTCCCGCCAATGCCGTGGCATACTGGGTCGGCGAGGCAATGGGATCCAAAAACTTCGTGGACTTCGACAAAACTCCGGAGGAAGTCGAAACAATGATCTCGATGCTCGCCCGCAACATCGCTCATCTCGCTGGCCTCCTGAAACAGTCTCAGTATCCCGGCGAGGAGGAGTGAGACGCCCCATTACACTGTAAAACATGTGTCTTTGCATTTGCCGGCAGGGCTGCGTATCAATCCTCGCGGGCTGCGCCGAAAACATGGTGCAAAGAACGCGGATCACATTGGCGTCCATTTGTTATCCGGAATTTTGAGACCGATTCGTCTGCTTGTGGCTCTGTGCGGAAATTCCCTTTACGCTGCTCCTAAACGGCGCCTGATTGTTGGATGAGTTTGTCCGAAGAGAATGCGCTTGTAGTGCCGGCTCCGGGCGGCCCTTCGAGAAGCCCGCTGGCGATGGAACGATGATCTCTCCCTTGAGAGAACGAATTGGTCTTATGCTATGCGGACGAGCCGATCACTAATTCCCAATGTTTCACCGTGCTGTATTCAAGATTGCTTCTTGATCACGCTGATGTTGCCGCTCACCTCCAGGATCGCGAACTTGATATCGCCCACGCGCTCGATCCCTTCCTGATTGCGGGCTGCCTCCATCACATCCTGCTTGTCGAGGCGGCATCCTCTCAGCGCGCGTTCGTCGTAGCGCCCGTCCACGACCAGCACGGTCGGCACGCCATCGATGACATGGGCCGTCCTGGGCCACCAGCGCGTGACGTAGGAGAGAGCGATGTCTGTGGTGAACAGCGTCAGAATCAGAATGATGGCATTGGTGATCGAGAAGTCGTCGCCGAGCATGGCCTGCTGAGTGGTCTCCGAGATGACGAGAACAATTACCAGATCGAATGGCGTCATCTGGGCAAGGGTTCGTCGTCCTGAGAGCCTAATGATGACCAGCAGAGTGAAGTAGATGGCTAGCCCGCGGATGACAGCGTCCATGACAATACCTCAGGGGAAAATGAATGTGGACCGCTCGGACACCTCATCCCCGATGCCGATCGAATAGGAGCGCAATCCAGGGTGTTGGGTCTGCAATCGGAAGATCACGGTGATCTCGGCCGTGGGGTCTGCGGCAAAGACGTAGCCAACATGGCCATCGCGCGCGAAGGTCGTCTTTTGGGGTGGATCAATCCCTTCCACGGAAAAAGCTTCCAAGAACCGCGGATCGATGATGACGGTCCGATCCTGGTCCGTGGCGGAAAATGTTACCTTCAATTCGTCGGGCGCGTTCCAACGGGAAATCGCTGGAAAATCGAGCGAGCCCTGAGCCACCTGCACGATCGAGCGGGAGAAGAACCCGCCGCGACCGAGCAACCCCAACAAGCACGCAATAAGAATGACCGCGAAAACCACCCAGGCGCAGCGCTGCACGGTCCAAAAGAGGCGCTGGAACCGTCCATGATTCTCGACACCTTCCGGCAATGGCCCGGATTTGGCAGTTTCTTTCATGGCGATGTTCTACCTCTGCTGCAAGGTCAGTCTTCGTAAGTCATTCGACGAATTCGACAACGACCCCTGGCTTGACCATACCGGCCAGCTCCTCAACATCCCAATTCGCCAGCCGAACACATCCATGCGACCCCACCTTGCCGATCAGCTCCGGCTCAGGCGTGCCGTGGATCCCGTATGTCGGCTCCGTCAAGTCGATCCACACTGTGCCCACCGGACCATTGGGGCCACCTGGCAATTCCAAGACCTTCTTGTTGTTGCCTTGCTGGAAATTGATCTTGGGGTTGTAGGTGTAGACCGGCATCCGAGAAACGCCCTTGACCTTATGCGTGCCCGTCGGCGAGGGCGTGTCCTCGCTGCCAATGGTGGCGGGATAGACGGCCAGCAGCGATCCAGCTTCTGCGAAGGCAAACACCTGCGCCACTTTCCGATGCACCTCGATCCGTTTGACCAAGCCGGTTCGGGGAACGCCCGGGATCGCGACGGCGATCGTCTCACCGGACTTGAACGCTGCGGTCGGATTGAGTGTCTTGAGCAATCCGATGTCCATGTGGAAGCGTTCGGCGAGCTTCTCGGCGATACTTGTATAGCCGAGATGTTCCATCTTGGCTTGTTCAGCATAGTCCTTGGGAATGCTTTCAACGATATCCTTGCTGTCATCCGCGGTGATCGCATAGGCTTGGACCGCCGGGACCTCGTCGGTCAACCGCGCGAGCACCTCCGGATCCAGCTTTCCATCGACCGGAAGGCGCTGCAAAGCCTCGAAACCGGCGATCGCCTTTGTCAGGTTCTCGCCGAAATAACCATCGATCACGCCCGGCGACGCGCCGGCACGATCCAATAAAACCTGAAGGTGGACGACGGCCGGATCCGGGTCTTTCGGTTTTTCCGCCGGTGCTTCGACGGGGAGGGAGGCGATGGCGGCCGTGTTGACGGCCTGCGCATCAACTGGACCTGCGAACGCCGGGCCGCAGAGGACGACCAGGGCAGTGGTGAGGATCAGCCGTGTGACTTCATATGCCATGCTCAGACCGCGGTCGGGCGAGAATGGCCGAAGCCCTCGTCGGCCTCAGGAAGGGTCCCATTCGGGGTCAAATCATCCACGGCCTTGGGTAAATCTTCACGGAGCCGGCCGAGGATCTCTTCTCGGGGAAGGCCGGTCTTCGCTGCCAGCTCGTCGAGGATCTCCGGTCCGATGGCCTGCGCCAGTTCGCCGTGATCCATGTCGGCATTCGGGCCCGGCCGGACCCACGACTCCGCTTTATCACCGTGACCATTCTGCTGAAAGGTTTTCAGCAGATCGCCGAGGCCGCCGCTGAGGATCCCGCCGGAGGTCATGCCGCCGAGGAGATCGCCGAGACCGACTTGGCCGCCAGCCAGGCCTCCAAGCAGCCCGCCAAGCCCACCGGGCTGCTGATCGGTTTGTCCCGGCACAGCACCCGGATTGCGTCCGGTTTGAATGCCGTGCAACAGTTCGCCGATCTTGTCTCTGTTCTGATAGCCGGCGACGGCAAGCACGCCGAGGAGGGCCTTTAATGGACCACTTATCATAATGAGATCTTCCTTTGAGATTTGAGCTGCACGCAAAGAGGCCACCGCATCGGGTGGCCTTTTCGCAAATCAGATGGTGCGACGCGTGGTGGTCTCTGCGAGCAGAAGCGCCTTCTTCGTGCCGTAGGAACCGCCAAACCATGCGGCAACAGCGCCGAGCAGCAGAGCGATAAAACCAAGGATCGCCCCGGCCGACACTGCCTTGGTAGCAGTCTGGGCCGCATCGAGCGCCTTCTGCTTGGCGGCAGCGATGTTGTCGCGATAGGTCTTTTCGTACTGCGCGACCTGGGTTCGCGCCTGTTCGATTGGAATGTTCTGGGCCTTGGCAACAGCATCGGCAGCACGATTGCGAGCATCAGCTGCGGTCGCTTCGTCACCGGTGACGGCGGCCTGAACAGACGCGATCGCGGCGTCGCGCAGTGCTGCCGGATCATTGCCGCCAGAGGCGTCGCGGATCTGCTGCTCGATCCCGGCCATCGGGTTGGCCGAATTTGCCAGGGCAGGTGCGGCGGTCGTCGCAGCGGTTGCCGCCGTCTGGCCAACACCACCGACGATGCTGGAAAGACCACTGAATGCTCCGCCGACCAGAGCCCCGACAGAGGTGGTCAGAAGATAGAGGATGACGAGCGTGGTCACAGCCCAGGTGGTGACACCTTGATAGCCGCCGGTCGAATGGCTCGGGCGACCGGACAGCCGGCTGGCCGCATAGCCGCCGACGAAGGATGCGATGATACCGGCCACGACGAACCAGATCCCGCCTGCAATCGAGAAGGTGCTGGCTTCCGGGTTATCATATTGTGCAGGATCGAGCACTGCAGCACCAATGCCGACGCCGAGAAGATTGAGCAGGAACTGAACGGCCAGTGCCAAAACGACACCGGCGAAGATCGCACCCCAGGAGACTTTGTTCAAAGACGCCGTCAGGGACGGATCGACATAGGCTGTTTCGCGCGACAGGTGGACTGAGACGGGTTCGGTCATGGACGTATCCTCATGGGTTCACGGGTTCGTGAGTGCCACGATAACGCCGCAATCAGGCGAGGGTTCCTCTCGAACCCAAAAGCAAAAAGGCCGGTGGTTATTCCACCGGCCCTTCGATGCTTAGGTGAGAGCGAGGCAATCGAGACTATTCCTTGCGGATTGCACCCGTCGAGCGGTCGTCCTCGACTTCCACCTCGGTGCGGCGGACGGTATCGCGGATGGTCTCCTCGCGCTGATCTGCGGTCTTGCGCAGCGAGATTTCTTCGACGACGCGCGCATCCTTGGAGACGACCGCTTCTTCGTGATGTTCTTCAGCCTCGATCGTACGATCGACGAACGCACTTTCCGTCCCCGTCAATGGACGATCGACGGTTCGGCGCTCGATGCTGACGTTTTCGTTACGCAACGACACCTGTTCGCTCACCGGATTTTCGACAACGTAGGAACGGACCCGCACCCGGCCATGATTGAGATCGCGCTTGCCGACGCGAAGCTCTTCCTCGACCACCGGAATCACTTCTTCCCGGCCGTCAGCGACTGTCGATGCAGTTGTCGCGGTTGTACCGCTGGCAACAGCACCGGAAGCGCCGTAGACGTTCTTCTGATCCCAACCTTCCGAACGCCAGCTTTCGGCCCGCTCCTCGAGGTCGATGCTGCCTTCGTCATCGAGGATATCGAGAGCCTTGTCGTAGGTCGCGGCGCTGACACCGGTGACCGTCACCAGATAACCGCCACGGCGCAGGCCTTCGGAATAAACTGCCCGGTCTTCATCCGGGAAGAAGAAGTCTTCCAGCTTCTCCCAAAAGCCCTTGCTCTCGGAGAACGCGTCGGTTGAAACGCTCGAACTCCTTGCCGGCGACGAGGCGAATGCCGTCGCGCGGGATACCGGCCTCGACCAGCCGCTCGATGGCAGCCTCGGCATCGCTACGGTTTTCGAAGAACGCCGTGATCGTGTTCGACGACGAGGCGCCGTAGGAAGATGTGGTTTCGTTGTAAGTCATGATCTCTCCCCTTCTTTAAGTTCAATGGATTGGGTTGATCAGTCTTCGCGCTCGATCGTGGCGCGTTGTTTGCGCAGCTCGACGGGAATGGAAACTTCTTCGCTTGTCGCGACGCGGCGGATATGAATTTCCTCGACCAGCATCAGGCGCTTCTCGATGATAAGAACCTCCTCCATGACCGGCACGATGGTGACGTCACCTTCGGTCCGGACCTGAGGCGCCTCGGACACCTCACGACCGATCGCAACCCGGATGACCTCGACATTTTCGCTGTCGAGACGAGCCTCGGCGGCTTCGGTGACGAATTCCGTCCGTGTGCTGACCCGCACCCGGCCGTCGCTGACCGGACGCTTGTCGACGACCAGCTGCTCCTCAACGAGCGAGAGTTGTTCGGACGGTTCGGTCATCGGCATTCCAGATCTTTGCGACTGCCAAAGAACGAGCGGAGTCCAGCGTTGTTCCGCATAATGGTAAACGCACGCATCGTAGAACGCAGGCGTGCGTTTTGCGCGGCGGCTGCGCGAAAGGTGGATTTCTGCGGAACAAACTTGTCTCAGGGAGCTTTTGCAGCGCACGCAGGAAGGTAGGATACGCATGATGAATATCCTGATTGTCGAAGACCAATGGCTGTTATCCAGCGCGGTCGAAGAGGCAGTGACGTCGCTCGGGCATGAGGCGATTGGAACAGCGACGACGGCAAAAGAGGCTTACGATCTTGCCGAACGGGCCGAAGTCGCATTTGTTGATGTCAATCTGGTCGATGGGGCCACTGGGCCGGAGATCGGCAGGCGGCTTGCAGATCAAGGCGTCACGGTCATCTTCATGACCGGCAACCCCGAACAGCTCGGCGATGGGGTCGAGGGGACCTTAGGCGTGATTGCCAAGCCGATGTTCGACCTGGAACTGGTTGAAACTATTCAATACGCGACCGATCATCATGCCGGTCGAGCCGGTATTGCGCCGCAGCGGTTCATCGCGTTTCACTGATTAGCGTGTGCCGGACCCGCGGGTGGACCTCCTCCGGCTCTTCTCAGCAGGCGCGCGGTTTACTTAGACACCAGCATCGCGATAGCGGCAACGCCCATCACGGTGGTCGCTGCCCATCCGAAGACCACCATCATCATGGCGATCATGATCGGTACGGCCACGAAGCCGTTGATCACCGCGCTCCAGAACAATGCCTTGATCGGATCGATCGGCGCGAACTCTAGCCCCAGCCCGAAGATCGTCGCCGCGGCGATGACGCTGTAAAAGCCGACCGCTTCCCAAGGTTTATGTTCCAGGCCGCACTTCCAGTCCTGGCTTTCGCCGAAGGCGTAAGCCGCAGAGCCCGCAAGCACCGGAATGGAGAGAAGGCCAGTGCCGACGATGCCGATGCTGAACAGCACGAAGGCGAAGTTGCCGGCAATCGGCTTCAACGCCTCGGCGACGTCTGCCGCCGACCCGATCTCCGTCTTGCCGCTGGCATGCAGTGTGGCTGCCGCACACATCAGGATAGCGATGGCCACCAGATTGGACACGGCCATGCCAGCGAATGTGTCGAGCCGCATCCGGCTCAGCTCCCGGGGCGCCTGCTTCGGAGCATCCTTGAGCGGTTCGGCCTCGTCGTTCCGATCGATCTCCTCGACCTCCTGGCTCGATTGCCAGAAGAACAGGTAAAGACTGATCGTCGTGCCAAGAATGGCGACAATCATTGTAAAACTGTCGCCGTTCAGCGGAAACGTCGGCCAGACGAAACCTTTGAGCGCAGCCAACCAGTCGATTTTCACGGTGAACAGGACCGCCACATAGGCGAGTAGCACCAGGGTCAGCCATTTGAGGATGTTGGCGTAGCGTTGATAGGGGATGAACATCTGCATCGTCAGCGACAAGACAGCGAAGAAGATGGTGATAGGCAAGCTTGGAACGCCGGTGGCGAGTTCGACAGAAGCGCCCATCGCCGCAAGATTGGCGCCGATATTGGTGGTGTTGGCGGCGAACACCATTAGCATCAGGCCGGTAACCAGCGGCTTTGGCAGATGGCGCCCATGTTGACGCCGAGACCACAGCCGGTCACCCGGCCGATCCTTGCGCTGACAAGCTGGATGGCCGACATCAGCGGATAGGTCAGTAGCATCGTCCACAGCATGTTGAAGCCGAACTGCGCGCCCGCCTGGGAATAGGTGACGATGCCGCTCGGGTCGTCGTCCGCCGCGCCGGTGATCAGGCCCGGGCCGAGCTTCCGCAGCACGGAGCCGGACTTGAGGCGTGAAGAAGAATGTTGCTGTGAAGGAAGGGCGGGAGTGAGCGGTTCGACAGGGCTTGTCATGGTTTTCCGGCTTGACCGAGATCGATCTCGGCGCTTATCGCGAAGCGCCGATGATCCATGCGACCGCCGCGGTCAAGGCCACCGCGGTCAATGGCCGCTCGCGAATCCAGCTGCGGATGGTGTCCGGATAGCCCGAGGACGTCTGAACGGAGCCGTTTTCGTCTGTACTGTTTCTGACGCGATGCGCTTCGGCTGGATCGGTTCGGCCAGACGAGATCGCCGTGAAGGTCTGGGAAACCGGATCGGATGCAGGGAAGGTATCTTCAAGGGCTTTGTCGAGATCGCCCTTGCCCTCTTGCTCGCGTTGTTTTGCCTGTTCGATTTCCAGCGCTTGGACTGCTGGGGACTTAGAACCTTCGGCCATTTGCGCTGCTCCCTTTGCTGGCGCAGATCAACTTCCGGAAAGCTCCGAAGTTCCAGCGGGTTGACTGTTTCGCGAGATGGGTGACTTTTAGTCGTCGAATTCGTTGCGGGTGACACTTGCCAATTCGTGCAGCCCTTCAGCGCGAGCGGGCTCTTTCTCGGCGGCAAGGATCACCGCATAGAACGCTCCGCGAGAAATCTCTTTTTTCGTTGCGTCGGGATGCTTTTTCCGGACAGCCTCGACCAGTTGCTTCGGCCGCATGCCGGGGCCGGCGAGACTGGAAATGGTCCGGGCGATCTCTTCAATGTCCGATTCCGAAGTGCGGGTCATTCGGTCCAACCTGTTCGGAAACTCGCTATTGCATCCGTATGACACGCTTGTGTCATACGCGCTTCCACCGAGGATCGGTCTTGGTGCGGGATTCAACTTCATGCGGTGTTATCCGGCTGGCCTGCCGCGCGGGCTTTGCGAGGCATTGCAGCAGTTGATTCCCTCATCGAATCGCCCATGATGGAGGGTGATTGGCGGGCGCCCTTATACGTCCGCACGGAGGTCGAAATGGAGCCCGCGGCTGTTTCCAGCCGGGGGTACGGGCTCCAAAAGGGTTATGCTGCGGAGAGGATTATCGCGCCAGGAATCAGAAGTTGAATGTCCAATGCGTCACACGACTTTACTCGGCCGAAAGGTGTCGGTTCGTTCGCCGCGTCGGTTGGAGCCTCGTGATTGCGTTTTCCGACCTGAATTCGGAAACTTCCGCCTAAATCTCAGCAGCCTGACAGCCAAATCTTCGGACATGAAAAATATACCGAAGAACGCCTTGCGGCCATCGTCGAATCCTCGTTCGGCGCGTCATCAGAAAGGACCTCCCATGACCCAATAATTTTCCCCGTTCCGGTCCTAGTTTCAGAAAGTTAAGGAACCGCATAAATCTGACAATTGTCAAAGAAGTGTCGGTTGCCAGTGCGAAACTGGCCGACCGTGAACCCCTGAGTCTGTTGGAAAACCTTAGTTAAGTTTTTTCTGATACTGTGTGGCCATGACGATTAGCCCGTTCCCGCTTCCAGCGAATGAAGACGCCCGGATTTCGGCGCTGGCGGATTTCCATTTGATGGACACGCCGCCGGAGGAAGAATTCGATCGGCTGGCGGAGCTCGCGGCGCGGCTGTTCAAGGTCCCGACAGTACTGATCTCCTTGATCGGCAGCGACCGGCAATTCTTCAAGTCGCGGATCGGTTTCGACCCCTGTGAGACCAGCCGGGAGATTTCCTTCTGCGCCCATGCGATCATGCAGGACGACATCCTGCTTATTCCGGACGCATTGAAGGATAAGCGGTTTGCCAAAAACCCGTTGGTGCTTGGCACGCCCTTCATCCGTTTTTATGCCGGCAAGCCACTGGCCACGCCGACGGGGGAAAAGATCGGCACGGTCTGCCTGATCGACTCGCAACCGCACCAGACGTTCTCTGCCGAGGATCGAAAGAACCTGTCCGACATTGCCGCGTTGGTGATGGATCGAATGGAGATGCGGCGGCTTGAGATTGCGCGGGACGTCAGCCAGACCCGCTTCGAGAACATCGCCTCGACCTCGCCTGACGCGATCATCTGCTACAACGACCGAGAGGAGATCACCTTCTGGAACCGGGCCGCGGAAAAGCTTTTCGGCTACTCCGCGCAAGAGGCGGCGAACCGCAATGTCCAGATCATCGTGCCTGTCAGCCTGCAGCCCATTTATCAAAGCGAGCTGCAACGGTTGCGCAACGGTGAGCACCTCGCGTTAGAGGACGGGGTGATCGAACTGTCGGGTCTGCGCAAGGATGGCAGCGAGTTTCCGTCCGAGCTGTCGCTGTCGACCTGGCGGGAGGGCAACACCAACAGCGTCGGCATCATTGTCCGGGACATTACCGAGCGAAAGCAAAACGAGGAACGGCTGTTCCGGCTGGCCTGCCTCGATCCGCTCACCGATCTGCCCAACCGCGCAGCATGGCGCGACCGCCTGAGAAAGACACTGGCCGCTGGCACACCAGCATCGCTGCTGCTGCTCGATCTCGACCGCTTCAAGGAGGTCAACGACACGCTCGGTCACAATGCGGGCGATGCCGTCCTGCGTGAGGCTGGCGCGCGGCTCAAAGCCGGGTGTCCAGATGCGATCATGGTGGCTCGGCTTGGCGGCGATGAGTTCGTCGCTCTGCTGCCCGGCAATCACCCGCAGACGGCGAGGGACACGGCTGACCGGCTGATAGAGGCAATCGGCGCGCCGTACGAGTTTGCCGGTCAGAGGATCGAGATCGGCGTCAGCGTCGGTATCGCCCTTACCCCGGATCACAGCCAGCGGGATGACGAACTGCTTGGGTCTGCAGATCTTGCGCTCTACAAGGCAAAGGCCGCGGGCAGGGGACGATCGGAGATGTTCGAGCCAGCGTTCCGGCAAGTGGCCATCGCCCGTCGGGCATTCGAGCTGGAACTGCGCCAGGCCTTCGAACACGGTGAGTTCGAGCTATATTACCAGCCGCAGCTTCACACTGAGACTGGCGCGATCAGTGGCGCCGAGGCGCTGATCCGCTGGAACCACCCGACACGCGGGCTTCTGAGCCCCGTCTCGTTCATCGACGTGCTTAGCCAGAAGGCGTCGGCGCCCGAGATTGGCGAATGGATCCTGCGAACGGCTTGCGTGCAGGCGGCAGGCTGGCAGCGGTCAATCCCGAACTTCCGCATTGGCGTCAACCTGTTTGAGGCGCAGTTTAGAACCGGCCAGCTAGCAGGCTCAGGGAGGCAAACCCTGTGCCGAAGTCATCGAATGCAATTCCAACGCCGAGCGCGCGAAGATGCCCGAGCGGCTGCATGATCCGCTGCTCGTTCTGGAGGATAATGTTCTCGGTGATTTCAAGTTCGAGAGCGCTCGCTGGAAGGCCGAACTCAGACAGCATCGCCTCAATCATTTGCGCGAAATCGCGCGTACGAAACTGAGCAGCGAACAGGTTCACTCCGATGCGGAAGTTTGCAAGGCCAGCGGCACGCCATTCGGCAGCCTGCCTGCAGGCTGTGCGCAAAATCCATTCGCCAATAGGGACCGCGAGGAGGCCCGTCTCTAGCACGGGCAAAAAGGCCGCCGGGGATACAACACCGAGGTCTGGATGGTTCCAGCGGATGAGAGCTTCGGCACCCGAAAGGCTGCCATCTATAAGATTAACCTGTGGCTGATAGTAGAGCTCGAACTCCTGGCGTTCCCATGCCTGGCGTATCGAGGAACTGATTGCGCCCTTCTTCGAGGCGGTTTGCCGAAGTTCGGGGGTAAACACCCTGACAAGGTGCCTTCCGTCGGCTTTTGCCTGGTAAAGCGCCAAATCGGCGTTGCCCAGCAATTCCTCCGCTTGGAAGCGATCGCCTCCTGCCGTCACGGCAATGCCGATGCTCGCACCAATGTGAATCGGCCGGTCCTCGAACTCAATCGGCTCTTCAATCAAGGCGATCAGCGATAGACTGAGGTCAGTTGCTTCCAACGGGTCCGCGGTTCCAGTCAGGAACACGACGAACTCGTCGCCGCCCAAACGCGCGACTATCTGATCGTCTGGAACGAGACGCCGGAGCCGTTCGGCGACGACCTGTAGCACGAAGTCACCAGCCAAATGTCCAAGCGTATCATTAACGTCCTTAAACCCATCGAGATCGATCAGCACCACGGTCGCCCCAGATCCGCCATTGCATACCTGCTGCATTTGGCGATGAAGGTTTGGACGATTGGCAAGGCCGGTCAGATGATCGAATTCGGCTGCCTGTTTGAGCTGCTTTTCCGCTTCGGCTCGTTGAGTGATGTCGCGGATAATCGCGCCGAAGTATCTTTCACCGGTTTCGGTCCACTGCGACAAGGACAGTTCGATTGGAAATTCGCAACCGTCCCGCCGGCATGCGGTGAGTTTGAGCGACGTTCCGATGATACGTGTCGAACCACCCGCGGCAACGCGTGCAAGGCCCGAACCATGGCGCGCGCGCATGGTCTCTGGCACGATGATATCAAGAGATTTTCCAATTGCCTCGTCGGCCGTGTAGCCGAACATGGCCTCGGCGGCGCTGTTCCATGAGGTAATCTGATTGCTTGCGTTTGCGCACACTATTCCGTCTGGCGATGTCGAAGCGATGTTACGAAATCGGCTTCGACTTTCCCGATCGGAGAGCTCGAGACGCCGCAGCTCGATCCGCTCCAATACCATTGCCGCCAGATCCTGAAGGACAAGCCGGTCACGAGCGGAAAAGTCATGCCTCGGTTTCGTGTCGATCAGACAGAGGCTCCCAAGCCCGTGCCCGGACGGGGTTATCAAAGGTGCTCCAGCGTAAAAACGGATGTTAGGATGACCGGTGACGAGCGCATTCGCTCTAAACCGCGGATCATCATGGGCATCAGGCACAACGAACACCTCTGTTCCCATGATGGCGAAGGTACAAAACGATACGTCACGGCCGGTCTCACAGGCGTCCAAGCCGACCCTGGCTTTGAAGAACTGCCGGTCTCGATGCACAAGCGAAATAAGCACGATAGGGACGTCGAAAATTCTCGACGTCATCTGCACGATGTGATCGAATTCGCGCTCCGGCGGGGTGTCGATTAGCGCATAACTTTCGAGCAGCTGTATACGTTCAATATCATTGCTCGGTATCGTATAGCCCATATTACGCCCCTGTCCCTTGATCCCACCACAGGTAGCATAAAAATGTTAAATACGCGCGCCCGGGACCTCTACAATTGTCTGGATGGCAATAGAAATGGGCCTAAAAACTAGAAGTCAGCATGGTTTTCTGAGGGTAAGCTGCTACGAGTTGAGTTTTTTCTGACCTGAGTGCTTACCGTCGCTGGTGATGCTCTGCCTGGCTTGGATCCAGGGGCGAGTCTACGAAGCGTTGAGCTCCTTCTCTGGCCAGGAGGTGTTGGTGGCTTGGTAGCCGTTGTAGTCGACAGTGGCAGCGAGCGCACACTCGCCGCCACCGTTATGACCGTTGGGTGTAGTATGTGGATTGACGCCACCGCCCACTGTCGATCTCCGCCATTCCTCCGCCATTTATATCGTTGCAACAAATCCTGCGTACATCTACGCCGCTTGCTTAACCGCTGCACTCTGTCTTTTGGACGCTCTCGGCCGAACGGTCTTGATCGGAATCATCTGAGCAATCTCATCGCCAAACGCTCGGGCGTTTTCCTGGGCCTTATCGAGATTGCTGACACGCATTGGATCCATACTGTATAGCGTGCCGCCCGAGATAAACATGTCCCGGTAGGCGGCGCGCTCATTCAAGGCAGTATCGAGGATCGCCACGTGCTGCTCTGCCAGCAGATCTTTCACAGCGGTGAGCGACCTGGTGGTGATAATCGAATTGATTCTGGTGAGGACAACCGCGTGAGGAATACGGATGCCGCACTTTCTGTCGAGCTCTTTCAAGATATCGAGGACTTGAGCTCCACCGACCGCATCCATGGCGCTGCCTTGTACTGGTACGAGTACCTGATCCGAAAGACCGAGCGCTTTCGCGAGCAGCGGGGTAAGCCCTCCCGGCAGGTCGATGATGATGTAGGTCTGTTTGCTGTTCAGGCCCTTGACCTGACCTTCAATCGTATCGGCGTCGACATTCTCTATCACGTCAAAGCCGGACGACCTTCCAGCCAGACGATGCCAGCGGCTGATCCATTGCTGTGGATCTGCATCGAGCATGGTGACGCGGTAGCCGCGGCGTAAAAGTTCGCCGGCCAAGATCAGCGCCACGGTCGTTTTGCCGGCGCCACCTTTCGTATTTGCAAACGTAATGACGGGCATTGCTCACTCCAGGCTCGTTGGTGAATGGCCAGTAGACACGGTGCGTGTCAATATGATGAGATTCTAATGTGAAAGTGGAAGCTTGCGTCACGCTGGATTGACAGCAAATCTGTCGTTCTCTACCTCGCCCGGCATGACGGACATGCTGCAGCGTTTTATCGGCCGATCGATCACCACCGAGACCCGCTTTCCACTGGTTATGCCCAAGACGCAGTCCGATCCGAACCCGCTGGAAAGCGCGCTTCTCACCTAGTCGTCAACGCGAGGGAAGCAATGGCGGTTTCGTCATAATCTCCGCGCAGTCGTGCCAGATCACCAAGGGCGCCGTTCCGGGTATGAGTGCGGTCGCTATGCTTCCGTTCAGTACCATGGCGAGGGTTGGATCCCCAGACTATCGCCCCAGCATCCGCAACCAGGCAGCATAAAGTCCTGGGCTCAATGACAATGCTTTGTTCTGATGAACGCCGTGCTGAGCTGGAGGATCTCGATGCTCCGGTGTCGAGGACGCTTGTTGGCAAGCTGGAACAAAGCTCCCCAGCACGTGTTGACGGCTATCGGCAACCGCTGACTACGCCTGATGGAGAGAGAGATGACTAATGATTTTGGAAGAAGCGGGGGCGGGACGCCTCCGTTCGGGCTGCAGCCCACGTCGCCCTCATCGCAGAGCCCTGAAACCTCATCGACGCAGTTCGAGGATCTGAAAGCCAAAGTCGGGGAAGATGTCACGTCTGTTCGCGATGCTGTCAAGGAAAGCGGGGAGGCGGCAGTTGAAAAGGTCAAGGACGTTGTGGGCGACCAGAAGACTTTTGCCGCTCACCAGGTCGGCGGTATCGCTACTGCCCTCGAGAAGGTTGGTGCCGAGCTGGAGGGATCTGATCAGCAGCATGTCGGCCGATATGCCAAACAGATCGGCAGCAGCGTCCAGAACTTTGCAAAGGAAATCGAAGGCAAAGATCTCGGTGAGATCGCCAGCATGGCGGAGGAGTTCGGTCGTAAACAGCCGCTCGCGTTCCTCGGCGTTGCCGCGCTTGCCGGCCTTGCAGCCAGCCGTTTCCTGACTGCGTCATCGGCACGCACCACTAATTCGACAAAAACGAGTTCGACAGACCGACCAGGTCCGTCCCAGTCAACCGCGTCGCTGCGCACGGGAGGTGTTGATAATGGCTAAGTCTCCAGATAACGCACCCTTGTCAGAACTTGTGTCCGGGCTCGTATCCGATGTGACTGGCTTGTTGCGTAAGGAAATCGACCTCGCGAAGACCGAGGTGTCAGAAAAGGCGTCGAAAGCCCTTGTCGGTGTCGAAGCATTGCTTGTCGGCCTGGTCTTTGCGATCGGCGCGATCGGCGTCCTTCTGAGTGCGTTGGTCAGTGGCCTGGCGGCGCTGTTTATCAAATGGGGAATGATGGAGGCCAGCGCTAGCTCTCTCGCGGCGGTGATCGTTGGCGTGATCATAGCAGCGATTGCTTGGGCGATGATGTCCAAGGGTCTGAGCGCACTGCGTGCAGGTAACTTGAAACTTGACCGGACGACGACGTCGCTTCGTCGTGACGTTGACGCCGTTAAGGAGAAGCTCTGATGGAAAACTCGACAGAAAGAACCTCCGCTGATATCCAGCGCGAAATAGATGCTGATCGCGAGCGTATCGGTAGTCGTATCGATGCGATCCAGGAGCGGATGTCTCCGGGGCAACTGATCGATGAGGTCCTTGCCTACGCCAAGGGAAGCGGTGGCGGCGAGTATGTCAGCAATCTAGGTCAGGCAGTAAAAACCAAC
The DNA here is from genome assembly GCF_037039395.1 of Agrobacterium vitis. Classification (NCBI taxonomy): domain Bacteria; kingdom Pseudomonadati; phylum Pseudomonadota; class Alphaproteobacteria; order Hyphomicrobiales; family Rhizobiaceae; genus Gillisella; species Gillisella vitis. Next base: position 1,477,779 of record NZ_CP146242.1, on the reverse strand, counting down.
CCCATTCCCGTCGCTCTTATGGGTGTTGGTCTTGCTTGGTTAATGGCGAAGCAGGGAACACCGGCTGAGCCGGCCCCCGCAACCGCCACCTACGCCCGCGACTACCCGCTTTATCCCGTCGACGGCCCTGTGCGCCGCCTCGGTCCACCCGAAACCGTGGGCGGATCTCGCTACAGCCACTTTAGTGACAACTCCGGTAAGCGTCTGAAGGCGCTGACTGACGAGACGGGCAACCGTGCCGGCCATTTTATCGATGAAGCGGGGAAGACCTATCGTGGGTTTGCCGACGCGAGCGGCAAGCAGATCGAGCACATTGCCGATGAGACCGGCGCGGCGCTAGATAAAGCTTCAGGATGGGCATCGGACACGTGGTCCCAGATCAAGGAAACTGCAACGAGCGTTTCGAATAAGGTTTCCGACACAGCCGCATCCCTGTCCCGCAGCTCGTCGTCTGCGGGCAGCTCGGCCCAGGAACAGGTTGGCAGGCTGAATGACGCCATCTTGAAGCAGTTTCGCGACCAACCGCTCGTCGGCGGTGCCCTTGCATTTGCGGTGGGTGCGGCGATTGGCACTGCTTTGCCTCATACCGAACAGGAAGACGCTCTCCTGGGTGAGGCTGCCGACGCCACCAAGGAAGCAGTGTCGGCCCAAGCCTCTGCGCTGGCCGACCAGGGCAAGGAGATAGCCTCCGATGCCTATGACAAAGCAGTCGCGGTCGCTTCCGATATTCACGATGCCGCAAAGGACCGTGTCGTCGAAGAGGCGGACAAGTTTAGAACCTGAGGTACTGACCGCGTTCACACACCATTGGTTGTCGCCCCTCACGCGGGGCGACAATCATACAATTTCGAAACCTCACCGTGGCCCCGTCAGGACACCTTCCCAAAAGTCACAAGCATGGCGATCGCGAAAGTCCACGAGGATTTCGTCTCCTCGTGGCAGGAATTGAAGAATACTCGAGGCTGCCGTTGTCGTGACCGGCCATTGCCGTAGAGGTGGACCGCCGTGCGCAAAACGTCCCCAAGCATCCATAATCCGTTCAGACAACAGCCTCTGAGTCTCCGTAAAACGCCTCGGGCTCGCCAGCGCCCACGGGGTGCCGAATACATAGGCGAGTTCCGAGGCGTGGTAGGCGCCCATGGAATGACCTATCAAGAGGCGCGGGAGCCTGAAGGGCGGGGCGGGATCGGCAAACTCGTAGCCATAGACCGGCCCGTGTAAAGCCCACGCTTGCCTCAGATCCTCGCTTGGGCAGGCGAAGCGGCTATCCGTCATCACTGCGGCGTAGGCAAGACCGGGCGATCCATAAGCGGCGACAGGATATTGGGCCATCACGCGCGCCGCGCTTCTTCCGAATTCTCGCTGCAGACGCCCTCGATACCCATCTTCGCTTCTGACCAAAACTGAAAACAGGCGTCCCTCATTGAGATTGGAACCGATGATGGCGGGGACGGCATGGAAACGCCCCGTGCGGAAGGCGTCACTTGGGCTGAGAGGAATAACGACGTCCCCCCAGACTGGCCCCCAACTCGTAGGTCCTGCTATTCCGCGCCGTGTCGCAGGGGCACGCGCGATATGAGAGGTCGGTAAGCGTCTGAGGCAACCGGGTACATCGGCCACGTTCTCACATTCCAGGCTGCTGGAGAACGCGATACCCCCTTGCTCGGCCTCGCCGGCGGAGACCAAAGATTGCGTGTCGGTGCAGGACCCACTTTGCAATATCACGCGATGAAACAGACCCTTCGCTGTTGGTGACACCGCCTGGTAACAGGCACTCCAGGCGCCGGCGGATTCTCCAAACAGTGTCACTTTTCGGGGATTGCCGCCGAACGCCTCAACGTTCCGTTGGACCCAGCGCAACGCCGCCTGTTGATCCAACAGGCCGAAATTACCTGACCCACCTCTAACGCTCTCGCGCCGCAATGCCGGATGAGCGAGAAATCCAAAAGCGCCCAGGCGATAATTGACGGTGACTACGAGGACCTCTTGTGTCCGGGCAAGCCTGCTTGGATCGTAGTTGTCACCGGAGCCGAGAATAAAGGCTCCTCCCGGCAGAAAAACCATAACCGGCAAAGGAGAGGCTGGCCGTGTCTTTGTAGCGGGAGGACCGTAAACGTTAAGGTACAGGCAGTCTTCACCGCCAATCACCAGGCCACCACCGCCGCCGCTGGCGACGTTCAGTCCAATCGACTGCGTGCACGGGGAACCGGTGTGGGTCGCATCGCGCAACGCTGTCCAGGACGTCATAGGCTGTGGGGAACGCCAGCGCAGAGGCCCGACCGGCGGCTTGGCGTAGGGAATTCCAAGAAATGCCCGTCCTTCAGGAGAATACGCTCCGGCCAATAGTCCTTCAGTGGTGCGAACAATTTCCCGGGCACTGTCCGTTGCCTTCACAATGGCCGGTACACGGCCCGGATAAACAGCACAGGCTGTTAGTCCCAATAGGGAGACGATCAATGGCCCCAACGTTAGAATAAGCACTGCGATGATCTTTTGGCGCATCGGATTTCTATAACGAAGCTCCGGCTTCTTTGCAGCGTCTTCACGATCGCAATGCGCCGATGTTCGCCGGGCCTCGGGAAAGGGTCTGTACATGACCTCAGGCGGATCTGGGATACACGCCGGTAAAATAACTTTCCAATTGCATGCGGGCGATTGATTTAAACTCCGCAATGATCTTTTCGCGTTCCGCACTTGTGACCATGAATGACAGCCCTATTGTTGATGCGGCGGTATGGCAGAAAATAAAGACGGTGTCTGAGAAATTCTGCCACCGGTCTTTGCTCACAAGATGCTTCGTCCTGTCGCACAGGAAATTTGCCTGAGCGCGAGCAGCGGCAATATCCCGGGCAGCCAATGCCTTTTCGGCGTGGACGGCATTCAACAGGTCGAGACTGTGCGGGTTGTCCATTATGTATCGGCGGTAAAGATCAAAGGTCCGCCCGAACAGCGCCAGAGCTTTTGTTGGAGTGGCGATGTCGGCAACGTTGCCGCCGCATTCACCGATTAATTTTTCCACCTTACTCAGATAGGCGCTGTGGAGTGCGGCGATGATCGACGTTTTGTTGGGGAAGTATTGGTACACAGATGCGATCGGACCGCCGGATAGAGCCGCGATAGCCTTCATCGTTACCGCGTCCACCCCGTCACGCGCGATCAGTTCTAAAGCCACCGCGAGAATTCTTTCTACGCGCTCGCGACCGCGCTGTTGCTTTGGTCTGCGCCGGAATGAGCGCGTTGCTGGTCTGTTGGCGAAATCTGCCAAATTCTATATCCCTATGCTTTGATGTCTGGAAGTGTATCACATCTAGACATCAAAGCTGAGCATCGATCAACAAACGCGTGAACGGTTGCGAGCATACGACAGGGCTGACACCGGCTGCGGACAAATCCATAACCACGCGGTACAAACAGGTTTTCAGCAAGGCGATCTCTAATCATCTCAATCGGTTACGGTTCGTGACAAGCCGAGCGGAACACAAATCCTGCCTTTTGAATTGTGTTGGCATTGGTAATGCAAAGGAGAGACCAATGCGTAAGATTATCATCGCTTCTACGGCCATCCTCGCGAGTGTATTGGCAACCGCCGCTCACGCTCAAAACAGCACGGTGAACGGAGCCGCTGGCGGCGCGGTCACGGGCGCCATCGTCGGTGGTCCTGTCGGCGCGGCGGTGGGCGGCGTGGCAGGGGCAATCGTCGGAACGGCGATCGACCCACCGCCGCGTGAAGTCGTAACCTACGTCCAGGAACAGCCCGTTTCTGCTCCTGTCCGCGTTCAGCAGCAGGTGGTGGTCGGCAAACCGATCCCCGAAACGGTAGTGCTCACGCCCGTTCCTAGCAACGAACATTACGCCTACGCCGTCGTGAACGACCAGCGTGTGATCGTTGATCCTCGAACCCATACGGTCGTTCAGATCGTCGAGTGATCAGAATCAGCCAAGATAAAAATGGCCCGGTGCGAGAGCATCGGGCCTTACTATTGCAAGGCAACTGACCCTGGTCAGGTCGAATAATGCCTACTTGATTGCAATCCCTCTTTGAGCGAGCCCGGCTTTGAGCTTGTCGATCATGTCATAGCGCGTTTCGGTCCACTCACCAGTTGACGCCCAGTACTCGATCTTGAGAGTCGTTTTATCCGCCGTCAGGTCGTCAGAGACAACCCGTGGTGGCGGATCGGTTTTTACTCTCTGATCGGATGCCACGATCGCCAGGATTGTGTCTTTGACCAAGCTGACATCGGTATCGTTTCCAATAGCGATGGTGAGCTCCTGCCGACGCTCGGGTTCCCGGCTGTGGTTGATAATCGGGGTGTTCCAAAGCGTAGAATTTGGCGCCATCAGATAGAGTCCGTCGCCGTTTCTAAGCTCGGTAGCGAACAGACCGACATCAACGATCTTGCCCTTGACGCTCGACGTCTCGATATATTCGCCGACGCGGAACGGTCTGAGTACGAGCAACATGATGCCTGCGGCGATGTTTTGAAGCGTCCCCTGCAATGCCAAGCCAATAGCAAGGCCGGCGGCGCCAAGAGCGGCAACGATCGACGCCGTCTGGACGCCGAACTGCCCCAGCACCATGACAAAGACAAGGATCAAAAGCCCGTAATGTAAGACCTTTTCGAAAAAACGGGCAAGAGTTTCATCTATGCCGTGGATACGGGAAAGGCCGCTATATGCCCATCGGCTGACGAAGCCCGACAGTATCCATCCGCCGACCAATAGGACGATCGCGCCAGCCAGCGACAGTCCGTAATGAATAGCCATTGCACCGAGTTGAGCAAGAGCATTGGGGCTTGTCATGATTGCGTCTGTGGTCTGACTTTCCATATTTTCGCTAGTTCCTTTCAGGTTGCGCGAGCGGTAGCAAAAGGTGCGAAATGCCTGTGTTCGGTTATCGCCGCTCACGGTCGTTGATTATCATGCGAGAGTGGTCATCGGTGAAATGTGGAGCTGTCTCGATGCGGGGGCCGGATCTGTTTTTGCCTGAGAGCGTTTGAATCAAAGTTTGGTCCTGGAGGAGACTTTGTGAGCGCTAAACGGATCGACAATTGCCACGGCGCCACCGCCCAGGCAAAAAATTGATACAAGGGAGAGGCAGGCTTCCAACTCGAAAGGCTTCGAGCTGGCATCCAAGCCTCCCACCGTTGAAAAGATTGTTAGATCATAATTTCGCCGCCGGTGACGGGAATGACCGCCCCGGTCATATAGCTGCCCAGTTCGGAAGCGAGCAACACGAATGCACCGGCCAATTCAGCCGGCTGTCCGGCCCGCTTGAGCAGCGTCTGCTCGCCGAACTTCGCCGCTTTTTCCGGCGGCATCGTGGACGGAATAAGAGGGGTCCAAATCGGGCCGGGCGCTACTGCGTTCACCCGGATTCCTCGATCGGCCAGCATTTCTGCAAGGCCGGCCGTGAAGTTTGAGATGGCGCCCTTGGTCGATGCGTAAGCCAGGAGCTGTGGCGAGGGCTGCCTCGATTGAATCGAGGTGGTATTGATAATCGAACTTCCCGGTTTCATGTGCGGCGCGGCTGCCTTCGCAAAAAAGAACGGCGCGTAGATGTTAGTTCGGAAGGTTTCGTCCCACTCCTCCGCGGTGATGTCGGCGATATCGCCATACGTCCGTTGGAAGGCGGCATTATTGACGAGGATATCGATGGCGCCGAGCTCATTGACGGTCCGCTGCACCAGGGATTTGCAGTATTCCTCTGATTTGATGTCGCCGGGGGCGATAATTGCGGTTCTCCCCGCCTTTCTCACCCAATTGGCCGTGTCCTCCGCGTCTTCATTTTCCGACAGATAGGAGATCACGATATCGGCTCCTTCGCGGGCAAAAGCGATAGCAACGGCCTTGCCTATTCCAGAGTCGGCACCCGTGATCAGAGCTACTTTTCCTTCCAGCTTGCCATCACCCTTGTAGGAATGCTCACCGTGATCCGGGATAGGTTGCATCAAGGCCGTCTTGCCCGGCGGCGATTGATGCTGTTGAGGATGAGGAGGGGAGGGACGGCGCACTTCTGACATGATCAACTCCGGAAATGGTTACAAACGGGAAACAGTCGAGATTGCTGTGAGTTCCGCAGCTGTGAAGCCTGCCTCGCTAGATCCCTTAGAGGGCACAGGGCATTCTCGGACACAATCGATGGGAAGCCAGCAGTCGCATGCAGAAAAGGGTCGTGTTCGACAAAAACATCCGCAGGATCCGGGTCAACAATTGCCTCGAAGGCCTTCATGCAGTGGCGGGCGCGGAGACAATCCGCGCCCGCGTCGTATTTATACAATTGGCGGGGATGCCTTGCCGAGCTTCACCGACGGCTCCCGACCCCAGACGCGCAGTTTTCCAAGCTCGCCAACGAACGAAGCGAGACCTTCTTCGCCAGGGAGCATGATCACGCCCTCATCCAGTGCACCGGCAATGCCGGCCTTTTCCAGCAGCGGCAGTGCCGACTGGCCATAGCCGATGAACTTGCAGTGCTGAAAGGCGTCGGCGACGAAGTCGCGTGCCGCAGCCTCGTTGACGATGTCGTCGATTGCGGCCGTAGATGTCAGCACGGCAACCGCGTCGAAGAGCACGGATGGACCGCCATCAATCATGTGATGCGCTTCGATCAGCGTGCCGTCAGAAGCCGTTACGCCGCCGACCTTGGGCGCAATCAGTTCGAACGTCGCCTTCTCTTCGACGATGGCGTCGGCGAGCCCCTTCAGCAGCGCCACGTCTACGCCGTCGGTGATGAAGATCCCGAGCTTGCGGCCCTCGAAGCGTTTCGGGCCGCGCTCGACGATACTAAGCGCAGGCGATGGCTCCAGATCCTGACGCGTCGGCATCGCAGCGTCCGCCGGCTTCGGCATGGACTGGAAGCCCAGCTTCTGCGCCACGGTCGTTGCCAGCGTCTCGTCGATGTTCATCAGGTGGGAGACCATCCGCTCGCGGATGACCAGTGTCTCGACTTTACTCAGCTCGAACGTCAGGGCAGATGCGATGTGGCGCTGCTCGGCGCCTGTCTGGCTGATATAGAACTGCCGGGCCTGGCTGTAATGGTCGGCAAAGCTTTCCGGGCGAAGCCGTGCCTTGCTCCCTTGTTCCTCGGAGGCAAAGTGGCGGTAGCCCTGCATTGGCGACTCGCGTGGCCCCTCGTTGCGCGAGTTCGGCTGATAGTTGGTGCGACCGACGGGATTGCGCATCGCCATATGGCCATCCTGCTGGAAGTTGTGCATGGGACACTTCGGTGCATTGATCGGCAGATGCGTAAAGTTCGGGCCGCCCAAGCGCTTGAGCTGCGTATCGAGGTAAGAGAAATTGCGGCCCTGCAGAAGGGGATCGTTGGAAAAGTCGATGCCCGGCGGCACGTTCTGGGTCATGAACGCGACCTGCTCGGTCTCCGCGAAGAAATTGTCGGGCATGCGGTCCAGCACCAGCCGGCCGATTGGCTGGGGCGGCAATATTTCTTCGGGGATGATTTTGGTCGGATCCAGCACGTCGAAGTCGAAGCTATCGGCGAACTCCTGGTCGAACAGCTGGACCTGCAACTCCCACTCCGGAAAATTGCCCGACTGGATCGCCTGCCAGAGATCGCGGCGATGGAAATCCGGATCGGCGCCGTTGATCTTCACCGCCTCGTTCCAGGCGACCGACTGCAGGCCCAGCTTGGGCTTCCAGTGAAATTTGACAAAGGTAGACTCGTCCTTGGCGTTGACGAATCGGAACGTATGCACACCAAAGCCCTCCATGAAGCGGAAGGAGCGCGGGATGGTGCGGTCCGACATGATCCACATGATCATGTTCATGCTTTCCGGTGTCAGGCTGATAAAATCCCAGAAGTTATCATGGGCGGTCTGGGCCTGCGGAAACGCCCGGTCCGGTTCCTGCTTGGCAGCGTGGATCAGGTCGGGGAATTTGATGGCGTCCTGGATGAAGAAAACGGGAATGTTGTTGCCGACTAGATCCCAATTCCCCTCCTGCGTGTAAAGTTTGACGGCAAAGCCGCGAACGTCGCGCGCGAGGTCGGCGGAGCCCTTGTTGCCTGCGACCGTGGAGAAGCGGACGAAGGCTTCGGTGCGCTCGCCGGGACGCTGGAACAGGTCGGCCTTGGTATAGGCCGCAAGCGATTCATAGGTCTCGAAATAGCCGTGGGCGCCATAACCACGGGCATGGACGACGCGCTCGGGGATGCGCTCGTGATCGAAGTGAAAGATCTTCTCGCGGAAATGGAAGTCGTCGACGACGAGGGGACCGCGCGGGCCGACGCGCAGCGAATTCTGGTCGTCGGCAACCGGTCCGCCTTGGGCTGTCGTCAGGACGGGGGTATCCCCCTCGGCGATCTGATGCAGCTCGCCGCCAGCGCCGCGCTGAAGTTTCTGGTCGTGGATCGTCGCGATTGCCGCTTTCGGGGCGGCTGGTTTCGTTGTGGTTCTCTTGGCCATGGTACTCTCCGATCGAAATTGGGGGCTGCATAGGAGAAAAGATTTGCCGCATACAGAAAGGGCCGCCTTCAAGGCGGCCCGATCGGTGTCGGATAATTTTAGCTGGCTTTTTTCTTGGCGCCTTTGGGGTTCGCTGACGCTTCGCCGAGCGCCGTCAGCTTCTGGTCGGTGGCGATCTCTTCCTGGAGATTGGCATCCAGCAGCGGGATCGCGTCGGTAAGACCAAGCTGATTTGCCCAGGACTTCAGCGTGCCGTAGCGGGCGATCTCGTAATGTTCGACGGCCTGGGCCGAGGAAATGAGGCCAGCGTCGAGCGCCGAGGTGCCTTTGTATTCCTCCATGATCTCTTCGCCCTCGGCGATGATGCCCTGGATGGCTTCGCAAGTCTTGCCACGGGCAGGCTTGCCGAGGAGTTCAAACACCTGCTCGAGGCGTTCGATCTGGCCTTGCGTTTCGTCGCGATGCTGCAGGAAGCCGGCCTTGCCTTCTTCGGACTGGGCGGCACGCGCCATCTTGGGCAAAGCCTTCAGGATCTGCTTTTCGGCAAAATAGATGTCTTTCAGAGTGTCGAGGAAGAGGTCGTTGAGGGTTTTTTCCGTAGCCATGGTGAGATCCGATCACAGTTTCGAGAGTGGGAGCCACAATAACACTCGAAGTTGATCGAAGTTCCGCGACAGCCGGGGCCAAGAGGAACAACCTCTTGCACACGGCAGCACGTTTTGGCGCGTCTGAGCCGGGGGAAGCTTCTTGCCCTGAGTGGAAATAAGTTTTCTTGTCGGGACTGATGCCGGCCTGCAAAACCCTTTTACTATTGATGGCGGCTATCTCCGAAGCTTCTTGATCAAGATAAATCCGGACAGGCAGAAACAGATCGAGTTGGTCAGGATGATCGGCCACTCGTGCTTGAGTATGCCGAAGGCAGACCAAAGCGCGAAGCCAACGACCGTGAGCGTGTACATGCGGGCTGAGATCGCCGCGGTATCGCCAGTCTTCAAAACCTTCCAGACCTGCGGGACGAAGCTCGTAACCGAGCAGGCGGAGGCCAAATAGCCAACGATCAATGTGGTGTCCACTGTGTCTCCCATTTACCCAGTGCGGGCAACAAGCCATAGCGTGTTCGCTTAAGTGCGGGAACCGGTATGCAATGGCTCATGCGTTTCTGCCTTGTAGCCGATCGATCGGTATAGCGCGCACGACGATCTCATCCTGAGCCAGCATGCCCTCAAGCTTTTTTCGATACTCCGCCCACCAGTCACGCTCGAGTTCTTCTGCCATCACCTCGACAATGACGATACGGTCGCGCTCGACAGAGCCACCGTCTTCCCACAATCCCTCGGCAGGAGCGTTCGCGTGGAGCGTTACGCCGCCAAATCGGGTCGTGAGTTCCGATCTGATCTGCCCAAGTCCGTGGTCACTCAAGGCCTGCGTAACAGGAATCAAAATTTCTATTAGAAATGCCATACGGCGGTTTCCCCGTTCGTGCCCAGCTTAACGACCATTGCGGAGGTCAGTTCCGCGGAACTAGAGGGAGTACTGGGTGTTTCTCAAGCATTCTTTCTTGAACCCGCGTGCTCGGGTTAACACGCGCTTAAAGGACCCGTTGATGGAGTTTCATTCCCCCTACAGCCATGGATTCGTTCGTTGTGCCGCCTGCACGCCGGAATGCGAAGTCGCCGATCCGGAATTCAATGCCAATGAAATTCTTGATCTCGCGCGCAAAGGCCACGATCAGAAGGTCGCGATGATGGTCTTCCCGGAGCTTTGCATCTCGGGCTACGCTATCGACGACCTGCTCGGTCAGGATGCTCTCCTTGACGCAGTCGATGCCGCACTTGCGACCATCGTTGCTGCAAGTGAAGGCCTCAACCCTGTTTTGCTTGTTGGGGCTCCGCTGCGGCATGAAGGTCGACTTTACAATTGCGCCGTGGTGATCCGTGGCGGTGAAATCCTTGGTGTCGTTCCCAAAACCCATTTGCCGAACTATCGCGAATTCTACGAGAAGCGATGGTTTGCTTCGGGAAGGAACGTCCGGGACGCGGAGATGATGTTGGCCGGAAGGATTGTGCCGTTCGGGACTGATCTGCAGTTCGCCGCGCGGGACATTCCTGACTTCGTCTTCCACGTAGAGATCTGCGAGGATCTCTGGGCGCCGGCGGCTCCGAGCGATTTTGGCGCTCTGTCAGGCGCGCTCATCCTCGCTAATTTGTCGGCCAGTAATATCACTGTCGGCAAGTCGGACGTACGCAAGCTGCTGTGCTCGGCACAATCGGCGCGGACATGGTCGGCATACCTCTATTCGGCCGCCGGCCCTGGCGAGTCGACCACCGATCTGGCCTGGGACGGGCAGGCTTGCATCTACGAACTCGGCGATCTGCTTGCCGAAACCGCGCGATTCCCCACGGGTGCCCAGATGTGTATCGCCGACATCGACCTGGAACGCCTTCGGCTGGAGCGGATGCGGACCGGCACATTCAACGATGCAGCGACACTCAATCTGACGGGGAAATCCTTTCGACGGATCGAGTTTGACTTCGAAGTACCAGCAGGACAGATCGAGCTCGCCCGTCCGGTTGCCCGCTACCCCTTCGTCCCGGCTGACCAGAGTAGGCTCGACCGGGATTGCTACGAGACTTTCAATATCCAGGTTCAGGGCCTGATGAAGCGGATGATGACGACAGGCATCAACCGCCTATGCATCGGGGTTTCTGGCGGGCTGGACTCAACCCACGCCCTTTTGGTGGCAGCGCGTGCCTTCGATCAGTTAGGCTGGCCGCGTGCTGATATCCTGGGCTTCACGATGCCGGGCTTTGCTACCGGTGACGCCACCAAGTCCAACGCCTGGTCGCTGATGCGCAGTTTGGGCATCACCGCCGAAGAAATCGACATCCGGCCGCTCGCCACACAGCTGTTGAGCGATCTCAAGCATCCTTACTCCAGTGGAGAACCGGTCTATGATGTCACCTTCGAGAATGTCCAGGCCGGGCTTCGAACCGACTTCCTGTTTCGGGCCGCGAATCAGCGTGGGGCACTGGTTTTAGGAACCGGAGATCTTTCGGAGATCGGCCTCGGCTGGTCGACATACGGCGTCGGCGATCAAATGAGCCACTACAACGTCAACGCCTCGGTCTCGAAGACGCTGATCCAGCATCTTATCCGCTGGGTGATCAAATCTGAGATTTTTGACCCTGAAACCGGCGTGACGCTCAGCAGAATTCTCGACACCGTCATCTCGCCAGAACTCGTTCCCGCGGACGATCAGGGGCAGATCCAGAGCACTGAGGATAAGATCGGTCCATACGACCTACACGACTTCTTCCTCTATTACATCACCCGTTTCGGACTGAAACCGTCGAAGGTTGCCTATCTCGCCCATGCCGCTTGGCGTTCTCGCGGATCCGGGCCGTGGCCGGCTCATTTTCCAGAAGCCAAAAAGCGCGAGTTCGACCTGCCGACCATCAAACACTGGTTGGAAACTTTCCTGTTTCGTTTTTTCACGATCAGCCAGTTCAAGCGCTCCGCTTCTCCGAACGGGCCGAAAGTCACGTCCGGGGGCTCGCTCTCTCCACGCGGCGACTGGCGGGCACCATCGGATGGGAATGCGCGAGTGTGGCTTAAGGAGCTGAAAGAAAAGGTCCCCGATTGACCGACACGGAACTTCCCAACCTGGTTGAGGTTCGTTGGCATCGGCGGGAGGAAAGTAATGAAAGAGATCGGCAACTGGCGGCATATATGCGTTGATGCCCAAAGAATGTTTGCAGAAGACACACCGTGGTATGTTCCGTGGATGGTGCGTGTTCTCCCGCAACTTCTCGACGTTTCGGAACGCCACGCTGAAAGAACAGTTTTTACGCGCTTCATTCCGCCAAAATGCCCAGAAGACGCTTCCGGCAGTTGGAGGGACTACTATCACAAATGGTGGATGATGACGGGCGAGCATCTGCCTCGGGAGCTGCTCGAACTTTCTCCTCCGCTTCAGAAGCTCGTGCCGCCCGCTGGTATCTTCGACAAAATGACATATTCGCCCTGGGTTGATGGCAGACTGTTTTCGCACCTACGGCAGAAAGGCGTTGACACTGTCGTAGTTACCGGTGGCGAGACCGATGTGTGTGTTCTGGCAACGGTACTCGGCGCTATCGATCTCGGTTTACAGGTGATCGTACTGAGCGACGCCGTCTGTAGCGGCGCGGACGAGACTCATGATGCCGCCGTCGACGTGCTTGGAGATCGCTTCTCGGCGCAGCTTAAATTGCTAAAGACTGAGGAGTTTCTCGCGACAGCGAGATAGGGTCGAATTTTTCAAAGAGGTGATGCCTATCACCGACCGATCGGCTTGCATCCTCGATGCACCAGCCGAATGACCAGGCGTCAGCCTTCTGTAACCACTCGTCTTTCTCTACAGCTTCTTGTGCACGGGAGACGTAAGGCAGGACAGGATTGGCATCAATCTTTAGCCCGAGCACCCGAGCATTCATGCCACGCTGTTGCCAATCAAGCGAGATTTGTGTGTCGAGATACATTCTGATCCTCATGATCGTCGAGCGCGAGGCTCCGTACCGCCTACTTCGAATCGAAGCCGACAAAATGTATACTGGCTAGCGCTGGCTCAGCAAGAGATGCAAATCCTGAGAACGTTCGCCAATCGGCGTCACCCGACACGAAGATCTTCTCCGATCAGACACGTCTCATACAGCGACAAACAGAGGAACAAACGCGACTTCAGGCAGTTATTTGGCACGATCTGCGACCGTAGTTGGAATGAGAAGAAGAAGCATGGCGCCGATAACGGTCCTGATTGTGGAAGACGAGCCCATAATCCGAATGACGGTCGCGGACGATCTGGCCGATGCCGGATTTAACGTCTGCGAGGCAGCCAATGCCAGTGACGCATTGGTGGTCCTGAGCGCGTGCGCCGATATTCGTGTGATCTTCACCGACATCGATATGCCGGGCGAGTTGAATGGCATCGAATTTGCTCATGTGGTGCGAGATCGCTGGCCGCCGATCGAAATCATCATCACCTCCGGACATAAGCGGGTCGGACCTGCGCAGATGCCCGCACGAAGTTGCTTTTTTCCGAAGCCCTATACTCATACTGATATAGTTTCTGCCATCAAACGAATGCTCGGGTAGGCTGTCAGTATATTTTGACGCCCGAATTTTCACGATGGAGGTTTTTGAAGCTACCGCAGATCTATCGTGCTGTGCAGAGCCAACCCGCCCCTCTGTTGAGCACGTTCCCATGAGTGATACCGAAGACAACAACCTTTCTCCAGAAGGTATAGCTAGTCTACCCCATCTTGCCGCAGCCTTGGATGACCACCGGTTTCGACAATTTCTCGATCATGTGCCATTTGCTGTCGCTGTATCCGAACTTGGAGAAAGCGAGGCGCTGATCTACGTCAATCTGGAGTTTGAGCGACTTACGTCTGTGAGTGCGAACCAGGTCCAGGGAAAACCCTGGTCGAAGGTAGACCTGAATGCCGGCGCGGTCGCAGGCGAGGCATCGCTGACATCTGCGGTGACGTCCGGAGAAGAGTATATTGGGGCATTCTTTCTCGCCAATGAACCGGTCGAAAGCCTGACGATCGACGTATGGTCGAACACAATCGTCGACGACGACGGTGCTCCGCTTTTCCGCCTGGTTGCCTTCGCCGCTCGCAATCAGGCACAGTCCGATCAAAGTGTCAGCGAGATGCTGGCGGAAAAAGACGTCCTTTTGCGCGAGCTGCAGCACCGTGTCAAAAATAATCTCCAGATGATCACTGCACTGATCAGGATGGAGGCGCGCAACGTCCAGCACAGCGAAGCAAGTGAGCGCTTTGCGCAGCTTGCAGGGCGGATCGAGGCGCTCGCCCTGCTTTATCGCTCGCTGTCGGACGAGGAAAAAGGCGGGACGATTGATCTTGGCTCCTACATCAGCCAGATCGCCGCCTCGGTGATGACCGCGCACGCCGTCGAAGAGATCAGACTGGACATGAAGGTCGATACTTGGCCCGTGTCGGTCAATGTCGCGATGCCTGCGGGCCTCGTCGTCAACGAGGTTTTGACCAACGCGCTGAAGCACGCATTCATCGACCGAGACGGCGGAGAAATTACCCTACGCTGCGTCGTTGATGACACCGGCTGCCGTATCACCGTTGCCGATAACGGCGCGGGCCTCCCTCAGGATGCCACATGGCCGAAGCGCGGGAAATTGAGTGCGATGATCGTTCAGTCTTTGAAACAGAACGCCCGGGCCGATATCGAAGTCAACTCGTCGCCGCAGGCCGGCATGAGTGTCACGCTTGTTTTCTCGAAAGCGGCGGCCGCACAGTGATACCGAGAGATGGTGGACGGCCACCTGCTGATTGAGATCTTGATCGGCTGCCGTGAGCGCTCCTGATGAGAGCTATTGTCATGTACGTTTTTGCGAATGTCTGATATAGCGCGGCTTTTATCATTGCGCGAAATCAACATGCCGAAACTGAATGCTCAAGCTCCTTCTAACGGACGACGCGGGGACCTGGCCCGCTCGATTGACACGATCGACTGGAGTTTCACGGGGTTAGGGCCGCGCGCGGCGTGGCCGACGGTGCTTGAGCAGGCGCTGGGCCTGATCCTCAGTGCGGGCGTTCCGATGGCAATCCTCTGGGGCGAGGACGGCTTGGTTCTCCACAACGATGCCTACGCCGATTTCGTCGGACAAGGGCATTCCGCGTTTCTCGGCCGGCCGATTTCAGAAGCTTGGCCAGAACTGGCGGCGCTCAACACCAGGGTCGTCAAGGTCGTCTTGGGTGGACGAACCCTCTCGTTTCGCGACCGTCATGCCGTCATTGAACGGGGCGCAGGTCCAGAGGATGTCTGGCTCAATCTCGACTTCAGCCCGATCCTGGGTGCGAACGGGATACCGGCCGGCGTTCTGGTGATTTTGAAAGACACGACGAAAAGGGTTCGTGTCGAGCAGAGGTTGGAGATTGCCCAACAGGCCGGCGGTGTCGGCACATTCGAGTGGTTTCCGGAAACCGGCGAACTCCATGTCTCACAGGAATACCGCAAGGTCTGGGGTCTAGACCCCAAAATTCGCGTCACCGACGATCTTCTCATCAGCCTGCTTCACCCGGCTGACCGCGCGGCTTCCGGCCCCGAACGACTGGGGCAAAGCAACCCGCTCGATTATGCCGAGTACCGCCGTATCGATCCGAAGACGGGGGACACCAGTTGGATCGCGCGGCGAGGCCAGGTCATATCCAGCGAACGTAGCGGCCGGAGACGCTTCGTCGGGATCGCTTTCGACATCACCGACCGCAAGCAGGCGGAAGTCACGCTGCAGAAGAGCGAAGAGCGCTGGCGCGGGCTGTTTGAGCAGATGCATGAGGGCTTCTTCACCGCTGAGGTGGTGCGAGACGCCGAAGGCAAGGTCATCGACTTTGTTTTTATCGATATCAACCCGGCATTCGAGCGACAGACGGGGCTGATTGCCGCCCAGACGATCGGGCAGCCGGTCCGGGAAGCGATACCAGGCGTCCAGGACGAATTGATCGCCACGTATGGAGAAATCGTCGATACCGGACAGGCCAGACAGTTCGAGGTCTATATCCCGGCGCTTGGAAACCGCTGGTATGAGGCGCATGCCCGTAAGGTAGGGCCTGAACGCTTCGCGGTGCTCTTTCTCGACATCACCATCCGTAAAGCTGCTGAGAAACGTGTTCTGGAGAGCGAAGAACGGTTCAGGACGCTTTCGCAATCGATGCCGAACCACGTCTGGACGGCACGCTCCGATGGATCACTCGACTGGTTCAATGATCAGGTGTTTGCCTATAGTGGCATGAGCCCGGATCAACTGGCTGGCAATGGTTGGGCCGCGATGGTGCATCCCGATGATATCGATGTCGTCGCGCAGGAATGGACAGAAGCGCGGGCCGCCGCCAGGCAATATCAGGTGGAGTTTCGTCTGCGCCGCCATGATGGCGCCTATCGATGGCACATTGCGCGCGCCGTCCCGATCAAGGCCGACAGCGGCGGTGTCGCTCACTGGATCGGCACCAATACCGATATTCATGACCAGAAGGAAGCAGAAGCAGCTCTCGAAAACAGCGCCGCGCAGCTTGAGGCCCGCGTCGAGGAGCGAACAGCACAGCTGCTCGAAATGCAGAACGCCCTGCAGCAATCCCAGAAGATGGAGACGATCGGCAAGCTGACCGGTGGCGTCGCTCACGACTTCAACAATCTCTTACAAGTAATTTCCGGTAATCTCAATTTATTGGCCAAGGATGTGGTCGGAAATGAGCGCGCCGAACGGCGTGTCAGTAACGCTCTTGCCGGTGTGACCAGGGGAGGCAAGTTGGCGAGCCAGCTTCTGGCATTCGGGCGGCGACAGCCTCTCGCGCCGAAGGTCGTTCATCTCGGCAGGTTGCTGGCGAATATGGAGGATCTCTTGCGTCGCTCTATCGGCGAAGCGATCGAGATCGAGACGATCGTCTCAGGCGGCCTGTGGAACACGTCGATTGATCCGACGCAGATGGAGAACGCTGTTCTCAACTTGGCCATCAATGCTCGCGACGCGATGGATGGTGCTGGCAAACTGACGATCGAAGCGGGTAACGCCTTTTTGGACGACGCCTATGCGGCGCGCCATGCGGAGGTCGAGCCTGGCCAATACGTCATGCTGGCGGTCACCGATACCGGTGCCGGAATGACGCCCGACGTCATAGAGCAGGTCTTCGAGCCTTTCTTTTCCACCAAGGCCGAAGGGAAGGGCACCGGACTTGGACTTTCGATGGTCTATGGCTTCGTCAAGCAGTCGAACGGGCATGTGAAGATCTATAGCGAGCCGGGCCACGGGACGACCGTAAAGCTCTACCTTCCGAAGACGGCGGCCGCCGAAGACGTGGAAATCAGGCAAGACGTCGGTCCTTCGCTCGGCGGGTCGGAAACCATTCTGGTCGTCGAGGACGATGACAACGTCCGCGACACCGTCATCGAGCTGCTATCGGATCTCGGATACAGCATTCTGAAAGCATCGGATCCTCAAAGTGCGATTTCCGTGATTGAAAGCGGCGTTCCTATTGATCTGTTGTTCACCGATGTCGTCATGCCCGGCGCACTCAAAAGCCCGGAACTGGCACGCAAAGCCAAAGAGCGGCTACCAAACCTGTCAGTCCTCTTCACTTCAGGCTACACGGAAAATTCGATCGTCCATCATGGGCGGCTCGATGCAGGCGTGGAACTAATTTCCAAGCCGTACACCCGCGACGCTCTGGCGAGGAAGATCCGTCAGGTTCTGCCGGCCCGACAACCTCAGGCAGCAGCGATTACGGCAGAGCCTGAGATTCCGGTGTCACCGGAAGCCCAAGGGCGTCGGTTCAAGGTCCTGGTCGTCGAGGACGACGTGCTGATCCGGATGGACATCTGCGACATGATCGCGGACGACGGCCATCAGGTGGCAGAAGCGGGTAGTGGCGAACAGGCGATTGAGATGTTACAGGAAGGCCACTTCGACTTCCTCGTTACAGACTTGGGGCTGCCGGGCATGAGTGGAGAGACGCTGGTCGTCAAGGCGAGAGAGATGCATTCGCGCCTTGGGATTATTATAGCCAGTGGTCGGCATGAACTTCCCGAAGGATTGCCAGCGGGGGTAACCTTGGTGTCAAAGCCATTTTCCAGCGAAGACCTTCGCGCCGCATTTAAACCGGCGGCGGATTGAGCATCGCTGCTTACCGCGCTTTCCATCCAGTTTCCGCATGCCAGCAAAAATCCCATCTCTGACGTCCTTCGGTCCCAAATGACGATCCAGTCATTTTGCCAGAGGTTGTCGCGGCGTTCGAAACGCAGCGGCGCAATGTCGCGCAAGATCCGGAGGAGGTATATGGTTCATCACGGGTCACGACGGTGCCAGTGCTTAGGAATCCCAGACGTGCCTGAGCTTCGCGGTGGGCTCACCACTCGCGCTGCCGCCAGCGATCCCAATCGAATTCAGGATAGCTCGATGCTGTGGTGCGAATTCGAGGCGCCATCGAACGGTGCCATTTTCTTGCTGTCTTCCTATCATCAGAAGGACGAACCGCAGCAGAACGACAGGAATTCGGATTAAACGCATGGAAAAGCAGACAGTTATTGAAACATCCCACGGGCGGGTCGCAGTTAGCGATGTTGGAGGCAGCGGGACGCCGCTTTTGATGCTGCATTGCAATTCGGGGTGCAAGGAAATGTTCGTGTTTCAGAAGCAGGCCCTGGCAGAGACGCGGCGGCTCATATCACTGGACCTGCCCGGACACGGTGTATCCTCCGACGCGGTCGATCCTCGGCGCACATATTGCTTTGGCGGTTATGCCGAAGCAGTAGTCGAAGTACTAGCAAAGCTCGGCATCGAGAGGGTTGCTATCCTGGGGCATTCTCTGGGCGGGCATATTGCCCTGGACCTTGTGGCGCGATTAGACGACGTTGCTGGCGTAATGATCTTCGGCACCCCACCTATTCCGCCCGGACCGGAAGGTGCGCAGCTTGGCTTTCTGCCCAACCCTGAAATGGCATATACTGGCGATCCGGTCCTCACGGACGAACAAATTGAAGGCGTGGTTGCCATGGCGCTGGGACCTGGAGCCGAGCGCGATCTGTTCTACACCTCTGCCGTTCGCCGCACGGACGGGCGCTCGCGGCAATATATGGTGGAAGCCGTGCTTGCCGGAACGCAGATCGATCAGCGCGATCTCGTCCAAAGGTCAACCGTGCCGCTGGCGATCGTCAATGGCGCAGACGATCCGGTGATCAATCTCGACTATATCGACTCGCTGAACTACGCAAAGTTGTGGACCGACCGCCCGTTGCGTCTTGCTGGCGCCGGTCACGGTCCCCATTGGATGCAACATCACATATTCAATGAAATGCTGCAGAGTTTCCTGGCCACGCTCGACTAAATATTCGGTCACGACGGCGGTCCGTGCTTACGATAGCATGCACCGTCGAACCACTAAGGGAGGATAACAAATGGCCATTAGTACGAACGATCTGGCTGAAGGCCTTGCCGAGGCACACGGGCTGACGAAAATCCAGGCCAAAGCCATTGTCGAAGATGTCCTGAAAAGCATTTCGCAAGCGGCGTCAAAAGGCGAGGAAGTTTCGTTGAACGGTTTTGGAAAATTCAAGGTCCAGGACAGGCCGGAACGTGATGGTCGCAATCCCTCGACCGGCGATACGATCAAGATCGCGGCGTCGAAAAAGCTCGTGTTTCAGCCCGCCAAGGCGCTGAAGGAAGCCGTAAATAGCTGATACTCGATGGCGGTTCACTTGGAGCCGTGTCACAGATGCCGCCCCTCGGACGTTGCCTCACTTCGACGGGACTGAACCGGGTCGGCGAGGGATTAGCGGGTCGCTCATGTCCGGTAAAGTAGCGACCAATAGATCGTTGGCGAACCCATTTCCACGCAATCGCTATATGGAGATGTCTGCCGTCTACGGCTGGGCTAACGCCACCACTGCCTCATCCGAACGAATTCGAAAGCAATTGCGAATATTCTCGGACGAGTGGCTTACGAGTGGAAAACGACATGGGTTTCTTGAAGAACGCGGCGATACGTGATGGCCTGATCCTAACAGCTGCTGGGCTCGTGGTCTTCGGCTTAGCCCATCACTTCAATGCGTTCGAGTTCCTAGTCGGGTTCTTAGAAGAGCACGAAGATTGGCAGGCGGACGAAGCCTTGCTGGCCCTTTTGACGGCGGGCCTCATGGGATTTATTTATGCCGGTCGGCGTCTCGCGGAACTGAAAAGGGAGACGAGGCAGCGCGGCAGAGCCGAGGAGGAGGCTGTTTGGTTCGCATATCATGATCCGTTGACACGGTTGGCAAATCGCCATTTCCTGGAAGCCCGGCTCAAAGATGGTAACTGGGGAATCCTCAACAGTGGCGCCGTCATCGCCATCGATCTCGACGGTTTTAAGAAAGTAAACGATCTCGTGGGTCATCACGGGGGAGACGAATTGCTTGTAACGCTCAGTGAGCGCATGATTGAAGCCTTCCCATCGGAGGTCATCATTCGCCTGGGAGGCGATGAGTTTTTACTTGTCACCCCGTCCACTGGTGACGGTGCAACGCAATTATGCGACCGCCTCCTACAGGTCTTAGGCGACCGTATGGTCATCGCTGGTATTCAAGTGGATGTTGGCGCTTCGATCGGCGTTGCCCCGCTCCCCTCCATAAGTTGTTTTGAGGAGGCGATGCAGCACGCTGATCTGGCTATGTACGCGGCCAAACGCAAGGGCCGGAACACGATCTGCATCTATGATCCGAGCCTGCGAACCGTCCTGGATGAGCGCGTGGAAATTGAGAAGAAACTGCGCGCCGCAATCAGCAACCGTGACATTCGCCCTCATTACCAACCAGTTATTGGTATGGAAACAGGAGTTGTTCTAGGTTTTGAAGCACTCGCTCGTTGGACGCTGAAAGACGGCACCTCGATTCCACCAATGACCTTCATCGAGGTTGCTGAGGAAGCTGGACTGATCACGGAGCTATCGGAGCAACTCCTCCACCAAGCATGTCTGGATGCCGCATTATGGCCGAGTGACACCTACCTCGCTTTCAATCTGTCGCCCACACAGCTTAAAGATCGCCTGCTCGGATCGCGGATCATCAAGATCCTATTGGAGACCGGGTTACCTGCAGAACGCCTTGAGATCGAGGTGACGGAGAGCGCGGTTGTGCGCGATCTTGATGCCGCGATGGCCGTCGTTGTTGAATTGAGAACGGCTGGCATCAGAATTGCGCTGGATGACTTCGGCACTGGTTTCTCGAGTCTGTCGCAGCTTTCGAATATTCCGTTTGACAAGATCAAGATCGACCGAAGCTTCGTCAGTTCATTCGAGGCCAACGAAAAGCAGGCGAAGATTGTTAAGTCGATCGTCGGCCTCGGACAAGGCCTGGGTGTGGAGACCACCGCTGAAGGGATCGAGCGCGAAAGCCAGTACGAGCATTTGAAACTTCTTGGGTGCGAGTATGGGCAGGGCTATCTTTTTGGTAAGGCCATGCCAGCCGATGAGGTTCTTGCCTTCATCTCGACAAGCTCGACGTCGCCTTCGACACGATACCGGAGCGACGGCTGATCCCACACAGAGGGGTCGCAAATCGGGGATGACAGTCGTGCGACATCACTAGGCTCGGCGTCGCTGCAGAGCAAGACACTTGAGACTAGCCGTCCGTCCTCCGCGGCACTGGGACAACCGCATTGATAAGACGGCTCCAAACTAAAGAGAGGGGAGGGAAGGCGTTAGGCAGACGTGAGACTGCCGAAACTACGCCATAGCCGCCTTTTTTATCCGTTTCTGCCCCACACTAATATTTTTTCTATCCTAAGTAGTTGATTTTACTAAAGAAAACTTCCTTTTCAGTTCCAGTCGCCGTGACCAGGTCCGTTAAAATGTTAGTCTCTTGATTTTACTATAGGTTTTTGGAATTTCAGGGCAGAAAAAATTCTGTGAACTATCGACATCAATCGGCCGCTTCGCAGCGAACCATAAACCGCGAACGTGGATCCGACGCGCCAATAAAGTACCGTCAAAACCAGCCGCCTCAATCTGCAATTTGTAGGCGCCTATCTGCATCTGGAAACGGACAAGACGCCGCTCGTCACAGCTCTCCGTCATTTTCGCTGTCCGAGGCGGCAGGTCCACGGCAGCTGTCTATTTCACGTCGGAATTAAGCGCCGTCAAACCGCCATCGTGGATGGACGGCCGAGGAGGAGCCGCCAGGCGGCCATGCCTCTTTCTATGTCCGTCAGTCTGCAGAACTCATCGACGCCGTGCATGTTTTCGTCGGGAAGGCCGAAGCCGAAAATGGTAGTGCCGACACCAAGCACCGAAGCGATCGCGCCCGGCATCGGAATACTCCCGCCAGAGTAGGAATACCGTGGCGGTTGGCCGTCGACATCGGCGAGTATTCTCGCCGCCAGTCCTTGAAAGGGATCATCCGCTGCGATGCGATAGGGACGGGACGTGCCCGGCAATGGTCTGATCTGTCGCGCAAAGCGCTTCGGTATGGCGCGATCGATGAAATCCGAAAGCAATCCGCTGACAATGTCGGGCTCCTGCCCCGGGACCAACCGGCAGGATATCCGGGCGCGGGCGGATGAAGGCACGATCGTCCGGAACCCTCCCAGATAGTTGCCGGACTCCAGCGCGTTGATCTCCATCGTGGGACGAAGCCCCATCCGTGTCTGAAGCTCGAGTCGATCGGGCGCATCACCCTCGGCCAGTCCCGTCAGGGCCAGCCAAGCCTTCCGGTCGAACGGTTGTGCGACCAGAAATGTCTTCTCCGCCTCCGTCAGCGGCGTTGCGTCGTCCATGAAGCCCGGAACCGTGATCATTCCATCGTCGTCATGCAGGCGAGAGAGGGCGCGCGCCAGGGCCTGTGCCGGATTGGGAACTGCGCCGCCGAACGAACCGGAGTGAAGGTCCTTGTTGGCGCCGTGAACCTCGACCTCCAGCCCGCAGAAGCCGCGCAGGCCCAAGCGGACGTCTCCGAGGTCGGCGCTCGATTGCCAGCCATCGGTGCTGAAGACCGCATCGCTCCGCAGCAGGTCCTTGTATCTTAGGAGTGCAGCCTCAAGGCCTGGACTGAAGATTTCCTCCTGGCCTTCATAAAAGACCTTGATATTGAAAGGCAGTCCGAAAAGGTCGGCCTCTTCCAGGGCGAAGACAGGCAGCAGAAGGTTCATCTTCTGGTCGGTCGCGCCGCGAGCGTAGATCCGTCCATTGCGAATATCGGGCTTGAATGGATCCGTCGTCCACCCGTCCTTGAGGCTGGCAGGCTGGACGTCATAATGGCCATAGAGAAGAAGCGTTGGTCTGTCCGGCCGGATCTCTGTCTGTGCATAGACGAAGGGTGGTGAGATGCCGTCGTCGAGCAGCCGTGCCTGCAAGCCGGCGCGTTCCAGCCGAGACCCTAGCCAGGCAGCGGCGCGATCGAGATCGGTGCGCCCGTGCTCCCAGACTGCAACACCCGGGATTTCGAGAAGCGCCATCAGGTCGGCGACAAAACCGTCAGGTATCGATCTCATGCCGGTTTTGTTGTGACGTCAGCCCCTAGCTGGCGAAGCAGGACAAGAGAATCCCGAACCACCCAGCTTTCGGCTATCATGCCGTTCTGCACCTCGTAGATGCCGATCCCGGGAACCTTGACCGCGTTATCGGTCGGAGCGATCCCCATGAACATGCCCGTGTGGGTGCCGGTCATCGTATAGTAGGCGCAGACCCGGCTTCCCTCCGACAACACCAGGTCAAGGGTGAACGCGACGTCCGGGAAAGCCTCCTTCAGCGATCGGTAGTTCGCGAGAATGCCATCGGGGCCCTTCAACGTCCCCCGCGCGCCGGCATGGTTCACATAGCTTTCGGCAAAGAGCGTGGGGATGGCATCAACGTCGTGCTCTTCCCAAACCTTGCGATAATAGTCGAAGATGATCTGTTTGCTGTCCGCGGTCATGGTACTCGTCCTCTCATCGGATAGGTTCAATTGAAGAGCCGCCGTTCCATCTTCGTCAGGCATTTGCCGCCCTCGGGCGTGACGACCACGGTCTCGCTGAAGGCCATGCCGCCCGCCCATGCATACATGTGGAAGACCTGGTTTTCCTCCAGGCGCCAGTCGCTGTCGGCCAGAAAGACGCGGGTGAAATCGCTGGTGCGGGGGATGAAGACAAGGCCGAGCGTATATCCGGTCACGTTCGTATAACTGGCGCGCAGCCCGGCGGAAAGAATGCCCTCCCGCAGGATGCGATCCACATCCTTCGCATCTGCGCCGGGCTTCATAGCCTCGAACTGCCGATCCTGAATTGCAATCATCGTCTCGGCGACGCGCAATTGCTCATCCGTCGGCGCGCCGATCGATTTAGGGCGCATGATGCGGGAGGTGTATCCGCGGAAATGCGGAACCATTTCCACATGCAGGACATCCCCATCCGCCAGAATGCGGTGCCCAAGGGCCCCGTGCAAGGCGGCCGAGCGAGGTCCCGACGCCATCAGGACCAAGCGGGTATTGTCGGCGCCCGTCCGCAAGGCCTCGGCGGTGATCGCCGCAGTGACCTCGCGTTCGTTCACCCCTGCAGCCGCGGCTTCGAAACCCGCAGCGGTTGCCCTGTCACAAATCTCCGCAGCTACCTGAAGGCAAGCAAGTTCCAGGGGCGACTTGACCTGCCGCATCTCCCACATGACGCCCGAGAAGTCGACGAACTTAGCATTTGGCAGGCGTGTCTCGAGTTCAAGCGCACGATTGATTGTCATGAAGTGGCTGTCGCGCTCGATCCCGATCGTGGAGGCGCCGTGTCCTCCGGCCACGATCGTCTCGGCAACGACCTGGAGCGGGTTTTCGGAATCGCCGATGGCCACGCACTGAGAAAGCCAGCTCGTTTCATTGAACACCGGAGCGTCCAGCGCACGGATAACCGCCACCGGTTCGCCGGACAAGGGGACCAGCAGCGCCTGGTACATGGCAGCCGTCGGCAGGTGCCCTCCGAAATAGACCATATGCTCGAACTGATCGATGACCAGGAGATCGACGCGACGCCGGTCCATGATGGCGCGTAGGGCCGAAATGCGGGCCTGGAATTCGTCGACGGAAAATGCAGGGGGAAATGTGAGCTGCGTCATGGATGTCATTTCTGTAGTGCGAGGGAGCGGGAAGCCTGGTTGAGACGGACCGGACCATCATCGGTCAGGGCGACGATGTCCTCGACACGCATGCCCCAGCGTCCGGCAAGATAGATACCCGGCTCGTCGGACATCACCATGCCGACTGCGAGCTTCAAATCACTGCCGCGCACGAGATAGGGCTCCTCATGGGCGTCAAGGCCTATTCCATGGCCGACACGGTGCGTGAACGCGTCTCCATAGCCTGCCTTCGTCAACACCGAGCGTGCGGCCTCGTCCGGTGTGCTTGCCGGCACACCCGGGCGAATTGCCTGGAAAGCCGCCTCCTGCGCCTCGAGCAGGATCTGATAGGCGTCAAGGAACTCCTGTTCCGGAGATCCGGCGCATGCGACGCGGCAGATATCTGCGTACCAGCCTTCGAAGACCCCCGCAAAATCAAAGACGATCGGGTCGCCTGACCGGATCACATAGTCGGAGCCGTGATGCAGGGAAGAGGCGCCGTTTGCGCCGGCGCCGACGTCGATCCAGGCGGTATGGCTGAAGCCTTCCTCCTGCATCAATGTGCCGATGGCATTGCGAAGCTCGAGCTCCGTCTTTCCGGTCAGCACCGGGTGATCTGCAATAAAACGCCGCCAGACCTCGTCAATACGATGGGCCGCCCGCCGCATTGCCTCGATCTCGCCTCGGGTCTTGATGGCACGCATCAGGTCGAGAGCCTGCGCGGTCTTGAAGGTCAGGTCGGGGGCCGCGGTCTGCATGCGCAGCAGAAACCCTGACCAGAACTCGCGATTTACACCGATAATGCGGCAGCCTTCGCCAGACAAGATCTTGCATGCAGCAGCGGTGGGATCTTGGTGCTCGTCCCATACAACCCTCTCCAGCGGAAGGTGCGTATAGAGAGGCTCCTGCAGTCGGGGAACGACGATATAGGCGTTGTCGCGCGTAACCACGACCGCCACCATCCGCTCCGTGAGGTTGGCATTGCGTCCAACAAGCTGCAGGAAGCTGGCGCTCGGGCCGATGACGACCGCATCGATCCCTTCCTGCAGCATCAAATTCCTCAGCCTTGCCAGCATGATTTGCGTCGTAGGGGGCAGTTTGCTTTCGGGCGACACGTCAATCCTCGTAATCTGCATGCAGAAAATTTCACATTGAAGCTGACAAAGATCAAGAGTGCAGAATTAAAAAATAGAACTGATATGAAGTTGCACAAATAAAATGCATAGTTTGCGTTATTTGGTCGACTTTATCGCCAAGAAGAGAAAACAGTGCGCATTTTATAGTCATTTATAGGAAAATTGGAAAATTTGTGCATTTGCTCGGTTGACTTTCTGCATGCAGCGTGCGGAAATTTGATGATTGTCAGTCGCGGATAATGCGAGGGAAGAAGTGATGTGGACGAGTTTGACAGATGAGCAGCAACGCTGGCTCGATGTGGCCAATGAGGTTGCGGCGAAAATCAAGGCCTCAGATCGAGCATTCGATGCAACTGCTCAGTTCACCGACGAGAACATGGCGCTCCTGAGGGAAGCCGGCCTTCTGAAGCTCGCCGTGCCGAAGGCTTACGGTGGTGAAGCGCCGGAATCCGGCAATGCCCATTTCGGCTGCTATATCGTTACCGAGGCTATTTCGCGCGCCTGCTCCACCACCGGCTGGAACCTGATCATCCACTATCATCAGTGCGGTGCGGTTG
The DNA here is from genome assembly GCF_037039395.1 of Agrobacterium vitis. Taxonomy (NCBI): domain Bacteria; kingdom Pseudomonadati; phylum Pseudomonadota; class Alphaproteobacteria; order Hyphomicrobiales; family Rhizobiaceae; genus Gillisella; species Gillisella vitis. Next base: position 1,451,062 of record NZ_CP146242.1, on the reverse strand, counting down.
CGCGCCTTGGCAACGAGGAGCAAAAGCAGCGGATCCTGGGCGACGTGGTGCAAAACGGCGTGTTGATGGGATCGCTCGGCAGCGAGATCAACCACCAGGAAAGCGTCGCCAGCAAAGATACCAAAACGCGACTGTTCTTCAACGCCGGCATGCAGCCGGTCGACGGCGGCTTCCTTGCCAGCGGCTCCAAGCATTTCTGCTCGAACGGTCCGGTCGCAAAATATCTGCTCTACTGGTCGATCGCGCCCGGCGCGGAAACGAGCCGAGACGGATTGACGCTTTCGATCGTCGAAGCCGGCAGCGAAGGCCTCGTCTTCAATGAAAACGGCTGGGACAAGATCATCGGCTTGCGCGGAACCGTCAGTTGGAGCGCGACCCTCAAGGACGTATTCATCCCCTGGAAGAATGTTCTCGGTGAGCCGGCCGACTTCGTCACCAAGGATCCGTATACGCTCGAACTGTCCCAGGCGTTTCATCTGATCGGAAGTGCCCGCGGCGCCTTCGACTGCGTGCTCGAGACGATGCGCAAGCGACCATTCCTGCGCAACGAGGATGGCCTCATGGTGGAGGTCGGCCAAATGGCGGCATCAATCCAGGCTGCCTCCGGTTCAGCGATGCTGGCGACGAGACTCTGGGAAGCGGAGAAATGGGGTGACGCGGCGCTTGCGTCCCTGAGCGCTCACCATACGGCCCGGGAGACTGCCCTGGCTGTTGCCACCAAGGCCTTCGACATTATTGGCACGCGCGCGCTTTTGAACACGATGCCGCTGGAGATGTTCTGGCGCGACATTCGCGCTGCGTCGCTGCATACGCGAGACAGCCAACTCATCCGTCTCGTCGCGGATGCGACGGTCGATGGCCGTTACGCGCCGAAGCAGAAGTACGGCGACATCGGTCCGACCAGGACCTGGGCGCAGCTCGGCCTCGGCCCGGACGCAACGGCAAAGGCTGGCTGAGGATGAACGCTCGGGTTGACTTGGCAGCAAGGTCGAATGTGCAGGGGGCATCGCTATCGCTTGAAGCCCTGCGCAAGGATTTCGGGACTTCGACCGCCGTGCGCAGCATCGACCTCGACCTGACGCCGGGCCGTTTCCTTACCTTGCTCGGGGCATCGGGATCCGGCAAGACGACGACACTGATGATGATTGCCGGCTTCGTCGAGCCGACAAGCGGGGCGATCAAGATCAACGGCAGGGACGTCACGTCCCTGCCGGCGCACAAGCGCGATATCGGCATGGTCTTTCAGAATTATGCGCTCTTCCCGCATCTGACGGTGCTCGACAACGTCGGTTTCGCATTGAAGATGCGCGGAGTCGAGAAACGCCGGACGCAGGAGCAGTCTCGCGAGTTCTTGAAAATGGTCGGCCTCGCGGACTTTGCCGAACGCTATCCGAACCAGCTTTCGGGCGGCCAGCAGCAACGTGTCGCCTTGGCAAGAGCGCTAGTGTTCAGCCCGTCCCTGGTGTTGATGGACGAGCCGCTGGGCGCTCTCGACCGACGTCTTCGCCTGCAGATGCAGGAGGAGATCAAGCGCATCCAGACAGATCTCGGATTGACGGTCGTCTACGTCACCCACGATCAGGAAGAGGCGCTGACGATGTCGGACGACATCGCGGTCATGGAGGATGGGCGCATTGCGAGCTTTTCCTCGCCACGTGAGACCTACGAAGTACCGGCCAACCGCTTTACCGCCAACTTCATCGGCGAATCCAACTTCCTCAACGCGAATGTAGCCTCTCAGGAGCCCGGCGTGACGTCGGTGATGGTTGCCGGGCAAGAGTGCAGGGTCGTTGCCGAACCGCATGTCTCCAACGGAGCAGCCGTTTCGGTGTTCATTCGTCCCGAACGACTGAGGCTGGTGACCAATGCTGCCGACATCGCAAACGCGATCGCATGCCGGATCAAATCCCAGCTCTATCTCGGTGAAAGCATCATCTACACCGTGGAATTGGCCGATGGCCAGCAATTGAGGGTCCGCCGCCCGAATAGGGGCGTGGGAGTCGACGTCAGCGCGGGCGCTCCGCTCTGGATCGGCTTCGAGCCGCAGAATGCCCGGATCCTTTTATCCTGACGGGAGCGGTAACGGCGATCGCCGTCATGATCGCCATAACAGGGGAACTGAAAATGAGCAGACACGACCTTCGCCGAACCATGCTCGCTACTGGTGCGGTCGCCGCCCTCCTTCTGCCGGTCGCGCAGGCTTCGGCGGAAGACCTGACAATCCTTTCGCTGGGCGGGAACTATCAGGAGAACCAGAGCAAGTTCTGGTTCAAGCCCTATGCCGAAGCGACAGGCGTGAAGGTGACAGAGGCTGCGGGTTACAATTTCGCCAACCTTCGCGTGATGATCCAGTCCGGCAATGTTGAAGCCGACCTCGTCGATCTCTCGGCGGATTCGGTGAACGCGCTGGCAAAGGCCGACTTGCTCGAGCCGATCGACTGGGATGCGGTCCCGCAGAGCTGCAAGGCGGGCATTCCCGAGGATATGCGCCATCCCTATGCCTTTCCCACGATCCAGTGGGCGATGGTGATGGCCTACAATACCAAGACCTATCCTCAGGCGCCGAAGGGCTGGGCCGATTTCTGGAATGTCGAGGCTTTCCCAGGCAAGCGAGGCTCGATCGGTGCGACGCGCCCGCCGGTGGAGCAGGCTGCGATGACGGAAAATGCCGACCTTGCCAAACTCTACCCGTTCGAAATCGACAAGGCGTTCGACAAGATCGGAGAACTTGGCGACAACATGGTATTTTCGGACGGCTACGCGAAGGTCGTGCAATTTCTTGCCGATGGCGAAGTCGACATGATCGTCATCCCGAACGGTCGTATGGTGCCCCTGATCGCCGAAGGCAAGCCCGTCGCCATCAACTGGAACCAGCATCTTCGCTTTCCAAACTTCTTCGTCATTCCCAAGGGTGCACCCCATGTCGAGGCGGCCGGCAATTTCTTGAAGTGGGTTTGTGATCCAGAGCGCCTGGCAGCGCTCGCCAAGCCAACCAATTACGGCCCGATCAATACCGATGCCTACAAGTTCATCGAACCCGACGTAGCACCGCTTCTTCCCGGCAACCCTGCTACGGCCGAACTGGGCCGCGTCGCAGATACCGGCTGGCTGGGCGAGCATCGCCAGGACATCGCCCGCGGCTGGGCGAGGCTCGGGGTCCGCTGACATGGTGGACATGACAGCCCACGCGAGGGATGCGGTCGCGCCGGCGGCCGCTCCACCCAAGACAAGGGCGAAGGAGGGAGGGCGGTTTCCGCTCTTCCTCATTCCCGTCCTGATCTTTTATGCACTATTCTTTGGCTATCCACTGCTGCGGATCTTCTGGCAGTCGGTTCATGACGACAACGGGTTCACGCTTGTCGGCTTCCAGATGTTCCTGGAGGAGCCTGCTTACTGGATGGTCCTGGCCTATACAGCCTTTCTCGGCTTGATCACGCTGGTGATCACGCTGATATGCGGGTATGCGGTCGCTTACTGGCTGGTGACGATGAATCGCAGCTGGGCCGTCCTGCTTATGGCCTTCGTATTGATCCCGTTCTGGAGCAGCGGCTTGGTGCGAACCTATGCCTGGATGGTTATCCTCGGCCGCCAGGGCATCCTGAACAATGCTCTTTTGAACTTCGGCCTTATCGACACGCCGCTTGCCTTCATCGGCACCAACACCGCCGTGATCTTTGCGCTGTCTTACTATCTTCTGCCCTACATGATCCTGAGCATCTACAGCGTCATGAACGGCATCGATCGTAACCTCCTGTTGGCCGCTCAAAATCTCGGTGCCAGTCCGTCAGCGGCGTTTCGCCATGTGTTCCTGCCGCTGACGCGCCCCGGAGTGCTCGCCGGCTGCTACATGGTCTTCATGCTGGGGATCGGTATGTACATCACGCCCGCAATGCTCGGCGGGCCGAGCCAGACCACATTGCCGCTGATGATCGCCATTCAGATCAATGAGGCGATGGACTGGACATTTGCCGCCTCGCTTTCCGTCATCCTTCTTCTGGTGACCGGCAGCATGCAGCTTATGGCTAACCGGTTCCTGGATTTCGAACGGCTCTGGGGCGGAGCGAAGTGAGGATTTGACCATGGGACGTATATTTTCAGCACGGCTGACGCTCGGTATCTTTTCATCATCGGTTCTAGCGGTTCTAATCGCACCGATCCTGATCATCATGTCGGTGTCCTTCACCCCGACCGAAATGCTGAGCTTTCCGCCGCCCGGACTGTCGCTGCGATGGTATGAGGCCTATTTCGGCAGCGAGATGTGGATGCGAGCAACACGACTGAGCTTTTTAGTCGCTGCCTTGACCGCGGTGGTTTCGCTCGTCATCGGCTTCCTTATCGCACTGGCCTTGGTGCGCTACCGGTTTGCCGGGAAGACAGCTGTGCGCATGCTGGTGATGAGTCCGATGATCCTGCCCAAGATCATTATCGCGGTCGGGCTTTATTTTCTCTACGTTCGCCTTAGGATACTCGGCACGACCGGCGCGCTGGTCGTTGCTCACAGTATCATCGCCATCCCCTACGTCGTCATGATCGTAACTGCATCCCTCTACGGGTTCGACAGGCGTCTGGAGTGGGCTGCGCGTAGCCTCGGCGCGTCGCCCGTCAAGGCCGTCTGGCTTGTCACTCTGCCCAACCTTCGCCCCGCCATCCTGGGCGGCGGACTATTTGCCTTCGTTGCCTCGTTCGACGATATCATTCTCAGCCTGTTCCTGACCCGGCTGACCGAACCTACCCTTCCGCGGCAGATCTGGGTCAATGTTCAGCAGACGATCGATCCGACGATTGCCGCGGTATCGACATTCATGACTGTCGTCTCCGTCCTCGGCCTGTGGTTGGTGGCCTGGGTTCAGAAGCAGTCAAAGCAACGGCAATCGTGACAGAGGACCGTGATGACCGACACGTCCAGCATTGAAGACAGCGGCGAAGAAGAGACGATCCCAGTCGAACGGGAACCTGTAGTTCTCCATGTTCATCGCGAGCTTCGGCGCCAGATCCTGCGCGGAAGCATTCCGGCCGGGACCCGAATGGTCGAGACGCAGCTATCGAGCCGCCTTGCGGTCAGCCGAACACCGGTGCGTGAGGCAATCTCCCGGCTCGAAAGCGAGGGGCTGGTTCTGCGCCAGATCAATGGCGGCGTCATCGTCGCCGAGGTTGGCAAGAAGCTCGGCGAAATTCTCGTTATTCGTCAGGCGCTCGAATCTGCGGCTGCGAGGCTGGCATGCGAAAATGCCACTGATGAGGAGCTCTCGCAGATCCTGCGACGTTGTTGTGAGGCAGTACAAGGCGGAACGCCGGACGACAGAACGCGCTCGGAGAATGATCGTGAGTTTCACCTCTCGATCGCACAAGCCTCGGGAAGCAGTCGGCTGCTGCATCTGATTGAGGAGTTCTACGAGTACTCTTTCTCGGCTGTTGGGATTTCACCCACGGCCGCAGAGAGAGGTTATCTACAGGTCCATCATATCGAGCTGGCAAGCGCACTGGTGCAGAGAAATCCGATTGATGCCGAACGCGTAATCCAGAAACACTTCAGCGAGGTCTTGCGGATTTCCAACGCGCACCTTGCATCAGATGAAGGTGAGGTTCTCAAATGACCCCCGTGGCCAACACGGAGACTTCGGTGTTTCAGCCGATCAATGCCACTCTCTTTCGCAAGATTATGCGCAGTCCGATTTCCTCGGTTGCCATCGTGGCCACGGGCGCTGTCGGAAATCGCGCAGGCTGTACGGTCACTGCCGTGTGCTCTCTGTCCGATTCTCCGCCATCGCTTCTAGTCTGTCTCAATCGCCAAACGACGGCTCGTGCGGCAATTGTTGAAGCCGGGTCGTTCACCGTTAACTACCTGGCGGAAGGTCAAGAGGAGGACGCCGATTGCCTCGCCGGACGTAGCGGATTTCAAGGTGACGAAAAGTTTGGAGAGGAGCGGTGGCGGAATGGACCACACGAGCTACCTTGTCTCGAAGATGCTCTTGCTGTCGTCGTTTGTGACGTGGAAAACATCATGGAATTCGGTAGCCACACGATTATATGCGCGACCATCCGCGAAGCTGTGACAAAAGAAAATGCGCGTCCTCTCCTCTATGGGCAAGGCCAGTACAGGAAAACGCTGGTCTAATTGGCAGTAGCATGGAATCGTGATGGCCTATCGGACCAACAGACGGCTAGCCCGGCTCCACTCCACGTCTTTCAAGGGGGCACGGAAGTGGCTCGCGCGTGAAGAAATGACTACTTGTAACGCGCTAAGGGTGTGAGGCAAGGTTTCTCGTCATTTGAGCAGCTTCGAAAACGCTTAATCCCCGATTGAGTGTTCAATGCGCCGTGGGTTGTTTGTCGCGGCCATGCGCCAGCCGGATTAGAACAGGACCGAAGTGCGGTTTGCTTAGCCGGCCGAGGCAAGATAGTCCGGTGATCGCGCCACCCGGCCATTTCCAAAGTGGAACGCATTAACGAGAAGCATATCGTTCTCCTTTCTTTCTCGTGCCGGTAATCTCGAAAACGCTTGAACAGGTAGTCAGTTTTGTCGTTTCCGAAAGACGATCGAACTTCTGGACACGGTTGCTCACGCCTATTGCATTTGACTGTATGTTGTATATGCTACAAAAACAAAAAAATATGTAGCGGATGTGACATTGCGCACTGTGGATCAGGTTAGGGATCGCTTCGGCGACCTCACGAAAGCTCAGCAGAATATCGCTCAGTACATTGTAGAGCATCCGGATGCGGTGGCATTCATGACTGCCAGGCAACTGGCCGCCGCTGTAGCGCAAAGCGACGCGGCCGTTGTTCGTTTCTCAAAAGCCGTCGGCTTCGCCGGCTTCCTCGAGATGCGCGAAGCGCTGCGGGGCGAGATACTTGACCTCGAGGGATCGAGCGGCATGGCACGCAAGGCCGGCGGCTCCACGTCTGGTGGCGTGCGCGAACAGGTTCAGGCCGTCTCGATGGATCTCGTTCAGCGCACCGGCGAGATGAATTCGGATGAGACTTTTGAGAAAATTGTCGATGCACTGGTCGGCGCGCGCAGGGTACTGGTCAGCGGCCATGGTACCTCCTATCCACTGGCGGCCTATGTATCGATGCATCTCAACCAGTGCCTGGATAAGGTACAGATCGTGAATGTCGAGCAGGGGGATCTTGCCGAGCGCTTCCGCTCCATCGGTCCCGGTGATGTTGTGATCGGCATCGGTTATGTCCGTTATCTGCCATTCACATTAGATATTCTCGCGGCAGCAAAGCAGGTGGGTGCAACGGTGGTGGCGATCACCGACAAGCTGACCTCGCCTTTGGCTCATATCGCCGATCATTCGCTTTTTGCTGCCCGCAGCACTTCAGCGGTCTGGTGGAGCCAGGCTGGGACATTTGCCATCGCCGACGCCTTGACCGCCATGTGCATGGCCAAAGACCCGCTGAGCACCGAGCGCCTGCGCCAGGCCGATGAGATGCTGGCCAAGCTTGGCCTTTGGAGCCGTGGCCTGCCTACAGCCCGGTCACTCAACGCTTCTGCCCCGCGATCCGACCCGGACAAGCAGGGCTGATATTCACGTCACTTTCAATCAATCCTAAAGGGGAATAAGAATGAATAAGAAATCCGATCAGCTTTTCAGTGTGGCTCCGAGCCGCCGCAGCTTCCTTAAGTCTGCTGCCGTCTTCGGTGTGGGCGCCGGTGCGTCCGGCCTTTATGCACCGTATGTGCGCGCCGATGCAGGTCAGGTCGTGGTGCGTGGTCTGGGCGGAGCCTATGAGGCGGCCATGACCAAGGCGATCTATGAGCCCTTTACTGCCGAGACCGGCATCAAGGTTGCCGTTCAGCCTGCAACCGCCGCTCAGGTTCGCGCCATGGTCGAGGCCCGCCAGGTGCGCATCGATGTCGTCGATCTGGTCGACGTCGCTTTGATGTCGCTCGATCGTATCGGCGCCCTCCAGTCGATCGCCTATGACAAGATGACCTTCACCAAGCCGGACGACATCCAGGCAACGGTCCGTCGTCCCAACATGGTCGGCAACCTCTATTTCGCGACCGTACTTGCCTATAATACGGAAGTCTTCGCAACCGGCTCGCATCCGCGCGGCTGGCAGGAATTCTGGGATGTGCAGAAGTTCCCGGGTGCCCGCACGCTTGCGGACCAGAAGTCCGGTGCAGCCGAGCTGGAATTCGCGCTGCTTGCCGATGGCGTTGCCAAGGATGCACTCTATCCGCTCGACATCGACCGCGCCTTCGCCTCGCTCGACAAGATCAAGTCCAGTGTCGTCAAGTGGTGGGATACCGGTGCCGTTTCGGCACAGATGCTCGAGCTCAAGGAGGCCGTCATCGGCGGCATCTGGAACGGTCGCGCCCAAGCGCTGATCGACAACGGCGCCCCGATTGCGATCGACTGGACGGAAGCCAAGCAGCAGGTTCAGTACTGGGGTGTGGTCAAGGGTGCGGCAAATTCCGAAAATGCCCAGCGCTTCATCGACTTTGCTCTTCAGCCTGAAGTTCAGGGCAAGCTCACGCAGTTTATCGCTTATGGCCCGAGCAATACCAAGGCCTTCGACCATGTTCGCAAGGAAGATCTGGCAAAACTCCCCAGCAATCCGGAATTCTTCCCGAAGACATTCGAGCAGAGCCCCGAATGGTGGACCGACAATCTTTCGACCGTCGGCTCGCGCTGGCAGTCTTGGGTCCTGAGCAAGTAATAGAGCAGTGATGAGCGAACTGGTAATGGAAAAAGGCGCAGAACTTCAAATTTGCGGCGTGACCAAGCTTTACGGTCAGTCGGCTGCGGTCAAGGACCTCGATCTTCATGTCAAGTCGGGCCGTTTCGTCACTCTTCTGGGTGCGAGTGGATCGGGCAAGACGACGACGCTGATGATGCTGGCCGGGTTCACTTTCCCGACGTCCGGGCATATCCGCATCGGTGGGAAGGATGTCACCAGCCTGCCGCCGGGCAAGCGCGATCTCGGGGTCGTTTTCCAGAACTACTCGCTTTTCCCTCATATGACGGTCGCCCAGAACCTCGCATTTCCGCTGGAGATGCGAGGCCGGTCGAAGGCTGAAATCGAGCGGCTCGTGCGCGAGACGCTTGACGTGGTTCATCTCGGCAAGATGGCTGACCGCTATCCGCGGCAGCTCTCGGGCGGCCAGCAGCAGCGCGTGGCTTTGGCGCGCGCCATCATCTTCGAACCGCAGGCGCTACTCATGGACGAGCCGCTTGGCGCGCTCGACAAGAACCTGCGCGAACATATGCAGATCGAGATCAAACGCCTTCATGCCTCTCTCGGCGCAACGATCGTCTTCGTCACCCATGATCAGGAGGAAGCGCTGACGATGTCGGACGAGATTGCCGTCATGCAGGACGGCAGGATCGCCCAGATCGCGGATCCGAAGACGATTTACGAGCGGCCTGACAGCCGTTTCGTTGCGAGCTTCATCGGCCAGTCCAATTTTCTCAAGGGCAAGGTGGAAGGCAATGATGGCAACACCGTCACGCTGCGCCTTGCAGATGGGAGCGCCATCCGCTGTCAGGGTCGGCCGGACTTGAAAATCGGTGAAGAGGCTTCCGCAGTGCTTCGGCCGGAACGAGTGAGCTTTGGTGAGCTCGCGACCGTCGCGCAAGGTGCGACCCTCAAGGGCCGCGTCAGCGACGTCCTTTATCTGGGGCATACGATCAAGCTGTCGGTCACATTGCCGGACGGCAGCGAAATCATGACCCAGTCGGGCGCCGGCACGCTGGGTGGTTCGGCACCGGAAACGGGCAGCGAAGTCACCATCGGCTGGGGATCAGAGCCACTCTGGTGCGTTGCCGGAGGAGAGGCGGCATGAGCGAAAACTCATCCGACAAATCAAGAGCATGGCTGCTGCTGTTGCCGGCGCTCGTGGTGCTGTGCCTGTTCTTTCTCTACCCGCTCGGCGCCATGCTGTCGCGCAGCATCTATGATCCGGAATTCACGCTGCGGCACTATCAAAGGCTGCTGGCCGAGCCGGCCTATCTGCAGGTCCTCTGGTCGACATTCGAGATCGCGGCGCTGGTTACCATCGCATCGCTGGTTCTCGGTTATCCGCTCGCCTATCTCCTGTCGCAGATCAAGCCACGGCTTGCCGGCCTGCTGATGATCATCGTCATCGTGCCCTATTTCACCAGCGTCCTGGTGCGGACTTATGCCTGGATGGTCATTCTCGGTTCGCAGGGCATCGTCAACCAGTTCCTCATCTGGACGGGTTTGATCGATACGCCGCTGACGATCATGTATACCCGGACGGCGGTGACGATCGGCATGACCTATATCATGCTGCCTTACATGGTGCTGGCGCTCTACAGCGTCATGCGTGGCATCGACACGAGCCTTCTGCTTGCAGCGGAGAGCCTGGGAGCCGGGCGGACACGTGCATTCTGGCGCATCTTCGCGCCACTGTCGTTTCCCGGCGTCGCGGCCGGATGCCTGCTCGTCTTCATCCTTGCCCTCGGTTTCTTCATCACCCCCGCACTGATGGGCAGCCAGCAGGACAGCATGATCTCGATGCTGGTGGAAAGTCAGGTCGAGACCTATTTCGACTGGGGTTTCGCCTCCACGCTCGCCACCGTGCTTCTGGTCTGCACGCTCATCCTGTTTGCCATTTACGAGCGCTTTGTCGGGCTCAATCGACTGTTCGAGGCCAAGCTATGAATGCACGCTCTATCGGCTTGAGCACCAAGATTATCTCGTTCTTCGTGCTTCTGTTCCTAGCCATCCCGATCCTGATCATCGTGCCGCTGGCACTCAACAGTGGCAACTATCTCCGTTTCCCGCCGCAGAGTCTGTCCCTGCGCTGGATGGAGGAAATCCTCGGCAGCGCGGCCTGGCTGGATTCTGCCTGGACGAGCTTCAAGATCGCGTTTGGCGCAACGATCCTGTCGATTGTCGTCAGCCTTCTGGCTGCGATCGCCCTCGTGCGCGGCCGCTTCGCCATGAAACAGGCCGTATATGCGTTGATCCTGTTGCCGATGATCGTACCGAACATCATCTCTGCGATCGCGATGTTCTTCTTCTTCTCCGACATGCCACAGATCCCGTCATCTCTGGCAATCGTCATCGGCCATACGATCCTGGCGATCCCGATTGCGACGATCATCCTGTCAGCGACGCTTCAGGGCGTCGATGGCAGGCTCGAAAATGCCGCGCTCAGCCTCGGCGCTGACCGGATTACCGCTTTCCGGCGGGTGACGCTGCCACTTATTGCACCGGGCATCGCTTCGGCCTTCATCTTCGCTTTCCTGTCGTCATTCGATGAATTGCTGATCGCAATGTTCATGGCAGGTACATCGACCCAGACGCTGCCGGTGCGGATCTGGAATTCGGTTCTTTTCCAGATCGATCCTTCGATAGCGGCCGTCAGCGTCATGCTGATCCTGGTTTCGGTCGTATGCCTTCTTCTCGCAAATATCCTTGCGGCCCGCAGCAAGGGCCGTTCCTAACAGCATCCGGTTCACATCATGATTTTTAAATTGAAAGAATACCAGGCGCGCCTTACGAAGGTTCGCGCCGAAATGGCTGCCCGGGATATCGACCTCCTGATCGTTGATCAGAGCGAATTCCTTATCTATCTGACGGGGTTCTCGATCTCGGAAAACATGTATCGCGCCTGCCTAGTGCCGCTCAAGGGTGAGCCGGTCATGGTGCTGCGCGCCGTCGATCTCGGGCCGTTCCTCGACAGTTCCTGGGTATCTCAGTCGGTGTCTTTCGCCGATTGGGAGGATCCAATTGAAACCGTCGCATCGACCGCGGTCAAGCTCGGTTTCGCCGACAAGACGATCGGTGTCGACGAAGATTCCTACTGCATGCCGCTCAAGCGTTTCAAGCAGTTGGAGGCAGCACTGCCCGCAGCCCAATTCGCTGATTTTTCGGGCGTACTCGAAGTCCTGCGCATGCGCAAGTCGCTGGCGGAGATCGCGTTTATCCGCGAAGCCTCGCGGATCGGTGACCTCGCCATCGAGGCCGCCGTCGCGAGCGCCGGCGAGGGCCGCTCCGCGCGTGACGCTGCGGCCGAAGTTCATCGCGTCTTCATGGCCGAGGGCGCCGATACCGCCCGTGCCGGCATCATTACGGCAGGGATCGGCAACAACTTCCTGCATGGCTATATGACGGGCACGCCGCTCAAGACCGGCGATATCCTGCATCTCGAACTCCTGCCCTTCAAGGAAGGCTACAGCTCGCGCATCATGCGCCCTGTAGTCATCGGCCCGGTCGGCGAACGCAAGGCGATTGCAGAGAAACTGATCGCCATCCAGGACCGCCAGTTCGCGGCAATGAAGCCCGGAGCGGTCGCCAAGGACATCGACAGGATCGCGCGTGAAGACGTGCTTTCCGCGGGCCTGCGCCCCGACTATCTCAACATCACCGGCTATACGATCGGGGCCTTTCCGATTCACACGCCGCGAACCAGCGATTTCACCCGTGTCTTCCTTCCCAATGCCGAATGGACACTTGAGCCGGGCATGGCATTTCACATGTATGTCTCGGCAGCCGGCGTCGCATTCAGCGAGACCGTCGTTGTGACGGAGACCGGCGTTGAAATTCTGACCCGGGCAGAACGACGGATCTTTGAAGCATAATCCGGTACCGGCCGCGGGATGCTGCGGCTGACATTGGAGCAGCTACCGCCCGGACAGGATTTTGATGATGAAGACGATGATTGGCATTCTGAAACCAGGCGCAGCACCGGAAAAGCTCGCGGCTGAGCAAGGCGATTACGACGCTCTCTTCCGTGAGCTTTTGGGCGAAGAGGAGTTCGAATACGTCACCTATGGCGTGGAGAAAGGGATTTTTCCCAAAGACGCAACGGTAGCCGACGGCTGGATCATCACGGGATCTCGCCACGGCGTGTACGAGGAACATGACTGGATCGCTCCGCTGGAGCAGTTCATCCGTGATATTCAGCAAAGCAGGCGTCCACTGGTCGGCATTTGTTTCGGTCACCAGATTGTCGCCCAGGCACTCGGTGGACGTGTCGAACGGGCATCCCACGGCTGGATTGCCGGCCCGCAAAAATATACCGATGTGTCCGGCGACGAGTTTTGCGTCAATGCTTGGCATCGCGACCAAGTGGTGGAGGCACCCGCGGGAGCGGAAATCTTTGCCAGCGGGGAGGGGTGCTCGATTGCAGGCCTTAAGTATGGAAGCAATATCTTGACCTTGCAGCCTCATCCCGAGTTCAGTCTAAAATATCTTGCAGGTCTTTTTGCCGAAAGAGGCGCAGTGCTGCCAGAAAAAGTGCGAAAATCTATACTCTCAGGCAACGGCAACGGAGCGGTGAATCAACAATATGTGGCGGGATTGATAAGGGGGGTATTGATGGTTCATGAGAAATCTACATCCAATAAATCGCCTCTTGATCCGTAAGAAGTGCAAACGCGGAGTTGCCAATACCGTGGGTTGACCCTCATTTAACTGAGCGGTCGTAAGGTCGCATCTCAATAGTACCAAGCAGTGTGGTTGAGTCCGGACAGTACGGGAAACTCATGCCGGCTGAATTGTCGCATAAGTTCTACTCGCCTGTGCCCACGAAGGTCGATGGTCTTACGGGCCGCAACTGGCGCTATAATGATAGGATAGACTTCAGCGCGACACGCAAATTGGAACAGACGACCACGGACTGGGCGCCAGAGAGCGCCTGGGTGCCAGCGACTTCATGCAATTTTACCTCGGTTGGCAACTGATCATCTCCGATTGATGATGGGCCGCAGGCAATCGCTCAACTGCTCGCAAATTACTGTATTTACGACGAAATTCTACGCAGAAGCCGCCGAATCCCTCCTTTTCCCCTCCTCCCACTCTATTATTCTCTCCAGCCTAAGTAATTGAATTTAATGTAGAAAATTTATTTTCCGCCTTCGAGGCCGCCGAAGGGGCTGTCAAAAAGGTAGCCTTTTGATTTCATTTAGGTTTCTTAGCGCCGTCCAAAGAAAAAATTCTGTGCACTATCGACACCTATCGGCCATTTTCGCGGGTGTCTCGAACGGCGAAGGTCGAATCTCGTCTTCCAATAAAGTACCGTCAAAACCAATAAAATCAATACGCTCACCTCGATCTTGGAATCATGGATCGCGGAATAGCGTGCCGTCGATTCGACGTTGAAAGAAGTACCTGATCGGTAAGATATTCCCGCCACCGAGGTATTTTCCAAATGCTGCGGCGCGATATAAAAACACTTGCATACTATTACATACTATGCTTCGTTGAGGACAGGGACCGGACAAAAAAGAAGCCGGCTTCATCTTCAGAGAAAGGAACAACTATGCACGTTCACAGACGGACATTCCTCGGTGGAATGGGCGCGCTCATGGTTTCGGGATCCCTATTGTCGAGCGGCAAGGTACTTGCCGCCGAAAAGGACGGAACGCTTACTCTCGGTTTCGCAAGTGAGACATCTTCGATGGATCCTCACTGGCATATCGTCACGGCCAATAGCTCCGTGGCCCAGCACATATTCGACCGGCTTGTGCATCTCGACGAAACGCAAAATCCTGTCCCGGCGCTCGCGACCGAGTGGAAGGCGATCGACGATCTGACCTGGGAGTTCAAACTTCGCGAGGGCGCCAAGTTCCACAATGGCGATCCGGTAACGCCAGAAGACATCATCTTCAGCTATCAGCGCGCTCAGAACGTGCCGGGCGCCATCTTTAACATGCGTGCCTATCTCGCCGACAAGACGTTCGAAAAAGTCGATGACAGGACGGTGCTGGTAAAGACCGCCAAGCCCAATCCTATTGTCCCGAACGAACTCTCGACCATTGCCATCATCTCGATGAAGGTTGGCGAGGGCGCCATCACGAACGATTATAACAACGGCAAAGCGACGATCGGCTCCGGCCCTTACAGGTTTGTCGAATATGTACCCGGTGCCCGCGTCGTGCTTGAGCGTAACGAGGAATACTGGGGCGAAAAGCCGGACTGGAAAAGGGTCGTTATCCAGCCGATCCCGGTCGGGGGCGCCCGTGTCGCGGCAATCCAGTCACTCAATACGGACGTTGTCGATAACATCCCACCGGCCGACATCGCCCATCTCGAAGGTGCCAGTGGCGTCTCCCTGGTCAAGAGCGTCGCCAATCGCATGGTATTCCTCAGCATGGACCAGGGTCGCAAGACTTCTCCTTTCGTGCGTGGCAATGACGGCAGCGAAATCCCCAACGTCTTCCTCGACCATCGCGTCAGGCAGGCCATCGACATCGCCATCGACAAGACGGCGATTGCGAGCCGCATCCTGGAAGGCAACGGTGCACCCGCCGAACAACTGGTGCCCAAGGGAATATTCGGCTTCAATCCGGCGATTGCCCTACCAAAGGCTGATACGACCAAGGCCAAGGCTCTGCTTGCTGAAGCGGGTCTTCCCGATGGCTTCAAGCTGACGCTTCACGGTCCCAATGACCGCTTCATTCGCGATGCTGCAGTTGTGCAGGCGGTGGCACAAATGCTTACCCGCATCGGCATCAAAGTCGAAGTGGAAACGATGCCCGGCAATGTCTTCTACAAACGGGCGTCCGGGGGCGGTCCCGAGGGCGGCTCGGAATTCAGCTTCTTCCTGGTTGGTTACGGTGCGGCCACCGGTGAGGTCTCCGGCGCGTTGCGCAATGTCATTCATACTTTTGACAAGGAAAGCGGTCTCGGCTCCAACAACCGGACGCGGTACAGCAATCCTGAAATAGATGCCCTTATTCAGGAAGGTATGCGGACGATCGACGACGCCAAGCGTCTTGCGATCTATCAAGATGCCTGCGCCAAAGCTATGGCCGGTATTGCGATCGTACCGCTCTATTATCCGATCAGCGTCTGGGGAACCGCCGCCAATCTTCGCTTTCCGGGACGTTCCGACGAGCGCACTCTGGCAATGGACTTTTCGATCGCCAACTGAGCCGGCGACACCGGAGACTTATGTTCCGGTGTCTTCTGTATCCAGGACAGGCATGTCTCATCAAGTCGATGGGCTGTGCCTCGCATTCCCGAGTAGGGATCTGACATGCTAACCTCGCTTACCCGTCGTCTTTTTCAGGCGTTACTCGTTCTTTTGGTCATGACGATCATCGTCTTCATCGGTGTGAATGTTATCGGTAATCCGATCGACATCCTCATTTCGCCACAAGCCGACCAGATCGAGCGTGCAAGGCTCATAGCGGAGTTCGGCCTCGACCAGCCGCTCTGGGTCCAATACCTTGAGTTCTTCAAGGGAGCATTGCGTGGCGATCTTGGCGTCAGTTATATTTTTAACCAGCCTGCCCTGCAGGTGATTTTCCAGCGGCTTCCCGCGACGCTCGAACTGGCGGTCTGCGCCACCATCCTGTCCGTTGTGATCGGTGTTCCGCTCGGGTTGTATGCGGGCATCCGCCCCGAATCCCTGCTGTCGCGGATCATCATGGCGGTCAGTATTCTCGGATTTTCGCTGCCGACGTTCTGGGTAGGGCTGCTCCTCATTATGGTGTTTGCCGTGCAACTGGGGTGGATGCCGAATGGGGGAAGGGGCGAAACCGTCAGCGTGCTTGGAATCGAGTGGTCATTTCTGACGCTCGATGGACTGAAGCACCTGTTGCTGCCAGCCATTAATCTCGCTCTCTTCAAGACCTCGCTGATCCTGCGGCTGACGAAGGCAGGGGTGCAGGAAGTCCTGCCCCAGGATTATATCCGTCTAGCCCGTGCCAAGGGTCTCAGCAACAGGCGGATCGTCGGCGTGCATGTCCTAAAGAATGTCATGATTCCGGTGGTTACGGTGGTTGGCCTGGAGTTCGGTTCGGTAATCGCCTTTTCGGTGGTTACCGAGTCGATTTTTTCGTGGCCGGGAATGGGCAAACTGATCATCGACAGTATCAATGTCCTCGATAGGCCGATCATCGTCGCCTATCTGATGATCATCGTGGTGCTGTTCGTCGTCATCAATCTCGTGGTCGATGTACTCTATACCGTCCTTGACCCGCGCGTGCGGCTCGACGCCAAGCGAGGGGGCTGAAATGTCCGATACGCTCACCGATCCGGTTGACGACAAGGAAATCGTGCCAGAGGCAATTTCACCATCGCGACGCCTTTTAAGGGACTTCGCCCGGTCCAGGCTGGCACTCTTCGGGCTAGTGCTCCTATGCATAGTATGTTTTGGCGCCTTGTTTGCGCCATGGCTGACGCCCCAGAACCCATATGATCTGATGCAACTGGATATCATGGACGGAACCCAGCCTCCGGGTACGGAATCCATGTCAGGCGGTTTCACCTTCCTGCTCGGAAGCGACGACCAGGGCCGTGATATGCTGTCGGCTATCCTCTATGGATTGCGGATTTCGCTTTTCGTCGGCATCATCTCTGCGGTTGCAGCCGCCTTGATCGGTGCGACGCTCGGCATGACTGCCGCCTATGTCGGCGGGCGGGTGGAAGCCTCGATCATGCGGCTTGTCGACCTGCAGCTCTCGTTTCCGACCATCCTGGTGGCGCTGATGATCCTCGCCTTTCTCGGAAAGGGCGTGACCAATGTCGTTCTCGCACTCGTCATCGTGGAATGGGCGACCTTTGCGCGGGCTGCACGCGGCACGGCCCTGGTCGAGACGAGACGCGAATATATCGAAGCTGCGGAGTGCATGGGATTGTCGCTGCGGCGCATTCTCCTGAAGCATCTGCTGCCGAACTGCATACCGCCCCTGATCGTCATCGTAACCATTCAGATAGCCCGCGCGATCTCGCTGGAGGCCACGCTCTCGTTCCTTGGCGTCGGCGTTCCGATCACCGAGCCCAGTCTTGGCCTGCTGATCTCCAACGGGTATCAATATATGTTTGCAGGTCGCTACTGGATGAGCGTCTTTCCCGGCATCGCGCTTCTCATCACCATCGTTGCCATCAATCTCGTCGGCGATCAGCTTCGCGACATCCTCAATCCGAGAAACCGCATGTGATGTCCGGTGCGGCAGCATAGCGACGTTTTGTCGGTCGATCTTCAAGGTATGCTTATGAATGCTCCTGTCCTTTCCGTCCAGAATCTAACGACATCCTTCAGCCGCGACGGCGTCTGGCAGAAGGTGGTGCGCAACGTCTCCTTCGACATCAGCCGCAAGGAAACGGTGGCGGTGGTCGGCGAGTCTGGCTCCGGCAAAAGCGTGACGGCGATGTCGATCATGCGCTTGCTGCCGTCTGCAACCAGCCGCGTGGAAGGAGAGATCCTGTTCGACGGCCGCTCGCTTACGCAGGCGACGGACGACCAGATCCGGGCGATCCGTGGCAACGAGATCGCCATGATCTTTCAGGAGGCCAGCCTCAATCCGGTTTATACGGTCGGCTTCCAGCTTTCCGAGGCGTTGATCCGCCATCGGCGCATGACCAAGACGGCGGCGCGAGCGGAAAGCATCCTGTTGCTTGAGAAGGTCCGCATCCCTGCGGCGCGATCGCGTATCGACGAATATCCCCATAAGCTTTCCGGGGGCATGTGCCAGCGCGTCGCTATTGCCCTGGCACTGGCGTGCCAGCCTAAGCTCTTGATTGCCGACGAGCCCACGACCGCGCTCGACGTCACCATCCAGGCGCAGATCATAGAGCTTATCAAGCTCCTGCAGGAAGAGGAGGACATGTCGGTTCTCTTCATCACGCATGATATGGGAGTGGTTGCCGAGGTCTCGGACCGTACCGTTGTGATGTACAAGGGCGAGATGGTCGAGGCGGACACCACCGAAGCCTTGTTCAGCAGGGCTGCTCATCCCTATACGAGGGCGCTTCTAGCCTCGATACCGCATCTGGGTTCGATGAACGGTAGAGCGCAGCCACTGCAGTTTCCGCTGGTTGACCACAAGACCGGTGCGGTTACGCAGCCGGCCGAATCCAAGGCGTCGCTTGCGGAGGACCGCAATCCACTGCTCGAGGTCGCAGACCTGAAAGTCCGCTTCGACCTGCACGGTGGATTGTTCGGGCGCGTGACCGGGCGCGTCCATGCAGTCGAGAACGTGTCCTTCGATATCCGCCCCGGGGAAACATTATCGATCGTCGGCGAAAGCGGTTGCGGAAAGTCGACCACAGCGCGTGCGATCATGGGACTTGTTCATCCCAAAAGCGGATCGATCCGTCTCGATTCCCGCGAGTTGCTGACGCTCGGTTCGAAGGAAAAAACCAGGATCCGCAACAGGGTGCAGATGGTCTTTCAGGATCCTTTTGCCAGCCTCAATCCACGCATGACGATCGGCAAGGCTCTCGCGGAGCCGCTGGCCGTTCATACGGGACTGGATCCGCAGGCAATTGCCGCGCGGGTGCGTGAGTTGCTGTCACTGGTCGGGCTGAGTGCGGAAATGGCGGACCGCTTTCCGCATCAGTTTTCCGGCGGACAACGGCAACGGATCTGTATCGCAAGGGCACTGGCTCTTGAGCCGCAGCTTATCGTTGCAGACGAAGCGGTCTCTGCGCTGGATGTATCGGTGAAGGCCCAGGTGGTGAACCTTTTGCTGGAGTTGCAGGACCGGCTCGGACTTTCCTATCTGTTCATTTCGCATGACATGGCCGTGGTGGAGAGAATCAGCCACCGTGTCGCTGTCATGTATCTTGGAGAGATTGTGGAGATCGGGCCGCGTCAGGCAGTTTTCGAAAACCCCCAGCATCCCTACACGCGGCAATTGATGGCGGCCGTACCTATTCCAGATCCGTCACGCCGTGCCGTCGTTCGAGGTCTTTCAAATGCGGAGCTAAAAAGCCCGATACGGCCGGCGAACTTCATACCGCCTGCCCGCAAGATGATTGAAGTCGGCCCCGGTCATCTCGTTCAGGCGCTGGATGGCGATTGGATCGAGGAGGGAACAAACTTGCCGGGACTGTCTGCCAGCCGGCCTTTATCGGAGGTGGTCACATCATGAGTTCCTCTTTCCGTCAGCACAGCTCCCATTGGGGTGCTTTTTCCGCTCGGCATTTCGATGGCCGGACCGACATTCTGCCGTTTCCCGGCGATCCCGATCCATCCCCGCTTCTCGGAAACCTTCCCGCATCATTGAGCGATCCGTGCAGGATCCTGAAGCCGGCGGTAAGGCGCGGATTTCTCAATCATGGCCCGGGACCGGACGAGCGCCGGGGACAAGACGAATTCGTCGAGGTGAGCTGGGAAAAGGCGATCGATCTGGTGTCTGGCGAGTTGCGGCGGGTCTATGGTGCGCATGGCCCGTCGAGCGTATTCGGCGGCTCCTACGGCTGGTCCAGCGCCGGGCGCTTCCACCACGCACAAAGCCAGATTCACCGCTTTCTCAATGTCATGGGCGGCTACGTCCGGCACCTGAACAACTACAGCGCCGGCGCCGCCATGGTGATCATACCCCATGTGTTCGGCAATTACGATCATTTCGAACGCCGCAGTGTCAGTTGGAAGGCCATCGCCGAGCATAGCGAACTGGTGGTTTCGTTTGGCGGCATGGCGGTAAAAAATGCCATGGTGAACGGTGGAGGCAACAGCCAGCACATCGTTCGCCCGACAATGCACAGAGCCGCCGAGGCAGGGACACGCTTCGTCAACGTCAGTCCTTTGCGCGACGACATGCCGGTCGAAGCGCGTTCGGAGTGGGTTGCGGTGATCCCTGGGACGGACGTCGCGCTGATGCTTGGCCTTGCCCATACGCTGGTGCGGGAAGGGCTCTGCGACCGCGAGTTTCTGGCCAGATATACCGAAGGATACGAACGTTTCGAGGTTTATCTGCTGGGGAGCAACGACGGCATCGCCAAGACGGCCGAGTGGGCTGCCGCAATCTGTGGAATAGAAGCGGATGCCATATGTCAGCTCGCGAAAGACATGGCGAAGCGGCGAACGTTGATTACCGTCAGCCATTCCATGCAAAGGGCGGAGCATGGCGAACAACCCGTATGGATGGCCATTACGCTTGCCTGCATGCTCGGCCAGATCGGGTTGCCGGGCGGTGGTTTTTCCTATTCGCTCGGGGCGCTTGGCAATGTCGGCAAGGATGCCCTTTCGGCACCGTTGCCGACACTTTCGCAAGGGACAAATCCTTGCAAGGAATTCATTCCCGTTGCGCGTATTTCGGACATGCTGCTACATCCCGGCGAGACGTTTTCCTTCAACGGACGCGATCAGGCATACCCCCATATCCGGATGATATACTGGGCAGGCGGAAACCCGTTTCATCACCATCAGGACATCAATCGCCTGCGCCGGGCATTTTACCGACCCGAAACCATCATCGTCCATGAGACCGCCTGGACGGCGTCGGCGCGCCATGCCGATATCGTTTTGCCTGCGACGACGACGATGGAACGAGAGGATATCGGTGCGTCCGGTTTCGATCCGATCATGTTTGCCATGCACAGGATTGCAGAACCGCGGGGCGAGGCCAAGGATGACTACGAAATCTTCTCATTGCTCGCTGAAAGACTGGGCGTTGCGGCCGAGTTCACCGAAGGGCGTAGCGTGCGGCAGTGGCTGGCCGTTCTGTATGAGCTTACCCGCGAAGCACTGGAAACCCAGGGTCATGAGGCGCCTGACTTTGAACAGTTCTGGGCGGAAGGGCAGTTGCATATTCCTGTGCTGCCGGACACCGGCGGGCCGGCGCACGCCTATCGGAGAGACCCGGCCGGCAGTCGGCTGGGTACACCCAGCGGCAAGATAGAGATATTCTCACAGACGATTGACGCCTTCGGTTACGACGATTGCATAGGACATCCCAAGTGGTATCCGCCCGTGGAAGGGCACGGATCCGATGCCATGAAGCGTTTTCCGGTTCATCTCGTTGCAAACCAGCCAGCGACGCGCCTGCATAGCCAACTCGATTACGGTGCTTTCAGCAGAGCGTCGAAGATTGACGGGCGAGAGCCAGCCCGGCTCCATCCGGATACGGCGGCCCTGAAAGGCATCCGAGATGGCGACGTCATCAGGATATTCAATGACCGAGGCTTCTGCATGGCCGGAGTGATCGTCAGCCCGGATGTGATGCCGGGCGTCGTTCAGCTCTCCACGGGAGCCTGGTTCGACCCCGTGGATCCGGAAGCGCGGATCACAGGCTGCCTGCACGGCAATCCGAACCTCCTCACGCGCGATGTGGGCACTTCACGTCTTTCGCAGGCCTGTACCGGCCAGTTGAGTTGCGTCGATATCGAAAAAGCGCCGCCGGATGTTCCTCCGGTGACAGTTCTGGATGGGCCGCCTGCCTTTGCTCGCGCCTGACGAATTGGCGCTACGAAGCGCCTTGCGTTATAAAAACATTAGTATACACTTGAGTTCAACAAGAATGCGCATTCCCGACTGACCCGGGAGCATAAATCGGAAGCAAATACCATGAAGCTCGAACAATCGGATCCAATTGTCAGCATAACGGGCGATCTCGCGCACGAGACGATCGCTGACTTTGCCGATGACACGTTGCTGTGCCATGCGGGCCGTCATTCCGACAGCCATCACGGCACAGTGAATACGCCGGTGTATCATGCCTCCACCATCCTCTTTCCGACGCTGGCTTCGCTGGACGCCAAGGGAACAGCCGCAGTTCGTTATGGTCGCCGTGGCACGCCCACCAGTTTTTCTTTGGAGGAGGCAGTCAGTGCCCTCGAGGTTGCCGAGGGCACAATTCTCGCGCCATCCGGGGCCATGGCGATTTCAACGACGCTGCTCGCATTTGCGACGCCGGGTGCGCATTATCTTATTCCTGACAATGTCTATGGCCCCTGCCGGAATTGCTGCGAGGCAATCGTGAAGAAACTGGGCGTTGCTGTCACCTATTACGATCCGCTGATCGGTGCTGGCATTGCCGAGTTGATCACCACTGAAACGACGTTGATCTGGATCGAGGCGCCAGGCTCGCAAACCTTTGAGATGAGCGATATCGGTGCGCTTGCGGCGGTTGCCAAGGCCAGAGGACTTGTAACGGTTCTCGACAACACATGGGCCGGTGGATATTTCTTCAAGCCGCTGTCGCTCGGGATCGACATCTCGCTTCAGGCGGGGACCAAATATCTCTCCGGACATTCTGATGTGATGCTCGGAACGATTTCCTGTGCGCCTTCCGTCTATGCGCGAATGAAGGAATTTTCTGCCAGGCTTGGAATGTGTGTCGGTCCGGACGATGCCTATCTGGTGCTCAGAGGCATGCGGACACTGTCCGTGCGGATGCGCCAGCATCACGCATCGTCTCTGAAGTTGGCCGAATGGTTGCAGTCAAGGCCGGAAGTCATCAAGGTTATGCATCCAGGACTGCCGGGCTCCGATGGATACGAAGTCTGGAGCCGTTATTTTAGCGGGGCCTCCGGTCTTTTTGGCTTCATTATCAAGCCAGTCGAGCGTCCGCGTCTGGCGCGAATGATGGATGGTTTGCGACTTTTCGGCATGGGTGCAAGTTGGGGCGGCTATGAAAGCCTGCTCATCCCGACCAACCCCGCTTCTCTGCGAACGGCAACCTCATGGGAGCCCCAGGGGCAAACCATGCGCATCCATGTCGGGCTGGAATGCGTGGACGACCTCATTGCGGATCTCGATGCAGGATTTGCCAGGATGGCCCTGAACGGATGACGCTGCCATGATGAAGCTCACCAGATTGGAAGCGCACCGGCTTGATCGCTCCCGGCGGAAATGTGCGCCTGAAATGGGGGGTGTCGCACCAACCGTCGGGGCTTCGCGACCAACTGCATCCACATATCCAGACCTGAATGGGTGAAGGCCTCGTGGCATGCCATGTCGAAATTCGTCAAAGAATTTCATTAGCATGCCTTGACCAAAAGTCTGTTGCGTAGTTTGGTATGCAAATGAATACATTAGTCGGCATGTCGATTGGAACGCTTGCAGCGGCGCGCCGTGAAACCAAAACGTCGAATGATAACGGGGAACGAAATGACAAGCACCAGCCAAGCACGGCTAGCGGTTGATATCGGTGGGACGTTTACTGATATCGTTCTGGAAACCGCGCCGGGAGTCCATATTTCCGGCAAGTACCTGACCACGCATGCGGCTCCGGAAATCGCTGTGATCGAAGGCACGCGCGATCTTGTCGCAAAAAGCGGGATAGAGGCGAAGCGCATACGTACCGTCGTGCATGGAACGACGCTGGCCACAAACGCGCTGATCGAGCGCAAAGGTGCAAAGATCGCGCTCATTTCTACAAAGGGTTTTCGCGACTCGCTTGAAATGGCCTACGAGCACAGATTCGAGGTGTCCGATCTCTACATGGTACGCCCTGAGCCACTCGTTCCACGTCATCTGCGGCTGGAGGTGGACGAGCGTCTCGCAGCCGATGGTTCCGTGCTGAGATCCCTCGATGAAAAGTCGGTCCTGGATCTGGTTCCATTCTTACGGGAGGAGAGCATTGAGGCAGTCGCCATCTGCCTGCTTCACAGCTATGTCGATGGTGCTCATGAGGCGCGGGTCGGAGCTTTGCTGAAGGCGGCGCTGCCTGATATGCGCATCACGCTCTCGCATGAGATCTGCCCCGAGATCCGCGAATTCGAGCGCGGCTCCACGGCCTGCGCCAACGCTTATGTGCAGCCCATCATGGAAAGCTATCTGCGACGGCTTGCGATTGGTCTCAAGGAAATCGGGATTCCCGGTCAGCTCATGCTGATGATGTCGAGCGGTGGCTTGACCAGCCTCGATGTCGCCTGCCAGCAGCCGATCAAGCTTGTCGAGTCTGGCCCGGCGGGCGGTGCAGTCCTGGCGGCGCATATTGCCCGCAAGCTCGATATCCCCGAAGCGATCGCCTTCGATATGGGCGGGACAACCGCCAAGCTCGTGCTGATCGACAACGGCATGCCGCAACAAAGTCGCCATCTGGAAGTGGCGCGCGCGTACCGCTTCCTGCGTGGTAGTGGCATGCCGCTTCGCGTGCCGGTTATCGATCTCGTCGAAATAGGTGCCGGCGGCGGTTCGCTCGGCTACGTCGATGCACTTGGAAGGGTCGAGGTCGGTCCTCATAGTGCGGGATCGGAGCCCGGACCTGCTTCTTACGGACGAGGCGGAACGCGACCGGCGGTCACCGATGCCGACCTCATCATGGGTAAGATCGATCCCGAGACCTTCGCCGGCGGCATGATTGCACTCGATATAGAGGCAGCCCGGAAGGCAATGATGGACCATATCGGCGACAAGGCCGGCATGGACCCGCGCACTTCGGCGATCGCGATGGCTGAGGTTGTCGACGAAAACATGGCCAATGCGGCCCGCGTGCACGCCACGGACAACGGTGCTGAGCTGGAAGGCCGAACCATGATCGCTTTTGGCGGGGCCGCTCCCATGCATGCGGCGCGCATCGCCCAGAAGCTTGGCATAACGACTGTCATCGTGCCGACCGGTGCAGGTGTGGGATCAGCGCACGGCTTCCTTCTGGCACCTGTATCCTACGAGGCAGTCCGGACCCGTCTGGTGCCGCTGAAGAACTTCGATGCGGTGCTGGTCGGCGGTTTGCTTGATGAAATGCGCAGGGAAGCAGCAGGCTTCGTCCGTCTCGGCACGGATGCCGGCGAGAAGCTGGACGAGCGCCTTTCGGTCTATATGCGGTATCGCGGTCAAGGCCATGAAGTGCAGGTCTACCTGCCGGGCGATGTGTTCGAAAGCGAAACGGTGGCGATTGTCCGGGAGCTTTTCGAAGCCGAGTATCGCAAGCATTTCGGGAGGGTAATCCCAAAGATGGAAATCGAGTGCCTGACGTGGACGCTGACGCTTGCCGTCGAATCCGCCCCGTCGATTGAGGTGCCACCCATCTCGGAAATTGCCAGCAGGGCACCTTGCCCCAAACGGCAGCAAACGTTGGTGGATCTGGCATCTATGCAGGATCTGGAAGCAGGCATCTATCTACGCGGCGACCTGCCGATCGGAGTGTCCGTTTCGGGACCGGTCATCATCGCCGAAGCTGAAACCAATACAATGGTTCCGCACGGTTTCGTCGCATCCATCGACGCTTACGGAAATATCGTCATGAAGACTGGGAGTGCAACGGAATGATTGACGCAACCAAGAACATCCAGCTTCAGGTCATCTGGAGCCGCCTTATTTCCGCAGTGGAAGAACAGGCGCGCAGTCTCATCCGCGCCGGGTTCAGCACATCGACGCGCGAAGCCGGCGACGTTTCTGCCGGCGTGTTCAACGTGGGCGGCGAAATGCTCGCGCAGGCCGTGACCGGAACGCCGGGCCACATCAATTCCATGGCCCGTTCGGTCAAGCATTTTCTTGCTGAGTATCCAATCGAGGTCATGCAGGAGGGTGATACCTACATCACCAACGATCCCTGGAAGGCGACCGGGCACCTGAGTGATCTGTCAGTAGTCACGCCGATTTTTCGCGATGGCCGCGCGGTGGCTCTGTTTGCCTGCACCACACATGTGGTCGATATCGGCGGCAACGGACCTTCGCCCGAATCCCGCGATGTCTATGGCGAAGGCCTGTTCATCCCGATCATGAAGATCGTCGACCAGGGCCAGATGAACGAGCACCTTCTGAAGATCGTGCGTGCCAACGTCAAGGAGCCGGTACAGGTGGAGGGCGATATCTTCGCCCTGGTGTCTTGCAATGATATCGGCGGGCGCCGTCTGCAGAAGATCATGGACGAATATCGTCTCGACGACCTTGAAGAGGTTGGAACGCAAATCCTGCAACGCAGCAAGCAGGCGATGATGGACGCGATCGCAAAGCTTCCGAAAGGTAAGTGGCGCAACCAGATGCG
The DNA here is from genome assembly GCF_037039395.1 of Agrobacterium vitis. Classification (NCBI taxonomy): domain Bacteria; kingdom Pseudomonadati; phylum Pseudomonadota; class Alphaproteobacteria; order Hyphomicrobiales; family Rhizobiaceae; genus Gillisella; species Gillisella vitis. The sequence continues at coordinate 1,424,468 of NZ_CP146242.1, read as the reverse complement.
CCTCGACGGCTACGAAGCTCCAATCGATCTTCATGCCTCTGTCACGGTCGATGAAACCGGCGTCCATATCGATATGGATGGTACGTCGGCTGTATCGCGCTACGGCATCAACTGCCCGATGTGCTATACCGAGGCCTATGCGGCTTTCGGCGTGAAATGCATTGTGGCGCCCGGACTACCGAACAATGCCGCGACGCTTGGATGCATTACCGTGACCGCGCCGGAAGACTGCATTGCCAATGCCCTGTTTCCACGTCCGGTCATCGCGCGTTCGACTATCGGCATGTTTCTGCCAGATCTCATTTTCGGCTGCTTCGAACAGGCGATGCAGCATGTTGTACCGGCGGAAAGCACGGGAACTTTGTGGAATATTCGCCTGGGTGCGCCGCCCAGCGGTGCCGAGCCCGGCTTCATGGTAACAACTTTTCACAGCGGGGGTGCCGGGGCGAGACCGAAGATCGACGGGCTTTCGGCTACGCCGTTCCCATCCGGGATACGCAATGTGCCGGTTGAGGTTACAGAAGCGATCACCTCACTGGTGATATGGAGAAAGGAATTCCGGGAGGATTCCGGTGGCGCCGGAGAACGTCGGGGTGGTCTCGGCCAAATCATGGAAATCGGCAACCGCGCCGACGTGCCACTGACGCTTTACGCACGTTATGAACGCGTCGAAAATCCACCCATGGGCCGGCAGAGCGGTGGTCCGGGAGCGACCGGACGGTTGAGTCTCGGTTCGGGAGGGGCGGTGAAGGCCAAGGGTGTCCAGACAATCCCGAGTGGCGATACGGTGATAATCGAGATGCCGGGCGGCGGCGGATATGGCAACCCGCGGGCCCGCGATCCTGCTGTCGTGGCCAAGGATGTCATGCTCGGTTACGTCAGCGTTTCCGCAGCACTCGATCTCTACAGGGTCGTCGTGGATGAGACAGGTATGATCGATCACGATGCCACTGCGGCGCTGCGTGCGGCCTGAAGCCGGAGAAGGACCCCGTCGCCATGCCATTTCCTCTTACCCGTGAACTGGCTGGCGTCGTGTCGGGCATCGTTGCGCAGAGCGTACCGCAGGCGGTTATGGGCCGTGCGACGGCGGCGTTCATGGACACGATCGGTGTCATGATCGCCGGTTGCGGCGAGCCCGCCGTCCGCCAGATCCTATCGACTCTGGCATCGATAGGATCTGGTCCGCCCGATATCCTCGATCTCGCCCTGATTGGCGGGACGGCAGCCCATGCGCTGGATTTCGATGACGTCGCGTTCGGAGGGCATGTCAGCGCGGTGGTGGTGCCGGCTATTCTTGCCGTTGCCCAGACGCAGCCGGTTTCCGGACGCGATATGTTACTCGCCTATGTGGCAGCATACGAAACGTGGACCGAACTCGCTTCTCGCGAAACAACGATGTATCACGCGCGTGGCCTCCATCCGACCGGGCTGCTTGGGCCGATCGCGGCGGCGGCGGCGGCTAGCGTGTTGCTGAGGCTCGATGCGAAGATAACGGCTCATGCCCTTGCAAATGCCGCGTCGCAGGGTGCAGGGCTGCTGGCCAATTTCGGCAGCATGACCAAACCTTTTCATGCGGGAAGAGCCGCCCAGTCGGGCGTGCTGGCAGCCTACCTGGCCCAAGGGGGCTATACCGGTGCTGGCGACGCCCTTGAGGGAGCAACCGGTTTCCTGTCCAGTTTTTCGCCAGCGGGAGATGTAAACATTGACCGCGCCCTCAACCATGCTGACGGCGATTGGATGCTGGGGAAAATCGCACCGAGTGTGAAGCGTTTTCCGGTCTGCTACGCTGGCCATCGGGCGATAGACGCGATGCTGGCGCTTCGCCCAACCGCGGGCGAGCTTGAACGGTTGAAGGCAATCGAGGTCAGTCTTAGCTCGCGTCATTCGAAAACGCTGCGATACACCGCGCCTGTCTCTGTCAACGAAGCGCGGTTCAGTCTCGAATTCTTCATGGCGGCCGCCGCCGTCCGAGGATGGGTCGGCCTGGGCGAACTGACACCCGGGCTTCTTGCCGACCCGGAAATTTCCCGGACTATGGGCATTGTCATCCGGAAAGACGCTCTTGAACTGGACCCGGCGATCGACGGATGGGCCGCTGCCGATCAGGTCACACTTGTCTATCAGGATGGTCGCCGCGTGGCAGGCGATCCGGTGCGGCGGCCAAGAGGCCATGCCGATAATCCTGTGACCGCTTCGGATGTCCGTGAAAAGTTCACGGACTGTCTCCGTATTGCTGGCCGGGAAACAGAGATCGAGGTCATTACAAATGCCGTTCTCACCCTGGATTCCCAGGCAGCCGTGCCTGCGTCTCTTTCCGCCTCAGTGCTTCTCGGTTTGGCTGGCAGCTAGAAATTATCCGCCTCTTGGTCGTTGCCCAGTGTCGTGATCATGCGATGGCGCTGTGAAGACCGTACATGAAGGCGGACAGCCGTTTCGGCGGCGTCTCCATCACGCTTTTCCAGCGCCCTCACGATGGCCATATGCTCCGTATGTGCATTTTTGGAGCGGCCGCCCTCCTGCAGCAGACTTGGTAGCAGGGACATGGTCACCGACAATTGGTTCAGGCTGCGTAACAGGTAGCGGTTGTGTGCGGCAAGCGCCAGGAGACGATGGAAATTGCGATTGATCTCGGCAAGTTTTCTAGGGTTGTCGAGCTGATTTTCTTCCGTCTCTATGAGCTGGATCAGGGTCGCAAGTTCTGTATCGCTGGCGCTCTGTGCCGTCAGCCTTGCGGCCGCGCCTTCGAGAACTTCACGCATGGTGTAGAGTTCAACGATCTGCTGATGATTAAGATTCGTCACCGTCAGTCCGCGGCGCGGCTCGTTGGTCAGCAGGCCATCGGCCTCCAGCTTGGAGATGGCTTCTCGAATGGGCGTACGCGAAACGCCGAATTTCTCCGCGAGAAGTACTTCGGTCACACGTTCGCCGATGGCAAGCTGGCCGTTCTGAATGGCAAGGCGTACCCGCTCATATGCCTCTCGGCCAAGATCGCGCGTACCGGCAGTCTCCGGTTTCCTGTCTTTTTTGATCATTACCAGTCTCGGGCCATCCGTTCGAAAATTGATGGGTATACTCCTAATCTACTTTGATGATCTGGTTCAACCTTAACCTACAATCCCGATCCGCCATCATGACAGCGGCCCGGCAATGAATGTCTGATAATGGGGACGCTCGGCCAGGCGGTCGCGATACGCCGCGAGAGAGGACAGGTGAGGCTTTGGAAGGTCCAGCAGGAACCAGCGATGGACGGCAGGAGCAGACGCAATGTCTGCAAGAGAGAATGTGTCGCCGCTGATGAAGGTAGTCCTGCCGAGCCTGTGATCCAGCAGGGTAAAGGCGTCGACGGTGGATTTCATCTGCTTCTCGGCTTCCGGGCGATCATTCTTGAGCGCTTTTCGAACGCGCCCGATCGGTGGAGTAAGCGTGGTTGCGCTCCAGTCCATCCATTGGTCGATGCCTGCACGGACTGCGGGTGCAGCAGGCCAGAAGGAGAAAGCATCGTGGCGGGATGCGAGATAACGCAGAACGGCGTTGGATTCCCACACGATCGTACCGTCATCTTCAATGGTCGGAACCTTTCCGTTGGGGTTCATGGCCAGATATTCCGGCGTGTCGTTGCCACCAAAGCTTCCGCCGCAATCGATCCTGTCGTATTCGATCCCCATTTCCGCCAGCAGCCAGAACACTTTGGCGGAATTGGAGGAATTTGAACGGCCATAGACTTTGAGCATGAATTTCCCCATCGCAGCTACCGGCACAAGGCCTCGAACGATCACAAACAAGTACTCCGCCAAATTGCGGATGCCTATGTATACTAATGTTTACATGAGAGTGCAATGATGCAATAAGTTTCGGACAGTCAAGCGATGAGACAAGGTCCAGCATGGTTACGTTCATATCGACGGCGGTCGTGGCATCGCTTGGAGGCTATCTTCTATCGCTTTTCCACGTACCCCTGGCATGGATGATCGGTGCGATGATAGCAAGCTCGATACTTGCCTGGTTTCGCCCGGCGGCGCTCCCGAAGCGGACGAGGCCGGTGGCGCTGATGATCCTTGGGGCTAGCTTCGGGTTAGGTTTTACCAAACCCGTCTTTCTGGCTGTGGTCAGCGCACTGCCGGCCATTGCCCTCGCCGGCCTGCTCACCATTCTAGCGGGCCTGGCAATCGCCCGGATGTTCTCGATGGTGGCGAGGGTGGATATGAAAACCGGTTATTTCTGCGCAGTACCGGGCGGGGTCACTGTAATGCCCGTTCTGGCAGAAAAAGCCGGGGCCTATGTTCCCGCAGTGACCCTGGCGCAAACGATCCGCATGGTGGTTGTCGTCCTGACTTTCCCGCCGCTTATGCTGCTTATAAACGATCCTTCCTCCCGGAGCATATTCCACGCTGAGAGCCTGCCTGTGTATCTGCCGGGACTGGTGCTCATTCTGATTTGCGGACTTGTATCGGCGCTGGTGTTGCAGGTATTCAGGATTGCCAATCCGTGGATGCTGGGACCCCTGTTTTTCTCGATGGCAATCACCGCACTGTGGCATGCGCCTTCCGGTTTTCCGCACTGGCTGATCAACGCGGCGCAGATCGGCATGGGTGCGTCGCTGGGCGTCAAGTTGACGGGCAAATTTCTTCTAGGCAGCAAGCGTCTTGCTTTTGCCTCTGTGATATCCTCGTTCGCGCTTGCGGCGCTGCTTGCCGCTCTGGCCCTTGGTGTCGCATATCTTTCCGGTTTGCCCAAGGAGGCCGTCATTCTCGGTATGGCCCCGGGAGGAACGCCTGAAATGGTCGTGACGGCAGCCGCTCTCAACGTCGCGGTGCCGCTGGTTCTCGGTTTTCATCTCGTGCGGATGCTGATCAGTAATTTGCTCATCGGGCCAATCTGGCATATTGCGGAAATGGCTGGAATGGCAGGACGCGACATTGCGAAACCGGATAGCGAAACCGGAAAGCTCTAGCTATGGATCGAAATGGAAAGCCGGAATTTTTTCCACATTCATCGCACTGGGGTGCGTTCACGGTGCGAACGGATGACGGCAAGCTCAGTGCTATCGAACCGTTTGCAAAAGATCCGTTCCCGTCGCCGATGTTGCGAAGCATTCCGGAATGGGTACATCACACGACGCGCATTGCGCGTCCTGCAATCCGCAAGGGTTGGCTGGACGGAGATGGCGGCAGGGGCCGCGGGACTGACGCGTTTGTCGAAGTCGATTGGAACGAGGCACTGTCTGCCATTTCCAATGTGCTCGACAATGCGATAACCGATCACGGCAATTCCTCGATTTTCGCCGGATCCTATGGCTGGGCGAGCGCAGGGCGCTTCCATCATCCCAAGACGCAATTGCAGCGCTATCTGGGTCTTCGTGGCGGCTACACAGGTCAGATCCATTCCTACAGCATTGCAGCAGGCTATGCGATCCTGCCGCATGTGGTCGGCAACACCGACAGCATCACCCGGGCGACCACAAGCTGGCAGTCCATCAGCGCACATACCGAACTGTTCCTTGCCTTCGGCGGCTTGCCGCTGAAAAATCACCAGGTGGTTTCGGGAGGACCCGGTGCTCATTCCGCGGAGATGTGGATGCGAACGGCTCGCGGCAATGGTGTCCGGTTTATCAATATCAGCCCCCTGATGAGCGACGCTCCCGAATTTCTCGATGCGGAACGGATCCCGATTCGGCCGGGTAGCGATACCGCCTTGATGCTGGCATTGGCCTATCATCTGCTGAAGAACAACCGGCAGGATGACGAGTTCCTTGCCCGCTGTACTGTCGGCTTCGAGCAGTTTTCAAGTTATCTGGAAGGCGCCGATGGCGGCTGTCCCAGAGATGCGGACTGGGCGGCCGGGCTCACAGGGATACCGGCTGGACGCATTCTCCGGCTGGCGGAAGAGATCGCAGCATCCCGGACGCTGGTGTCCACGAACTGGTCGCTGCAGCGCGCCGATCATGGCGAGCAGCCATTCTGGATGACGATCGTGCTTGCGGCGATCCTTGGCGGCATCGGTTTGCCGGGGCAGGGTTTCGCATTCGGCTACGGCAGTATCGCAGGGATGGGCGAACCGCGCACGCCCATCCCTGCGGTTTCACTCAAACAGGGACCGAACCCTGCCGGGAGTGCGATCCCTGTTGCCCGCATAGCCGACATGTTGCTCGCGCCGGGAAGCACCTATGCGTTCAACGGTAAATCGATGACCTATCCGGATATCAAAGTTGTCTACTGGTGCGGCGGGAATCCCTTCCATCATCATCAGGATATCAATCGTCTGATCAAGGCCTGGAAAAGACCCGAGACGGTCGTCGTACACGATCCATGGTGGTCCACCGTTGCGCGTTATGCGGATATAGCCTTGCCGGCCACCACCACGCTCGAGCGAAACGATATCGGTTCCAGTTCCAAGGATCGGTTCATCCTGGCCATGAAGAAGGCTGTCGAACCGGTGGGCGAGGCGAAAAGCGATTGCGACATCTTCGCCGGGCTGGCACGCCTTTCCGGGCATGATTTGGAATTCACGCAAGATCGCAGCGAAATGCAATGGCTGCAGAGCATTTATGCCGAAGCGCGCAAAGGGGCTGAACGGCATTCGGTTTCGCTTCCCGATTTCGACAATTTTTGGAAGGCCGGTCATGTGGAGATCACAATGCCGGCTGATGATTCTGTGCTGTTTTCCGACTTCCGGCACGATCCGGAAGGGTCTCCTCTCTCAACCCCATCCGGACGCATAGAGATTTTCTCGGAAACGGTGGCTGGCTTCGGTTACGCGGATTGCCCAGGGCATCCGGTATGGCTAGCTCCAAAGGAGTGGCTCGGTGCGGGCGGCAGCCTGGATTATCCGTTGCATCTGGTGACCAACCAGCCCGCGCACCGATTGCACAGCCAGATGGATCAGACGTCGTTGAGTTCTGCCGCAAAGACGAAAGGCCGCGAGTCGGTGTCGATCCATCCCGAGGATGCGCGTAAGCGGCGGATCCGCGATGGTGACATTGTCCGTCTGTTCAACTCGCGAGGCCAGATCCTTGGCGCTGCCAGGGTTTCCGACGATGTTATGCCGGGTGTCGTGCAGATGGCGACCGGTGCCTGGTACGACCCACTCGATCGAGACAAAGAAAATTCTCTCGACAAGCACGGCAATCCAAATGTCCTCACTGCGGATCACGGCACGTCCCAACTCGGGCAGGGGCCTTCGGCGCTCAGCGTGACCATCGACATCGAACCGTGGGACAAGTCGCTGCCGGCAATTACCGCCTTTGATTCACCGCTATTTGTTGCCCGCTAAGCCAGTTTGTTGGTCCCCATGGAAATTCGGGTGATACTGGGCAAACGGGTGTCGCAACGGTAGAACGCCGGAGAGCTGCGTCTACACATCCCGACGAGCGCGTTTACGTCTCCTCCATCCCCACCAGGTTCAAAGCGGTCTCGTATGCCGATGCCGCGCGCATGATATGCTGGGTAAGCGTATCATTGTTCTCCTCGATATTCCCTCTGCTGAAGTTCTCGATAATTTGAGCGTGCTCGTCGAACGACTTGGCTTGTTCTTGTTGTAAGAGGCGGCGAGGTGCGCTCTAAGAGCCGCCACTCGACCCGAGACAGATCCGACCTGTCAGGCAGAGACGGAAAGGGTGAGACCCTATGACAAGAGCGGCACCAGCGAAAATCGCCGCCGAAACTACGCTACGGCCACCGTTTGTATCCGGCACTCCCACTCTAATATTTTTTCTGCCCTAAGGATTTGATTTTCCTGCAAAAAATTTCCTTTTTGGTTCCCTGCGCCGCGATGGAGGCCGTCAAAATGTTAGCATTTTGATTTTGCAGGTTTTTTAAGGAATTTCTGGGCAGAAATTTTTTTGTGGACTATCGGGATCTATCGACCGTTTCACAGTGAGGCATTGACCTCAAATCTCGAATCCCTTGCCTCCGATAAAGTACCGTCAAAACCGGCGAAATCAATACATCCGCCCTCATCCCAGATCGCTGGGATCAGGGTGGCCTTGCCGAACAAGGGAGCCGAGATGGGCTAAGCCTCTCTGGCTGGCTGACACCAAAGTGCGGTTTTCAGCGCCAGAATCCAAGGATTTGTATCAAGACGAAGACTGAGGCCATATGCCATATTTGCTAACCGACGCGACGCGAAACGGGGCATTTTCAAACTATCAGCAGCCACGTTTTTTGAGTTGCGCCCGCCCGCTGGAAGAGCGGGTGTCATTCATGGCGACTGCCTACCAGGCAAATTTGTTCTGACACCCAAACGAGTTTTCGCGGGGGCGTTACTACCAGTTCCTCGACAACGGCGGGTCAGAATATCAGGGCAAGTTCGACCTGAACGCAGCGCGCAAGAGCATGCCTATCGTTCTCCGCTACACGGTCACACCACCCGCACGAATACCCACCCTCCATTAATCTTCCACGATCGTGCGAGGCCGCGCCCCACAAGCCGATTTGCGACGCGACTGACGTCCCAGACGAGTTCTTCGATCGCATCGGCTAGTTCCACGGCATTGCGTGGTTGAACCTCGTCCATTGCGCTGAGAACGGCCGCTTCGATCTCGGGATTATAAGGCGGTTCTCGATTTCCCCCCTCAAATCGGTCGCACCACAGAATGTGACCACGCCAGACGATGAAGTGGCTTTCGCACCCTCCTTCACGCCACACTGAGGGAAAGAGGGTAAGTCCTTCTCCCCGCATATCAAAGCGCCATGCCTTGTCGGCGCGACTGTCCAGGTTGATTACTAACGTCTCGCCGCACCCATCAGGGCACGCCATGACAATCGATCTGGGTCGTGAGCGAAACACCATGGAAGCGTCGCCAGGGGTGCTGAGGCTTGCTTCAGCCTGGTCCCTGTACTCGGCATCGCCGACCAACCGGACCATTCGTGCAGGCTCTGTCATTTGTCGCTCCTATTGTAACGTGTTGGCCGGACCGGCAGATTCCAGGTTGGCCCTTTAGCGAAGGCGCCCATTGAAGAGCAGGCCACGCAATTCGGCTGCACGGCGACAGCTATCTCCTTCACTCGGCCACGAATGCCGTCATAAACCTGATAGCGTGGTTTGATCGGAACCGGCGTGACAGCCCCGAGCAGCATGGTCATCGAGAGCGAACTCACGGTAGAGTTGATCGACAAAACCGCGGGCTGGGGTTCGCGCTCGCCCTGTACATAGGGGTCCGCCGCGCGCTGCTCAGGCGTCAGCATCTCCCGCCGGATCGCCTCGCCGTCGAGCGCGCCCGAGCAGTTCAGGCAAGGAAGTCCGGGCGCAAGCATCTGCACGCGTCCCGTGATATGGCTGACGGCTCCGTTCGCGACAGTGATGCTGACGCCCATATCAATTACGGGCACCAAATACTGGTAGGCAGCTTGGTTGACGACCGCCCGGCTCGCATGGGAATCCGTGCACAACAGCACGAAATCGAAGGTTGTGATGAGCTTAGCTACCTCCTCGTCGACGATGTCGGCTTGAAGGGGGACCACCTTGGCATCAGGGTTAATGGCGCGGATCATCCTAGCCGCGACCTCGACCTTCGGCCGGCCAACGTCTGAGGGGACAGAGCCGACGAGGCGATTAAGATTCGTCTCCTCGACTAGGTCGTGGTCGATCACCGTGATCTGCCTGGCGCCGAGATGGGCAAGTTGCTGGCACTCGAGCGATCCCGTCCCACCCGCACCGATCACGCCGAAGTGGAGGCGGCGCAGCAGCCGTTGCCCCGGCGCTCCGAATGCCCTGACCTGCCGGTCGTCGCGTTCCTGATCGGACACGCCGTGCATGGGCGAATGGAGCATGAGCCTCTCTCCCACTTCCCATACGTCGATCTCATCGTCCTTTCCGAGAGGGCGCGCACGGCAGCCCTGCGGCCCGATCACCAGTGCGACATGTGGCACTGGTGCCGCTCGCCGAACAAAATACGAATCCAGTTCCGTCTCGCCCGCATCGTCGACCGGCGAAAAATGCGGATGGCCGGGGCTGGCCGGATGCGTGTGGATCGCGATGACGGCCATGCCGGTGACCCTGCTGCGGTTTGCAACCTCGATGAGGAAAGACGATTTGAGGATCGCAGATACGCAGGTACGGCTCTCATACGCATCGTCCGGCACGGGTCTGGCGTCGGCGACGATCCATGTGTCACTATGCGCATCGTGATGGGCATAGGCGATGGCACAGCTCTCCAGGTCATTGGCGTCGAGCAACATCGACGCCAGATCGGAGTAGAGAGGTGCAGGAAAGCGGACGCGGCTCATTGGACCTGCCTCATTCGATCGATCACCACATTCATCCACGTCGACAGACTGTCGCGGTTGGGGTTCCATGGTCCCGTCAAATGCCACGAGAACCAGAGTGCCGGCTCGACGGTCTCCGGGACGGGAGTTGACGCGGAGTTCTGTGGTGGACCTCCATGCGCAAGAAGGAGATCGGGATCCGCCCAGAAGCAGTCGAGCTGCGCAAATGGATATCCAGGCGGGACGATGAAGCGGATGGTGGTCGACGACTTCGACCACCCCTCCGGCAGGCGGACGCCCGGCACGGTGACGAGCGTGGTGCCGCTCGGCAACTGCCGGGTCTGAACGTCGCCGAAGCGCTCCCGCAGCTGCTCCAGCTGCATGTCGAACACGCCGGGCATCAGCCGAAATTCGCCTTGGGGACCGACGAGAAACGGCGGACACCATGCTTCGGAACGAGGCTCACAGCCTCATCATCGGCGATGATGCGGTCCGGGTCATCGCCCTCGCCCTCCAGCGACAGGTCATGCTGCGGATCCCAGTCAGATACCATCGCCTTGATCTGCGCGCCGGTCAGCTTCTTCTTATCGGTCTCATAGGCCTTGCCGTTGACGAAGAACGTGTAGGTGACCTTGTTGGGCGCCGTGATGAACTTCTCGACGCCGTTGGCGGCGAGATCCGCATCGGTGCCCGGTTCGATCAGCTTGTCCTTGCCGCCACGCACCTCCAGGAAGACCGCCTCGTCACTGCCGATGCCGGCGAGCGCACGCAGCACCGCTTCAGGGATGGAAGAACGGCCCCACACGATGCGCGCCTCGTTGAGCTTGACGCGGTAGAGCGGGTCGGTGCTGAAAGTGATGAAGCGGAAGGCGGCACGATCGCGCAGATCGACCTCCTCATCCGCCCGGACATCTTCGAAGTCGCCTTCGGACGTGATCACGAACAGTGAGTGACCATCGATGTCGTTAATGCCGGCCTTCTTCAGGATCTGGCGGCCGAGCGGAACCGGATCGTCGAGGATAAGCGGGTGGAAATCTACGCTGTCGACAGCGAGCGAGACCCGGTAGCGACCGGGGCGCAGGGGGCGATCTTCCTGCACGGCGAGTGCGACATCGTCGATGTCGGGGTTTTCGATAAGAGACATATTTTGTTTTCCTGTGGACCTCGGCCTGATTGCGTCGGTCTCACAGGGTTAATCTCGCCAGCATCGGCCGACCGGTAATTTTGGTCAGAGATTTTTTTGCAGCCTGCCGTCGGCCACTGGACCGCAGGTAAAGAAGGCGGGACAGAAGGGGCATGTGCGGTCGGATCGCTTAGGCGTGAAGTTTCCGCCCTCGATCGCCGCGAAGACTTCGGCAAGCTTTTCTGTTCTCTTGCCGAGCGCCTTATGGTCGAACTCGACCCTTGTAGTGTGATCGTCATCGCCGAGGTGGACGATCTCGACCGTGCAGCCGGGAAGTGAGTTGGCGGCCGCCATCTGGAAGGCGGCGTCGGCGAGGCCCTGTCCGGTTTTGGAGGATCGGTGACCGGTCCGAACCATTCGCACGATATGCCGTCCATTAGGCGTCATCACGACATCGTCTGCATTTGCCGAGACGGTAGTCGTTCCGAGCCCTGTTTGGAGAGAAGGCGGTATCGAGCGGGTTGTACCCGCGCGCATCGCCACGAACCGCTGGACAAGCAGGGTCGCAACTTCACGGTGCAGCCGATATTCGTCCCCAGCCAGTGGCCCTTCAGACCATCTCTGCTCCAGCAGTCTCTCCATGTCACCAAGCGACACGACGGAGGGATCAGTGGCGGCGATTTCCGTCACGATGGCGCGGACCAGATCGTGCATTGTCGTCATGGTTGTTGGCGTGCGTCGACCGCCGACGCCAAGCACATGGGTGTACAAAAAGCGCCGTGGGCACCGATCATACAGATCCAGTTGCGCTGTCGTGACCTTGATTTCAGGCCCCAATACGATCGGGAGCGGTTCATCCTCGGGGTCCGGTTTCCGATCCGCGTGCGGCGTTGCCGCGCGGGTTTTCGTTACACCTAACCGTGCTATGAAATCCGAGGGATTGCGCCGGTTGCCGTTCGCCATTCGGGTCGCTGAGTAAAGCAGGAGGCGGTCCCGGGCACGAGAGGCGGCGACATATAAAAGGCATTCCTGCTCGAGAGCGTGATCCGCAGCAGCCAGAGCGATCGTTCCGCCTTCTCCGCCAGCGATCATGCCATCTGGCACCGGACAGGCCGGCTTACGTGCAGTGCTGGGCATGCTCCCCTTATTCAGACCCATGACGTGTACCACGGGGAACTCGAGACCCTTGCTACCATGGATCGTCATCAGCCGGACCGCGTTGATGCCCTGAGCGGCCAGCGGAATCTGTCGAAGATCCCGTTCATCGGCGAGCTGGACAAGTCGCCTGATCCCGTCGAGCGTGCGGTGGATCGGCAAACCCGGCCCTGCACGTTGAGCGCGCAGGAAGCCCATCAGCTGCCAGATCGCCACGCCCATGGCGCGACTCGAGATATCGTCCGTCGAAGCGATCAGCGCCGCCGTTCGTGTCCGATCGAGCATGACATGCGCCAGCACGGACCAGGGAAGCGCATCGGTGCCAAAGCCGTCCAGCATGCCGGCCACCCGGTGCATGGCCTCAGTGTCAGCGGCGTCCAGGGTTGGCAGTGAGGGCAATGAACCGGCCCAGGCGAGCGGTCCGGCTTCCACCTGCCGAAGGTGCTCGACCACCGCTGCGGCACCCGGCAGACTTAGCCCGGTCGACAATCCCTGGAGCGAGGCCTTACGCACCAATCCCATGGCCCGCCTGTCGACGAGCAACGACAGAACGGACAGCAGATCCTTGACCTCGGGTCGTTCGAAGAGATTGCCGAGGTAGAGGACCGGAATTCCGCGTCGCTCCAGTTCACGACCCATGCGGTTGAGCCGGTCGTTGCCGGGGCAGAGCACAGCCTGGTCGCGGAAGGCGACGTCCTGAGAATGGCGCAGAATTTCGTCGGCGAGTGCGTCCGCCTCGTCGTCATTGTCACCGAAGGTCAAATGCTCTGGCGGGACACCGCTGGACGGTCGATCTGCTTTGAGGGAGGCATCGCCAATGCCAGCCTGCATGCCCCCCCCGAAATTCGAAAATGCGCCAACGATCTCGGGCGTCGATCGATAGTTGAGACGCAGCCGATCACCAGTACCACCAGGAAAGTCCTCGGTCTTGAATCGCGACATATTGAATGAGGATGCGCCGCGGAACCTGTAGATCGCCTGCCGCGCGTCACCAACGGCCCAGAGGTTTTTGCCAACATCCGTCAGTCTCTGGAGCAGCCTCACGCTGCTGCGGTTCACGTCTTGATACTCGTCGACGAGGATATGGCTATATGTCGCGCGCAGAATCGAGACTGCCTCGGCATCGGACTCGAGCAGCTTTACGGGCAGAGACACGAGATCGCCGAAGTCCACGGCGCATGCCGCGAGCTTCAACTCCTCGTATTTCTCATAGACAAGCGCGACTTCGGCGCACCGCTCAGCGGCATTGCGGGCCTCGGGGTCGGTGGCCCTATCCAGCATCTCCCGCGCCAGCGCGGCGTAGCGGTCAGCGTCCGCGACCTCGTCTTTCGCCCGGGATATCGCGGTGAGCATGTCCTTGAGGGGACGATCGGGATTCATGAACTCCCGATGATGGGTGAGGTCCAGTGCGAGATATTCGCGCTCCATGATCGCGATCGCCTCGCTGCGATCCATCATGCGGGGCTCTCTCGGGAAGCCCAACTGCTTGTGGTATCTTCGCACCAGATCGAGACCGAAGGCGTGGAATGTCCCGATCCACATCGCCGACGCTGCCTCTGGCCGCAGTCCGGCGATGCGCTCGGATAGTTCTCCGGCAGCCTTGTTGGAGAAAGTCAGCACAAGAATCGATCGGGGGTCGTTTCCTTCATCGACGAGGCCGGCGACCCGCCCGACAAGGGTCTGCGTCTTTCCCGTTCCCGGTCCGGCCTCGAGAAGATAGGGGACCCCACGATGCCGTGCAGCCTCGCGCTGCTCATCATTGAGCGGCTTCGGAGGCCTTACCTCGGCCTCGTCGGGGTCCGGCTCGACCGCCGGAAGCAGCAGCGCATCGAGAAGCTGTAGCGCGACGACGTCGAAGGGGGCTCCCAGCCTCGTCGCAATCTCTGATGCCGTCATGCCGTCAAGGTGGAGTGCGCGAGCCCGTTTGCGCGGTAGCAGGAGCTCGCGACCGAACAGGTCCATCTGGACCTCGCGGCGCTGCCGCCGGCTGTAGTCGACGACCCGATCCTCGCCAACGGGGGAAGCTTCCGCTGGCCGCGTGGGATCGACGTCGTGGGCGACGTGCTCGACCCGGTCGTCGCCGAGCGTGGCGTGACCGAGCTCGTGGCCCACCAGGAAGGCCTTGAAGAAGGTTGTTCCCGAGTCCTCGTGCCTGATGGCACGATTTATTGGATCGAACTGTGCCCGACCGCCCTCCAGGATCGCGCTGCCTGGCTCGACAAGCTCGATGTCCAATTCCAGACTGGATGCGGCGGCTTTAACGAGCGCCTCGGGATCCCAAGGGTCAGCGCCCTTGGAGACCACCTCATCGTGAAGCGCCGCGGCACGCTGCCGCGCGAGTTCGACAGCGTCCATGGGTCAATCCTGTGAGGCCAGCAACTGCTGCCGTCGCTCATCCGGTACCTTGCACTGCATAAGCAGGTCCTCAAATGTGATTTTCTCCTGCTCGGCGGATGGAGCATCGTCGGCTTTGTAGCTGATGCCCGGAGCAAGTCGAGGTGGTGCTGCCATGAAGCGGCGCAGGTCGTCCACGGTGGAGCGGAGGCCGCGCGCAAGAGCGTCGACGAACCACGCGGGCACGCTGGCGATGTCCACAAGCCGGGAGCTAAACCCCTGGATCACCCCGCTGGGCACATCAAGGGCGCGGCGAAGCCTTACCAGCTCCTGGGGCGAGGCGTTAGCGAAGGGGTCGACCACCGCGGCGGATGCCTGAACCGGCGACGTCGCTCGGAAGGCTGCAAGGGACGCTTCTACCCACGTCTCATCGGCCGGCGCGGTGATCTCTCCAGTCGCGCGCTGCAGTCTCAGATCAAGGGATAGGTCGATCAACTCGCCCGAAAGATGTGGGTATAGCTGAAGGTAGCGGTCAAGAGTCGCATTGTCGTGCGCCTGCTCAACTGCGAATGCGAGGAGGATCTCCTCTGCGCTGTCGTTGCGGCTGTCAGTCATGGTCGTCTCCAATCGACAGAGCGTGGCGTATCAATCGGTATGCTTCGTCACGTCTATTCCGAACCGTTTTCTCGGATTTGACGCCGATCGCCTTTCGAATGGTCATGACGCTGTCGTCCGACGAATCGATTGGCATGTCCCTCATGATCAACTCAACGACTCTGCGTAACTTGTCTGGTAGGGACCTAATCGCGTCGGCTACGCGCGACCGGTAAATCGGATCGTCAGACAGCAATTCCTCTTTGAGGTCTAAACTCCCGACCGCGCTTTCTACCGCCAGCGAGGGTTCGTTTGTCTCCTGGTCAGCCTCAATGGCTTCGGTGCGCGCCGCCTGTCTCCTCGCCCTGTGCATGGATGTCGTGCGGAGCGCTGCAGTGGCACCGGCAAACATGACTTCGAAATAATCGAGGGCTGACCCTGGCTCGGCTCGATCCTCGATCAACTTGCGGATGAAGGTATCCTTCACTCTATCGCGGGCATCCGCGGCATGGACGCTCTCGGACACATCGATGCTTTCGCCGGCGATGCGTGGCAGTGCCGATGAGAGTCGGCGCATGAGTTCGCGATAAAGATCGTTGAAATAGCTCTCGTCGTTGTCGTGCCGCGTGTCGCGTATCAAATAGACGATACACTCGGACTTTACGTAGAGCGGTGATGACGTGTCGCGGATCTTCAAGGCAGCGATAATTTCCTGGCGCGACTGCTCGATGAGTCTCGCTAACGCTTCCTCAACATCCGCACGACGCGTGTAAAGCGTGCCGTCAGATCTGCATTTCGTTAGTGATTTTACGTATCGCGTACCCAAGAATCCCCCCAACCGAAACTCGCCATCAACGCCGTGAAAGCCAATAGAAAAACGACGCCCACAGAACACATCGTTGCTCAACGCAAAGTCACCCCACACGAGTTATCAGTCACTCTAACCAAGCAGTAGAATTCCCGGATTGCAAAGGGTTATTTACTTGTGGCTACATATCCTAATCGCCGCTCCTGCTTTAGAGATTATTTTCGCAAGCATACCACCCTAAAGATGCCAATACCTATCGGAGAAGGTTGTATGCGACATTTGCCAATCGACGTGACGCTAAACCAGGTATTTTCAAACTGTCGCGCGCCATGATCCAGCCTAACCGGTCTACCTCATCAGTCACGGCTGCCCCATGGCCGAGTTGGTGACCGCGCGCCGCAAAGACATCAAAGCTGAATTCGAGCGCAGCTTCGTCAACATGACGCGGCAAGGTGCGCAAGCGGAATGCATCTCTCTTTCGCTACAAACTGCGTGTGAAGTTCTTCGGATGGTTGCATGTAGAGGATGTGAAACGGCAAGCTACTCCCTGCGTACTGCAATTCCTTCTTGAGCTGCGCCAGCAGATTACCCCCCGGGCCGACAATGAGAATATCAATATCTTGGCCAATACCGTGTAGGGTCGAGCCAAACATGAACGCATCGAACTGCTCAAGCGAGGGGCAGGAGCCCAAGAGGTAGACCGCGATCTCGCGGGCAGTCATCAAGCCCTGCTCAGGCGCTCCTTCAACTCTTCCCATTTCATCACCTCGCACCCCAGTTCTCGGCCCGCCTCGTTCGCTTCGGGCTGCGGCGTGCCATTGGGATTGATGTTCCACACGATGTCGACCGGGCCAAAACGGTCCCACATAGAGCGAACCTCGTTGGCCGTCGGTTCATAGTCTGCAATCATGCCGATCCGAAACGTCGCGCCACTCCGCAGGGTGATCCGGTGGATGCGGTCGAATTCTCTATCAACCTTCTCCACACGCCCATATTGCCGCAGAAGCCGATCCGAGAACTTGTAGACCTTGTGCGGCGCCGAGTTTGCATTCCCGTCCAGCGCCGCTGAACCGAGTGTGCCGAAGCTTCCCCAGCCTATACAGTTTTCTTCGAGATACTGGATTGCCTCCCCCTCCCAGACACATTCTGCGCGATAGCCGCATAGGAAATCGAGGCCCTCGACCGGTTCCCGGTATCGAGCTGCCGTCGCCTGATCGACCGTCTCGACGGACGTAATGGCCGCAAGTACGTCAGGTCGATCCTGCGTCATGATCCGGATGATGTCACCGCCGACATGTTCCGCGCTCGACTGCCTCTCTTTTGCGAAAGAGGCGAGCGCGTATTTGATCTGCCAGTTCAAGCGAACATTCCCTCCATCGAATCCGGGAAGCGAATGGCGCGGCCGGCAACCCCGCATACGTGACGCTCCGACAGGCCGCGCACATGCTCCTGATACTCAGCGAAGGTGCGCCGTTCATCCGCTGTGGCGAGGCCCAGATTAGCCTCGATGATCGCCAAGGTGCGATAGTGGTTGGGCAGGATTACGCTTCTCATCCGATGGTCCCAGGCCGCCGCGCTGCCGGATTCCGGATCATACTTGAAGCCCGAGCCTTCCTCGGGTGCGAACTTCTCCCAGATTGCCCGGTTCTCAGCCATGATGCCAGCGACTGCGGCCCTTGCCTGTTCCCGATTGTCGTAGGCTTTGATTCCTTGCTTGAGCGCCAGTCGTCCGAAATGATTGGCTTTCCAATCAAGCAGAATAGTGCGTGGATAAGCGTCGGGATCCTTGTCTATCTTCGTATGGCAGGTCGGACACAACAAGATCAGATTTTCGAACGCATCGGGGTCGAAACCTTCTGCCGGTCGGTCTTCGTGGCGTGGCCCTGCGTCGCCGTGCGGGATGACATGTGCCATTTCAGCGATGTGTTTGTCCCCACCCATTTCAGCGGGAAAGAGTGAATCAAAACAATCTGGTTTCTGACAATACCCCGATGCAGCCGCGAAGAGGCGCAGTCGTGTTGCAGCTGGTATCGCCTTACGATCTGCCATCCGATCTCCAGTCTTCGGTCGCCCGCGTTTGAGAACGTCAGCGGTCAAATTGCACTAATTGCGCAGTCTTCGGATCATAAGCATGACCCGTGATCGTGCCGTCCTTGATGCGACCCACGGCCTCATCAACGGCGAATAGAGGAACCAGGAACCACTCCTTGGGCACGATCGGTTGGCCGAAACGATCCTTGATCTCGACATCCAAGCGAGCGGCGCCAAAGACCTTGTGGATCAACGTTTCGAGCTTGGAGCGATTGATGTTGTAGAGTTCGTAAGTCGCGACGATCTCGACGTCGGCCATGAGGTAGGTTGGATCGAGCCGAGCGTTAGCGATACGCCGCTCGACGCTACCGCCCGTCACGCCGATCTTGTGCAGGATTTCGCGGTTGGCTGCGACCAGGGGGTGGTCGGACTTGCTCCGCAACACATAGATCGTGCCGCTGGCCTGATCGCCATCGCCAGTCTGGTCGTCGAACAACGGGCCGGCGCTGGGTTCGGTAATGCGTCGACCAGCCTCGTCCTTGTAGAGGGCGCGCTGCAGTGACCGCAGTAGCAGGTCGCTCTCGGTGCCGTTGGAATAGATGACCCGGAGCCGCGCGTCGGTTTCCCCGTTCGGCGCTTTTATCGGCTCTCCAACCTCAGCCACATAAGCGGTCTGGCCGCCAAGGATGAAGAATTGCCCGGCCTGAATGTCGGCTTTCAGGAAACCGGCATCCTTGACGAAGGGTCTTGTGATCCGGCGCCCGCTCTCAAGATCGGCCTGCACCTGCAGGAACAGGGGTTTGAATCTCTCGAAATCCACGCATTTCTCGCGGCTCGCGATTTCTTCGGCCTCGCGCTTCTCTGCACTGGTGCGTACATGGCGCAGGTTGGTGATTTCGGATGAACCAGCCGCGCCCTCCAGTTCGGCGAGCATCTCGTCCTCATCCATCGAATCAGCGGATGGGCCAGACGCTATGGGCGCACCTGTAAGCAGTCCCTGGTGATCAAGCTGTGTGAGAAGGGACCGGCATTCTTCCAGTGCGCGCAGTCGGTCGAGCCGCACGGCGTAGAGCCGTTCGAATATATCACCATGCTCGCCGTGGCGCGGAGCGTGGCCGTTTTTCTCGACAAAGCGCTGAATCTCCTCAAAGCCCGCGATGATGCGCTCCTCCTGAGGCGAACGGCCGCCCTTCTTCTCTGGTTGCGCGAAATCCTCGAGCTCCGAACGCAGTTCATCAAGGTCGAGACTACTCATAGCGGCCCTCATCCTTGAAGCGGACGAACGCTGCGGCGCCTTCAGCTAGGTGTTTTTCCCAAGCGTCGGCCGAGCTGATCGACGGCAGACGTCCGCGCTCCCGCTTGAACTCGACGGCTCGCTTGGCGATCACCTTCGCCTCCTCGGGCGTTAGGCTGGTGCGCTTGGCGGCGATCGCTGCGGCGACCTGCTTCAAGCTTTCCTCGCTCATCGTCTTGGCGAGGATCGCGTAGGCCTCCCCGAACGGATTGATGCGGTCGATCAGGTCGATGTCCAACTCGCGCACGTCCATCGCGAACTTGCGCACGCCATCAACAAAGGCGGTATTTGCGCTCTCCTCACCGAGCGAGCTGCCCGCCGCGACTTCCTTCGCTTTCTGGGTCAGATTCAACGCCGCCACAGCATGTTGACGCACGGCCTCCTGATCCTCGGCATCGAGCTGCGGGAACTTGTCCTTGATGATCTTACCCATGCGCACCTGGGTCAGTTCCTCGGGGACGAGTTCCTCGTCGAAAAGGCCGCGCTCGATCGTGGTCTTATCCTGCACGAAGGCGGCGATCACCTCGTTCAGGTCTTCTTGGCAGATCCGCGTTGCTTCCTCGCTCCCGGGCGTAGCGAGGCCCTTGATCTCGATCTGGAACTTGCCGGATTCCTCGTTGAAGCCGACGTTGCACTTATTCGGATCGTAGCCGCCCTCTCCATAGTCAAAGCCCGGCGTCGGCTCGTTTTGGGGATTCTTGGGCTTGAACTCGAAGCGAGGGGCCAACACCTGCTCCATCAGCAGGCTCGCCGCGATCGCCTTCAGCGTGTCATTGACGGCCTCGGTCACGATGTCATCGGCGGCGGCGGGCTCGGCAATCAGGTTCGAGAAGCGGGCGCGGATCTTGCCCGGCGCATCGCGGGTGGCGCGGCCGATGATCTGCACGATCTCGGTTAGGCTGGAGCGATAGCCGACCGTCAGCGCGTGTTCGCACCAGATCCAGTCGAAGCCTTCCTTCGCCATGCCAAGCGCGATGATGATATCGACGTGATCACGGTTGTTTTTCTGCGACGCATCTTTCAGCGCGGCCGAAACCCGGTCCCGCTTGGCGGAGTCATCATCGACCAGATCGGCGATACGCAGGATCCGGCCTTCCGGTGTCTTGACCAGTTGGAATCCGGTGGCCGGATCGGTCCCCTGCCAAGCGCCCAGCTCCTCGATGATGTGCTCCACCTCCTTGATCTTGTCCTTCGTGCTCTCGCGCGAATTGACGTTCGGGATGTGGATGATCGTCTTCTCGGCCGGGTTCAGTACCTTTAGAATGTCGTCGGCATAGGAATCCGAGTAGAAGAAATAGCCGATGTCGAGCTGCTTCAGGTACTGATAACCATTGAGCTGCTCATAATAGGTGTAGGTGACGCTCTCGAACTTGCCTTCGTCCTGTGGCGCAAGCACCGCCTCGGCGTCGCCCCGGAAATAGGACCCCGTCATCGCAACGACATGCACGCGGTCGCGGGTGATGAAATCGCCCAGATGAATGCCTAGTTTGTTGTCGGGATTGGCGGAGACGTGGTGGAATTCGTCCACCGCGATCAGCCTGTCGTCGAACGCCTCGACCCCGAATTTATCGACGGCGAAGCGGAAGGTCGCATGGGTGCAAACCAGCACCTTGTCGTCGCTTTCCAAGAAAGCACCCAGCGAATTGACCTTCCCGCCATTGTCGTTACCCGGCGCGTCGCAGAGATTCCATTTCGGCTTTACGTGCCAGTCCGCCCAGAAGCCGTGCTTGCTGAGCGGCTCGTCATGGAAACTGGAGCCGATGGATTTTTCCGGCACCACTATGATGGCCTGCTTGACGCCCTGGTTGGTCAGCTTGTCGAGCGCGATGAACATCAACGCGCGGCTCTTGCCCGAGGCCGGCGGCGACTTGATCGATAGATATTGCTCGCCGCGCTTCTCGAAGGCGCGCTCCTGCATCGGCCGCATGCCGAACTCGTTGGCCTTGGTCGAGCTGCCGTTGCTGGCATACTTAACCGAAACGGAGGGGACTGATTTTGGCGCGTTGTCGATCATTGCTTGCTCGCCTGTTTGTGGCCGGTGCGGTCTCTCAGGATGGCCTTGCCAAACCAGTCGGGCACGTCATTGACCTTTGACTCGAATATGTTCTCTGGCACCGCTTGCCAGAACGCGACGATGGCATCTGAAAATGCCAGAAACTGCTCGTCACTCACCCTTAGATGCGTGTGGTCGCGATACTCCACGCTTGAAAATGCAGCGCCGCGGAACGGGTCATCGAGATACTCAGGATGCTTTTGCTTCAGATCCTCGAGTGATTTTCCCTTGCCGTGCTTATACACGTTGACCACAAGCCGGCACGCATCAAGCATTTGGAACTGGTCTGCGCCACCAATCGGGCAACCAATGCTCTCCAGCAATTCAGCGATCTGCGCAAAATCAGCCGACCATACTTTGAGCGCGGCGGCGTCACCTCGGTGCCAATGTTGAATTTCTCGAACTAGCCAATCACGCAGCTGCTTGTCCCATTCATGGAATATACCCGCGACGACGCTCAAGCGCGTCTGGTCCCGCATATCACTGAGAAGGGTGTAGAACTCGGCGTCGTTGGCAGCTTCGTAGAATTCGCCGGGGTCATGCCGATCAGGATCAAACCTTCCGCTGCTTCGCTGAAGCCAATCCTCGGCAGCCTTGTCGGCTTCGACCTCGATGTCTTCAAATTGTGAAAGCAAGCGCTTTCGCGCCTGCTCAACATAGAAGAGATGACCGGCAATCAAAGACTGCCGAAACGGACCCCACATCTGGAACAGCACATAGTCGCTCATGCTGCCGCCACCTTACGAGCTTTGGTGGCATTACTCGGTGCAGCAGCCATCTTCGTGTAAAGCTCGAACAGCTTTTCGAGCCGCTCGGTGTCGTTCTTGAACCGACGACCGATATAGATGCGCTCAAGTGTCTCATCGCTGCGCTCATGCGCGATGCGAAGGTCGTCGGGCATTTCCTTGGGATCGTACAGGTCCGCAATTGTTGCCGGGAAATGCGCTTCGCGTGCCAGCAGAATGTCTTCTGCGCAGCGGATCAAGTCGGCCTTATTTTTTTCTGTCAATGGCGGAATGGGAAAGGTGTTCCATCCCAGTGTATTAGAATATGAGAAATCTGTTCTAAGTCTCCCACAGATGGTATCTATCCACGACAGGTGAAGCCTGGAAGTTATAATAGAAAAAGCCCATAGCGGCCCGTTGGGAATATAGAATGCCTTGTTAGTCGCAACAACGGATTCATCCGCAATTCCCGCAGGGAAATGCTCTCTGTTTTCGGAAGAGACAATCGGAACAAATATCTTAAAACACTCATCACCCTTACGCTCACGAAATTGATGAGGCCTTGAAGCAAGCTTGTTTACAGCCTCATCATCGGTCTCTGTTCGGTCTCGGCGTACACTATCGATGCGCTCTCTAACTTCAGGAAAGCTAAGCGCCATTCCGACTTCACTGTCATCGATCCAAAGGCAATAACGCTCTTTTCCGTTGATATATTCTGTCGACCCGAGAAAACGTCGAACTTGACCTACTGGGAATCCGCTTCCTATCAGCCGAGCCTTCTCACTAGCGTTCAGTATCAATCCCGCCGATTTCGAATAATAAACGCCGTATTCCATTGTGACGTCAGAGGAACGGGGCTTTTTCTCCGCGGGAACAAATGAAATGTCATGATCCGTCAAATAGGGGTTGATGTTTGCTACCTCACGCACATTTTCACTTGAAAATATGCGTCTTATCCCTCCAGGCATTCTATCGACGCCTGTCACAACAACGGTTACGCCCGCTTTATTTGCCGCAAGATTTGACCACTTGAATGAGGTGTGCGCGAAGCGAATTTTGAATCCACGTTGTAGAAGCAGGGCCCAAGTGATGGGAACTTGTTGTCCTTGGCACAGGCTATTTGTCGTGACAAAAGCAAATGGGGCGTCGCACGCATCATTGTATAATGCCGCCTTCATCAACCACGCGCCTACGTAATCAACATTCTTCCATTTGGTTGTAAGGCTGGAAAACACCTGCTGAAGGTCTTCTTTCTCTTGTGATTCCTGTTTGCGAGAACCCTTAAAGGGCGGATTCCCGCAGATGTAGGTTTCACCGCCTTCATTTTCGAAATCGATCTGGGCCTGATTGAGCGGAGTGTGAAACAGGTCGTCAGCGTGGTGTGTCACGCCCGTCCCTGTCGGTGGGCAAATGCTGAGCCAGTCAAGGCGCAGGGCATTACCGCAGGTGATCCAATTCTGCGCATCGAGCGGCAGAAAGTCCCGGAGTGCTTCCTTCTGGCCGCGATACAGCACGTCGCACTGATACTCGGCGATGATGAGCGCTAAGCGCGCGATCTCAGCCGGGAAGTCGCGCAGTTCTATGCCGCGAAAGTTGGTAAGCGGAATTTCTGTGCGATGGTCGGGTTCTTCGCGGCGGTGATTGATCTCGGCCTCGATGGCCCTCATCTCCTTGTAGGCGATCACAAGGAAATTGCCCGAACCGCAGGCCGGATCGAACACCCGGATCTTAGACATACGCTTGCGCAGGTTGAGTAACATGCGCGCATTGTCGCCTCCCTCTTCCAGCTTCTCTCGCAGATCGTCGAGGAACAGCGGGTTCAGCACCTTCAGGATGTTCGGCACGCTGGTGTAGTGCATGCCGAGTGCGCCGCGCTCATCGTCGTCGGCCACGGCCTGGATCATCGACCCGAAAATGTCCGGGTTGATCTTCTTCCAATCGAGACTGCCGATGTGCAGCAGGTAAGATCGCGCGATGCGGCTGAAGCGCGGCACATCCGTGCTGCCGGAAAACAGCCCACCGTTCACATAGGGAAAGGCATCAGCCCAGCGCGGGAGGCCCGCAGCGGCCCGTTCGGCAGTCTTGGTATTCATAGCGCGGAAAAGTTCGCTGATCACCTCTTGGGTGTTGGACGAATCCCTCGCGCTCATTCTCTCGATAGCCGACGTGAACACGCCGATACCGTTAAAGATGTCGGTATCTTCCGCGAAGAAGCAGAAGATCAGCCGGGCCAAAAAGTGGTTCATGTCGTGCCGGCGCTGCGCGGTGCCCCATTCGGGATTGTCCTTCAGCAGCTCGACATAGAGCCGGTTGAGGCGGCTGGTCGCCCGAATGTCGAACGAGCTTTCGCGGACCTGCTTGACCGTGGTGATGCCAGCCAGCGGCAGAAAGAATCCGAAATGGTTGGGGAAATCCGCATAGGTGCAGGAGACCGGCGCATCGTCGATCGTAAGATCTTCGGCTTCGAACAGCTCGCCGTCGGTCGCCAGCACGAAGCGCGCCTTCGCCCGCGCCGTAGCGGGGCTGGCCTTCAAAGCTTCCAGCGTGCGCGTCACCTCACCCGGCTTGCAGGTGGCGATGTGAATGTTGTTGGTCTGAAGCACGCCGCCCAGATCGGACTTGTTTGATTCGCCCTTGCGCAGGCGCTTGAGTGTGGTCTCCTTGTTCCCGAAGGCCTCGAGGAACGCGTAAGGAAACTCTTCGGCGTCGAACGGCCGCTCCGCGAGCACCGAGATGGCTTCTTCGATTTCAACCGCGTTCATGAGCGCCCTGTCTGTCGTCGGGGGTGCCAGCAAACGGTTGGACGTCGATGCCGTCGGCCTTGTGCATCGCCTCGGCCAGTTCGTGATCGAGTTGACGCATCAACCACTCGCGGGCCGGCAACCCGAAAGCCTTCTCCAGTCGGATCGCCATTTCAGGCGAGATGCCCGATCGCGCGTTCAGCAGGTTGCTGAGGGTTTGCCGATCCACGCCGAGAACGCGCGCTGCGTCGGTCACGCTCAGCCCGTGCTTTTCGAGGCATTCCTGCCGAACCACTGATCCTGGATGCATCGCCAATCGACTCGCTCGAAACCTACCGCGGAATCCTATAGTGACAATCGACACTCGACAATCGCCCGCGCAGGATCTGGATCATCTTGTCCACGTAATTTTCGAGGTGACCAAGGCGCTCAGAGAAGTGACCGCATCCACCTTAGGACCGCGCCTAACGATCTCGCGGCAGATCACCCAGGCAGCGTTGGCAATCGCAACGCCGCGTTTGCGCTATCACATGGGCGCCGTGACAAATGCTGTCATGGTTCGCCGACGCCGATCCCTATGACCTACGACAAAAAATCGTGTACCCGGGACTTCGATGACGCGACCTAGACATCGGTCGCAGCAAGGTGAAGACGCATGTTTCCCGTTGACGTGCCGGTCTAGTGTCGCAGAAAACGCCTGCGCCTCTTGCCAGAAGGGCATGGGAGCGCGTTTGATACCAAGAACTGCTGCCGATCTGCGGGCCATAGCTTATCCGGTCGAAAGTAAATATCTCCAATCTGGGGCTGGAGGGCTCATGACAGGCGAAGAACACGTTTCAGTTGCAGTAAGAGATGACTTTCTGGCACGGCAAACCAAGGCGAAACCAATACCAGCTCTAGCGGAGCTCTTGTGGAACAGCCTCGATGGCGATGCCACCGATGTCTCAGTGGAATTCGTATACGAAGACTTGGCTGGCGGAATGTCCAAGATTGTCGTCTATGACAATGGCGACGGGTTCTCACGAAACGACGCGCGGGCTCTTTTCGGCAATCTCGGTGGCTCCTGGAAACGCCATATCCGCCAGACGAAGCGCAATCATCGTATGATCCATGGGCAAGAAGGACGCGGCCGCTACAAGGCATTTGCTCTCGGCCAGTCCGCCACTTGGAAGGTGTGTTACGACGAGCCGTCCGGTCGTAAGGCATTTGAGGTCAAGCTGCTCGAAGCTGATCTCACGGACGTCACCATCACCGAGGAAGCGTCAGCGCCAAGCCGCTCGACAGGGGTCATCGTCGAGATCAGTGATCTCCGGCGCGATTTCAGAACCTTCGAGAGCGACGAAGGCGTTCAGGACATGAACGAGATTTTTGCGCTCTATCTCATGAATTATCGGGGCGTATCCATCTCGATTGCCGGCCAGAGGCTCGATCCTGAAAAGGCGATCGCCAGCCACCATAGGGTTTCGCTGCCGCCGATCGAAACTGCGGAAGGTGCCCGGCACAGCGTTGAGCTGGAAGTTATTGAATGGCGAACCGATGCGCGCCGCGTACTATATCTCTGCTCCGCAAGCGGATTTCCGTTCGATCAGGTCGAGACCCGCTTTCACGTGCCCGGCTTCTCTTTCTCCGCCTACTTGAAATCCACCTACGTCGAGGAGCTTCACAACGAGGAGCGGGTTGCCCTGTCGGAGATGGATCCTCTGCTCACCGCGGCAGTCGAAAACGCCCGATCAGCGATTAAAGATTATTTCCGAGAAAAGGCCGCAGAAAAGGCTCGGTCGCTCGTCGACGAATGGATCGCCGAGGATGTCTACCCATACCGAGGCGAGCCGCAAAACGCCGTCGAAAAAGTTGAGCGTCAAGTCTTTGATATCGTCGCAGTTCAGGTTCAGGAGCTGGCGCCGGACCTCGCGATCAGCTCGGCAAAGGCGAAAGCTCTACACCTTCGTATGCTTCGAAACGCAATCGAGCGCGGACCCGAGGAACTGCAACTGATCTTGAAGGAAGTTCTAGACCTACCTGCGCGCAAGCAGAAAGAACTCGCCACCCTCCTGCAAGAAACGACACTTTCAGCAATCATCACCGCCGCCAAAACAGTTGCCGATCGGCTCAAGTTCATATCTGCCCTAGAGTCGATTGTATTTGACCCTGAAACCAAAGGTCGATTGAAAGAGCGAACCCAGCTTCACAAGATACTTGCCGAAAATACGTGGATTTTTGGAGAAGAGTATAATTTATGGGTCAGCGACAAGGACCTTCGTCGTGTCCTTGAAAAGCATCGCGATTATCTCGATCCGGACATCTCGATCGACGAGCCAGTCAAAGTGATCGGCAAGGCGCGCGGGATCATCGATCTGATGTTCTCTCGCTCCACCCGTCGGCACCGTGCCAACGACATCGAACACATGATCGTCGAACTTAAAGCTCCCAGAGTGAAGATCGGCGCCAAGGAAATCACGCAGGCAAAACAATATGCAATCGCCGTCACCTCGGATGAGCGATTCTCAACCGTTGATGGGGTCCGCTGGCATTTCTGGCTGGTTTCGAACGCCTATGACGATTTTGCCAAGCACGAAATTGAAAGCGGACCCGATCGCGAAAGGCGTCTAATCGCGAAAGGGCCGAGACATATTGTGGGTATCAAGACGTGGGGCGAGCTAATCGAGGACAATCGCGCTCGCCTACAGTTCTTCCAGGAGCATCTGCAACATTCCGCCGATGAAAGCACCGCCATCAAGTATCTCCAGGAAAACACAGCCAATACCTGGAGGGTGTCATCGTGGAGGAACCCGACGAGAGCAATGGCGATGAGTCTGCGACTGATGCCTCGGAAGATCCAGAGCAACCTGCCCATCCATCTGCTCCGCCCACAGCCCCCAGCGGAGAGCGTCCGAATTGACAATGAGGACGCGAGGTTGATCGAAAACAGACGTATGCCCGCGGACAGGGCAGGACAGGAGATAGGGCATGCTCACGCTTGAAATCTTCGATGACGGCGGTGTTTTCCGTCATGGCGATGGTTATGAGCAGATCGTCGAGGAACTGGATGACGCGCTTGAGCAGCGCGATGGCGGGTCGCTCTCGCCTGCAAAGTACCTCAAGACGCTGAAGGCGCTGGTCGATCGGCACCCCTACTTCATCGATGGCCATGCCCATCTGGGCTATGCACTCATGGAAGAAGGCAAGCCCAAGCTTGCACTCCAAGCCTGCTTTCAGGGTCTGGAAGCGGGTGAGCGCGCGATCCCCGCCAACTACGCCGGTTCGATCGAATGGGGCTTCCTCGAAAATCGCCCCTTTCTGCGCGCGGCGCATGGCGTTGTCCTGTCGCAGCTCCGGCTTGGCCAGCGCAAGGATGCTCTGCGGCTGATGGAGAAGATGCTCGCCTGGAATCCGAACGACAATCAGGGCATCCGCTATCTGATTGGTCCGGAATATCTACGCGCCGGTGCAACGGCAAACGCCGAGCGCATTTTCACGGATGAAGCCCCACACTACCCGCCTTATCACTATGAGCATGCCCTGCTGCACCTGAAAGCCGGTGATCCCATCGCTGCCGCGACGAGGCTGCGCCATGGTTTTGTCGCGAACGGCTATATCGCCGAGATGTTGTCAGGGAACCCCGAGCCGGCGGCGCTTGCGATCTGGCACGGCTCGAACCTTGCCGAACCGGAGACGGCTCGCAGCTATCTGGATCAGTGCGGGGACCTTTGGCAGCGAACCCCAGGTGCGGTTGCCTTTGTCCGCTGGCTGCACACCCATCCGAAGGTACTTGCCGAAAGGGTCGCGGTCCTCGAATGCCAGGAGGCGCTGTTGTGGGAGCACGACTTTGAAAAACGGCAAGCGTTGGGCTTGAAAGAGGAGGCAGCACGCGTGCGGATTGACGACGTGCTTTCGGCGGAGATCGTTCGGAAGAAGGCCGACCGTCATGGGCGGCCGATGGATCCATGGCGATATCAACGCACGCGTTTTTGAGGCCTTGAGCACGGTATCCGGCTTCATGGTTCTCTGGTTCGTCCCCGTAACCATCTAGGCGGCGCAAGATGTTTCATGAGGCGGATCGGTGATCTTAAAAATCATATTTGACCAGCAATCGTCAATAACTCGCCAAATATGACTTAAAAACTTCGCGCCGTTACTATTTCATCGCTGACGAATGCAGCCTCATAGTCGCGCGCCAGCGCGCCAGAGACGCCCACCTGTCTGAAGGCTTCACGCCAGCCGTCCGATATGCACTGCGCCGTTGTTCGGATGATCTCCCGTGCCTCGGCCTCGGGGATCTCAAAAAACGCGCAGGCTTCCAGCGCGAGGGCGACCGACCGATCATGGGCGCCGCCCTCAAGGATCGCGGTCTCGAGATGCGGATTGCGGTCCGGCGCCGGGTTCACGTCGAATACCGGCGACAAGCGCCACTGACCCGCCCCCACATAGAGGAAGCCGTGGTTCTTCAGGTGATCGTCCTTGTTGGACACGAGGATGGTGAAGATTAGACGCCGATAAAGTTCGCGAAAGTCGGACATGGGGTCGGATGAATGAGACCGTATGAAATCAACGATCTCGGTATAGGACCCCAGTTCCGCTCCTGTCTTGCCGAGCGCAGTGCGCGCGGAGATGTAGGGAATCCGTGCGGCCCCACGCCGGTCGAACCGTTTGATCAGCGCGACCGGGAACGGCGTGTCGGCCAGTTCCAACCGTGTTTCGGGCGTGCGGATACCGCAGGCCGCGGCCAGACGCAGCGTCGCGATCTCGACGCGCTCGATTGGCTGTTGATCGTGGACCGAGGTGAACTTCGCCAGCCACAACACATCGCCGTCCCTGACATTGGCTTTGGGGCGCGCGCCGCCGGAGCCGCCAGCGCCGGCCAGCGCCTGCATCTCCCCGGGCGAGATTTCCTTGCCTTGCTCATAGGCGCGCGCGATCGCCGTAATGGTTTCGAGATCGACCAGACGCGGAACGGCGTCCGCTGCCTTGCCGCGAATGACCACGCCCTTGTCATCCAGAAAGCGCAACGCGCCTTGCCGGCAGGTATCGTCGGAAAGCGTCAGATACTCGAATTCGTTGAGACCATTGCCATAGGCGCGTTCGAGCAGCCTGCGTCCCCAACTGTCCGGAGCCGCATCGGCGAAAACGCCCGCCAATGCGTCGCGCATGTTGCCGGGCTGCCCCGAGGTGTGGAATGGCCCGGCCTCAAGAGAGAAATCGGGCTGTATGGCGAAGGCGCGCGGGTTTTCGATCCATTCGGCACCATAGGCGAAGGTCGAGAATTGCCGTGGCCCGGTATGGGTGAAACGCAACTGGCCCACCGATGTCCGGCCTTCGCCAAGCGCGACATGGGCGACGAAATCGGCCATCAGAAGGAGGCCCCGTCAGGGTCCACAACGTCCTGCCGATCCTGCGTCTCCTCCGTTTGGGCCTTCTGCTTTTTCAGCCTCGCCGCGAAGGAGCGGCCCCTGCGCGGTCCGTGCTCCGCTGCCAGCGCCAGCCCCAGATCGTCCTTGCGGATATCGACCAGGTCAGCGAGCCGCTCCAGAAGGCCCAGCACAACGAGAACGTCGGCAAGCGTTCCGATGGCAACGCCCGGATCACCCCGTTCAAGGCGGGCGACGGAACTTGGCGAGGTTCCCGCACGCACAGCGAGATCTGCCACGGCGATGCCACGCCGCAAACGCGCGTTGCGGATATCGTGTCCCAGCCGTTCCAGTGCTGGCTTCGCCTTGGGGGAGCCCATCTCAATCATCCATATTTGACGTACTGCACCAAATGTCATATATGACGAATTACGTCTATGGTCAAGAATTCTAGTCCGTGCCCGCCCGGACCACATCGCCTCGCTTCGGAAACCTGTGAGAAGCGATCTTGAACTGAGGTGCCGATAGTCTCGATCTCCTTAGCCATTGGCGGTCAGTGCCTCGAGATAGGGCCGAATGACCGTGGCAACCGTTCCTCGTTCAGCCTGGCTGGCAATCTCGCTTGGCGTCGTCTTGCGCTGGCGCAGCGCTTCCTGCAGGCCTTCGATCGCCACCGACAGGCCAATCTTGTTCCGATATCGGAAGCAATCGGCGATCGTCTTTGCGACACTGAAAACCTTCACGGGCACCCTCTCGACAGGGTGGGTCTCAACCCCCTCCGTCAGGAGACGATCTGTGAAACGCACCAGTCGAATGGGCGTGCCTTCAGGTTTCGGAGACCAGTCCTTCTGACCCACGGCGAGCCAAACTTTCCTTGGCAGCTGATCGGTCAGCCCGTGGAACGCCAGGGCAGAAACGAGGCAAACGACGCCCTTGGGAACCCGTTTGGCCGTCTCTGCGAGACTATGGTGAACGTCGAGGGGCGCATCGGAAAGCTGATAAAGTCCGCGCGCGAGCCGTAGCACCTCGCCGTCACGTTCCATGCGGCTCATGGTGGCAGCGGTTACGCCTGCTACACGCAGTTCTGCCAAGCGCGAAATTCCGCGCGCGGTCAGCACGGTATGGGCGATCTGGCGTTGGGACATGGATCGTTGCACGATACGGAAACTCGGAACATAGGACCTATTGTCCGAGGATTTGTATCACCCTTCGAATTCCAAAGAAAGGTGCCAGATCAAAGAGCCCGCCGCTTTTGCGAAACGCGTTCGCCTCAAAACGGACCTGAGCAAACAGCGACGACCAATCTTCAGACCACCTTCTACATCCTCACCGGGAGGGGAAGGCCTTCCCCTGCGTCCGAGCCCACTGGTCTCGGCCGACCCCTTCTGCGGGGAGACCCCGCAACGCCCCTGAGAGTGAGAGAGCGTACCGATTTCCGTGACGGGTTGAAGGTTGGAGAAGAGGTCTCTGACGTCCGTCATGGAGATTGGTCCCATGAATATGCAGGTCCTCGATGCGCGCCGTGACACCAGCGGCGGTTACAAGGTCGATGTCGGTCGTGGCGAACGGGTCGGCCGCGTCTCGTCAGAGTGGTTCTCGCGTCCGGCCGACGAGCGCTACCTCTCCCTGTCCGAGTTGGCCCACACGGTCCGCGATCGCACCGAACGTAGCCGGACGCGGGTGGTGGAGAGCGCGCTCATCCATGTCGAGGCGAACCGCAGTGACTCAGAGCGACTGGGCCTGATCCTGCCGGGCACCGATGCGGCAATCGCGCCGACACACTGGTCCTTCGGCCAGCTCGCCAGCCTGGTCGGTGCCCCAGCTGCCTATCTTCGGCAGCTCCCAGCCGCACTTGCCGCCATCAACCTGCAATACGGCCTGACCTCCAATCGGGCCGAGCAGATCAAGACACTCGAAACCGGTACTGGCCGTGTCGAACTGCGCGCCGTCACTGGCCCGGACTATGGCCGCATCTACGACCACGAGCTGGTCGAGGCCGTCCAGCGTATCGCCGGCAATGGCACGGGCGATACCCGCTGGAGGGTCCCGGGCGTGCTCGACTGGTCGACCGGCATCTACAATCCGCGCGTCGACATCACCAAGGACACGACGACGCTCTATGCCTCCGATCGCGATGTCTTCCTGTTCCTGGTCGACGACCTGAACCCGATCGAGGCCGGCCGCCTTCCCGACGGCTCGCCGGATCTCTATTTCCGGGGCTTCTACTGCTGGAATTCCGAGGTCGGCGCCAAGACGCTCGGCATGGCGAGCTTCTATCTGCGCGCGGTATGCCAGAATCGCAATTTGTGGGGCGTGGAGGATTTCGAGGAAATCACCATCCGCCACTCCAAATATGCCGCCAATCGCTTCGCGCACGAGGCAGCCCCGGCGCTGGCGAACTTCGCGAACTCCTCGCCCCTGCCGTTCGTCAACGGCATCAGGGCGGCCCGCGAGCGGATCGTCGCCAGGACGGACGAAGACCGCACTGACTTCCTGCGTCGTCGCGGCTTCTCCAAGGCCGAGACCGGCAAGATCATCGACAGGGTGCTGGCGGAGGAAGGTCGCCCGCCGGAGTCCATCTTCGATTTCGTGCAGGGCATCACCGCCGTCGCGCGCGACAAGCCCCATCAGGACGCCCGCCTCGACATGGAGGGCAAGGCCAAGAAGCTGCTCGATCGAGCTGCCTGATTTCCGCAAAGCCGGGGATGCGGTTTTCTGCGTCTCCGGCTTTGCGCTTCCGTGCCTTTCAGGTTTGCCGGTTCGTGACGCTGCCCCCTTTAGAGGAAGAGGGCGGCGCTTCGCTTCGTGACCGGTTGGAGGTTGAGAGAGAGTCTCGGCCGCCCGTCACGGAGTAAATCCCGATGGCTACTGCAGTTCAGAAGATCATCCTGTCGTCCTCGCGCGACATCCCCTTCAACAAGCTGGTGCTCAGCCAGTCCAACGTCCGGCGGGTGAAGGCCGGCGTCTCGATCGAGGACCTCGCGGCCTCGATCGCCCGGCGCGGCCTGATCCAGAGCCTTCATGTCCGGCCAGTCCTCGACGCTGAAGGACAGGAAACCGGAATGTTCGAGGTTCCTGCCGGCGGTCGCCGCTATCAGGCTCTCGCGATCCTCGTGAAGCAAAAGCGCCTCGCCAAGACCGCGCCGGTTCCCTGCGTCGTCGGCGACGCTGCCAGCGGCATCCTCATGGAGGAAATCTCGTTCGCCGAGAATGACGAGCGTGTTCCGCCACATCCTCTCGATCAGTATCGCGCTTTCCAGACCATGCGCGACAAGGGAATGACGGAGGAAGACATTGCCGCCGCCTTCCTCATCGACGTCAATGTAGTCAAGCAGCGTCTGCGCCTGGCCTCCATCTCGTCGGTGCTGCTCGACATCTATGCCGAAGACGGCATCGAGCTGAAGCAGCTTATGGCCTTCACCGTCTCGCAGGATCATGCGCGCCAGGAGCAGGTCTGGGCAGCGATCAAGGACGGCTGGCAGAAGGAGCCGTGGCAAATCCGCCGCATGCTCACCGAGACTGCGGTACGCGCATCTGACAAGCGCGCCGCGTTCGTCGGCATCGACGCCTACGAGGCGGCGGGCGGCTACCTCCTGCGCGATCTGTTTGAGGACGACCATGGCGGCTGGCTGCAGGACCCGGTCCTGCTCGATCGGCTGGTTGGCGAAAAGCTGAAAACCATCGCCGAGGAAATTGCCGGCGAAGGCTGGAAATGGGTCGAGATCGCCGTCAACTTTCCCTATGGCCATGACGAGGGTCTGCGCGAGCTTGTCGGCACGACAGCCAATCTGACGGACGAAGAGCGTGCTGCCCGCGAGGCGCTTCGTGACGAACATGATCGTCTGGAAGCCGAATATGCCGAGGCCGACGATCTGCCTGACGAGATCGATCATCGCCTTGGAGAGATCGAGCAGTCGCTTGACGCTTTCGAGCAGCGCCCGATGATCTACGATCCGGCTGAGATCGCCCGCGCCGGCGTTTTCGTCAGCATCGATCGTGATGGCGATCTGGTCGTCGATCGCGGCTATGTCCGCCCCGAGGATGAAGCTCCGCTCGCTATCGATGGCGAAGCGAGCAATGATGATCCCGATGTCGTTGCTTCAGAAGTCGGCGCCAACGCCACCATCCAGCGGGCCGTCACCACCATCGGCGGTCAACCGGTCGCGCCGGAAGAGGATGACGAGGAGGATGTCATCAAGCCGCTGCCGGAACGGCTCGTAATCGAGCTGACCGCACATCGGTCGCTGGCGCTTCGCGACGCGGTCGGCGCCAATCCTCATGTGGCGCTCACGGCCCTTTTGCATAAGTTGGTTCGCGACACCTTCCAGCGCATCAGTACGTCGGGTGCAAGCCTGCAAGCTTCGGTCAATCAGGTCTCCTTCCGTGAGCAGGACAAGGATCTCGCCGAGGCACCCTATGCGAAATCCGCTACGCAACGGCATGAGGAGTGGAAGACGGATATTCCGGCCGACGATGACGCGCTCTGGGACTGGCTTGCCGTGCTAGACGAGACCAGCCGCCTGGCGCTGCTCGCCCATTGCGTCGCCTACGGGGTCAACGCCCTATACGAGCGTCCGAATCCCCACAGCGCCACCGGGATATCGCAGGCAGCCCTTGATCGCCGTATGGCCGAGGCTGATCGGCTGGCGCGCTCCACCGGCCTCGACATGGTGGACGCGGGCTTCCGGCCCACGGTTGAGAACTATCTCGGCCGGGTGACTAAGCCGCGCATCCTCGCCGCCGTCCGTGAAGGCGCTGGCGAGCGTGCGGCCCAGCTCATCGTCCATCTGAAAAAAGGCGACATGGCGGTGGAGGCCGAGCGCCTTCTGGCGGATACCGGCTGGCTGCCTGAACCGCTGCGCCTTGCCGATCTCGATGGCGAGGCTGCCGCAGAGGTCACGGCGGCCGAAGCGGATGGCGCGGGGGAGGCGCTGCCCGATTTTCTCGCCGGTGACGACGAGGACGATATGGACGATGCCGACAACGACGACGATCATGGTGCGACGATCGCGGCCGCATAGACGCGACGCAGGGCCGATGTGGTCGGCCCCGCATTTCTGGTCCCCTTCAGACAAGGCGTTCCGCTGTCCGGCGGAGCGCCTTTTCTCATGCCAGGCTCGGCCATCCCTTCCTGCTTGTCAGGGATGGAGCTGTATCAGTGGTGAGCAGCACTTCTTGAATTTCTTGCCGCTCCGGCAAAAGCATCGATCATTCGGTCCGGTATGGCGACCGAGGTCGACGAAGACGGCACCAAGCCTTTGCTGGACGTCTCGTCCGAGTGCTGCGAGATGGTTACGGTCCATCGTGAACTGGTTTCCCACGGAATGCCGCTCGATCGTTCGCTGTAATGTGTCGGCAGCCCGTATCCAGTCCGAAACGCTCGCAAACCGACCGAGGCTCTTCTTGATATTGATCAGCCGCTTTTGTCCCACGAAATCGTATGTGCGGACAGGGTCCGGGAGAAACAGGATTCTCGTCTCACCGTTTATCGGCGGGGTGATATCGATCAATACCCCGTCCTTCTCCCACACTGCATGATGTTCCGCCTCGATGAACACGCGCGGCCATTCCCAGATCAGCCAGCCATAGACGAACGATCCGCCGTCACGGTCCACCTTGGCCGAGACATTGTTGAAGCATTCTGATGGTTGCGCATCGCCATCGGGCCGGACTGCAACATAGGACGGCCTGGCGTCGGCATTAATGCCGGCGCAGAACTCCACCACGGCGGGGCTGATCTCATTCGGCGACGTCGTATAGCTCTTCTTGAACAGGTCGGTGCTGATTGCGGGCACGCCGATCCTCCGGGTTCGGTGTTACGGCTATCAGTCGCGTTGCACGACGACGACCTGCGACAGGCCCCGGTCGATGGCCTGTTCCTTCGCCCGCTCTATCACCTCGTTCAGAAGGATGTCGAAGGGGCCGGAGCCTCTCCGGTCCTCTTTGTCGCTGATGTGGAAATAACCTTTTTCACTGGTGCCGGGAACGCCGTCCCTGTGAACGCGCACAACGATGTGGCGTTCGTCCGGCATTTCGGGCGGTGCCCAGATAACTGTTACCATTTTTCGGCCTCCATAACCCATGCACTTGCCGTCACCATAGCGTCATCGACAAGACGGGCCATGTCCGCACCAGGAATCATCCTGTGTAGCGAGAATATCTCAACTCATGGTGGACGGTTCCGATTTATGATCTTCTCCTGCTTATTTCCTTCTGGACAATAGTTTGAATATCCGACGAAACAATATCGCCGCTACATTTGGGGGATCGCATGGAAGTCGAAGGACAAACGATCCGGGCGATATGGGATGCGTTGCAAAGACCGGAGCCGTCCGATCGCCCTGTCCCGGTTTCGTTGGCCACAAGGATCGCGGAAACCGGATGGGCATTGACGGCTGATATCGAAGATTTGCTGCTGATGCTCGACCGCAGATCGGACCCGCCTGCGGTCATCGATATCGAAAAGTTCACCGCCGCGCTCAACCTGCCGTTTCGCGCTGTGTTCTCGCGCCCGAAACATCGGCTCGATGACGGTTTCGGTCATTCCATGCTTTCCGCGATCGATGCCGCCGCCTTTTGCATCTTCATCGAACGGCTGGGCTTCCGGATCGATCTGACGACCTTGTGCGCTCGGCTCAAGGGGGCAATTCCGCCGGTTTCCCATCTGAGCGAGGACGAGATCTCGGTTCTCTTCTATGATCAGAACCGTCATCGCATGCCGCCTGTGACCCTCTCGGCGCCTCATCGGCCATGGCGGGGAATGCGCACGATGCGACACAAGACGGGATCGGGCTACCGACTGGAATATGTGATTGATGACAATGGCGAGCCCTTGTGGCTGAAGATCGTCGCTCCGAAATATCGCAAGCGCCCAGAGACGCAATCCGTGACCTGCCCCGATTGCGGAATGCTCTACGTCAAGGGCCTGCGGACCGACGAACAGGTGCACCGGTCGTTCCACCGCAAGCGTTTTGCCATCATCGACCCGAAGCCGAACCGGCAATTCGCAGATGCATTGTCCCGCGATCTCGACGCTCCCTGGGTGGATGCGTCGTCACCGAAATGGAAACGCAAGGCGGTTTATGATCGGGCGCTCGAGTTGAAGCGCGAGCTCGAGCTACGATTTCGTGCAATGGCAGACCGACCCCGATCACGACAGTGAAGCGGTCGGGTTTCTGTTTTCCGATGACGAGGACCGGATCGTCGGTGCCTGTGCGTTTCGCCCCCAGCCGGCTGGACGCGGTGACAACCCTTGGCGGCTCGACTGGATATGGATGTGCCCCGATGCGCGGCGCCGGGGTCTGTTGGGGCGCCAGTGGGATCGCTTTCGTCGGCGGTTCGGTGTCTTCGACATCGAGCCGCCGATCTCGGAAGCGATGCAGGCGTTTTTACGCAAGCGAGGATGCGCCGGCCTGATCAGGTGATCGTTTCGAGGAATTCGGCCAGCAGCCTGTTAAATGCCTGCGCCTCCTCGCGATGGACGGCATGACCTGTCCCGGCGAGCCGGATCGGCTTGCCCGTCCAGACGTTCCGGTAAGAGAGGCTGTCGACATAGTCCAGATTGACGACGGGATCGTCAGCGCCGTTGATGATCAGCAGGGGGATCGCCGTCGTTTCGGCCACCTTGCGCTGGTCGCTGGTTTTGCCGGCCTGTGCGTCTTCCATCATATATTGCCGCGCCCGGCCGTCGGTGCGCCGGATCGCGGCGAGGAACGTTTCATTGCCTTCGTCCTTTTCCCCGAGCGCCATCCTGGCGATCATCCCAACCTGTTCTTCGGTAATGACGAGGCTGCCGGTATAGCCCATGTCCGGGCTGGGCACGAAACCGGCGATCAGTCCCTCGATGCTGTTTTCGATCGGCGGCGTGCCGAAAATGGCGGCGCCGGCAATCGACGCTTCGTGGCGCGCGAGCAGTTCCAGCGCGACATGACCGCCGAGTGAATGGCCGAGCACCGCGTATCGTGTCATGCCGATCCCGGTCAGCAATTCGGAAACGGCATTCGCATAGCCGCTCATGCTGTAGCTTCGACGTGGGTCTGTCGCGTCGGAGGAGCCTCCGTGACCGGGCAGGTCGATGGCAATGGTTCGGTATGTGTTCCCGAATGCCGCAATCTGGGGCGCAAAGCTCTCCTTGCAAATAGAGTTGGCGTGCAACATTACAATCGCAAGGCCATCGGCGCGATTATCGTAAAAAGCTATTCTGCCGTGTGATGTGTCGAAAAACTGTTCTTCCATATGTTCTCTCATGTCGCTTGTCGTTCATGTCGCCGTCCCCGATTTGATGGGACGGTTGCCACGCATGTTCATGACGCGGAGGGAAGCCGCAATATGCAAATCTGCATGTAACGGCGGTTGTCGGAAAGGAAGAGGACCGTGGGACGGGTTTGAGCCCGGGCGGTCGAGAGAGAGCGCTGCGCGGGCTTCCCGTTCCCGCTCTCCTGAGGCTTCCTCTCATGAACATCGCCTTGCCCGTGGCCGCTCCGGTCGCCCCTGTTGCCCATGCGCCCGCCATTCTCGCGGCCGCTAATCATCTTCTCGACTATCTCGAACGCGGTGAGCGCGTCGACACGACTGTCCTGCGCTCGGCCATGGAAACCGCCTTCGGTGTGTCCGATTCCAGCGGAGTCTGGAATTGGAAAGCGGCCTACGACGCTTGCGAAGTCGCCACGGTCCTGTTTCTGCGCAAATACGGACGTGCGCTTTTCCGTAAAGCCGTCTCTCCGGTTTCGCGGCTTTCCGCCCTGTCGAAAATCGCCGGCCTCCTACCGACCCAAACCCGCCGCTCGGAAGAGAGCCAGGCATTCCAGCAGTTCTCGACGCCGGTTCCGTTGGCCTTGGCGGCGGTGACGGCGGCGGCCGTCACTGCGAACGACATCGTGCTCGAACCTTCCGCGGGGACCGGACTTCTCGCCATCCTGGCCGAGATCAGCGGCGGCACGCTCGTCCTGAACGAGTTGGCTGAGGTCCGCGCCGATCTGCTCGCCTCTCTCTTTCCGGCCATCGCCGTCACCCGCGTCGACGCCGCGCAAATCGACGATCATCTTGCACCAGGCGCGGTGCCATCCGTCGTACTGATGAACCCACCGTTCTCCGCCCTGGCGAACGTCTCCGGCCGCGTGGCCGATGCCGGCTTCCGCCATATCGCCTCGGCGTTGAACCGCCTCGCGCCCGGCGGACGGCTGGTGGCGATCACCGGCGCCAATGTTGGCCCGGATATTCCCGACTGGCGCGACGCCTTCGTCCGCTTGCAGGACCGGAGCACGATCGTCTTTTCCGCCGGTATCGCCGGCTCGGTCTATGCCAAGCACGGCACGACCTTCCCGACAAGGCTCACGGTCATCGACAAGGTGCCTGCCGAGGATCCCGCCATCGTCCCGGCCTCGCCGGGCGTGGCGCCGGACGTCACCACGCTGCTCGGCTGGATCGAGGCTCAGGTTCCGCCACGTCGGCCTGTCGCGTTGCCGGAAATCCCGGCGCAGCGCCCGGCCACGGCGCCCCGCAGCGAGCGCGGCTATCTCGCCCGCTCGGCCGTTTCGCGTCCGGCTGCGTCCGTCGCCGATCCCGAAGGCGTGGAACTGGCTTATGAGAGGGTGGATTGGACGCCGCCTGAGGCGCGCATCTAACCGACGCCATCTATGAAGAATACGGATTGCAGTCGATCCGCATTCCCGGCTCTCAGGCCCATCCGACCAAGCTGGTCCTGTCCGCCGCGATGGCGAGCGTCGCGCCGCCGAAGCCGAGCTATCGGCCGATGCTGCCAGCCAACATCCTCGGCCTCCTGTCCGACGCCCAGTTGGAAACCGTGGTCTATGCCGGTGAGGCCCACTCCGACTATCTCGCCGGATCGTGGACGGTCGATGACACCTTCGACGTCATTCAGGCCGCACCGGCCGACGCCGCGAAGGCGGTGCGTTTTCGCCGCGGCTTCATGCTCGGCGATGGGACCGGCGCGGGCAAGG
This sequence comes from Agrobacterium vitis, assembly GCF_037039395.1. Classification (NCBI taxonomy): domain Bacteria; kingdom Pseudomonadati; phylum Pseudomonadota; class Alphaproteobacteria; order Hyphomicrobiales; family Rhizobiaceae; genus Gillisella; species Gillisella vitis. The sequence continues at coordinate 1,384,104 of NZ_CP146242.1, read as the reverse complement.
GACGCCAGTCGGCCGGCATTATTCTGGACAATTGGTTGCGCGGTCGCCGCAAGGCCGTCTGGGTCTCGAAATCCGACAAGCTGATCGAGGACGCGCAACGTGACTGGTCGGCGCTCGGCATGGAGCGCCTTTTGGTTACGCCGCTCTCGCGCTTTCCTCAAGGCGCAAGGATCACCCTGTCGGAAGGCATCCTATTTACAACCTATGCTACGCTACGCTCCGACGACCGTGGAGAGAGGGTTTCCAGGGTCAGGCAGATCGTCGAATGGTTGGGCTCCGACTTCGATGGAGTGATCATTTTCGACGAGAGCCACGCAATGCAGAACGCCGGCGGAGGCAAGGGAGAACGCGGCGATGTCGCCGCCTCACAGCAAGGACGCGCAGGGCTGCGGCTGCAGCACGCGCTTCCCGACGCGCGTGTCGTCTATGTCTCCGCCACCGGCGCCACCACCGTCCGCAATCTCGCCTATGCGCAACGGCTTGGCCTCTGGGGGGCTGAGGATTTCCCCTTCGCCACGCGCGCCGAGTTCGTGGAGGCGATCGAGGACGGCGGCGTCGCGGCCATGGAGGTGCTGGCCCGCGATCTGCGGTCGCTGGGTCTCTATACCGCCCGCTCGCTCTCCTATGATGGGGTCGAATACGAGCTGGTCGAGCACAAGCTGACGGACGAGCAGCGCCGCATCTACGATGCCTACGCCGGCGCGTTCGCGATCATCCATAACCATCTCGATGCGGCGATGGAGGCGGCCAACATCACCGGCAGCGACGGCACGCTGAACAGGCAGGCTAAGTCAGCCGCCCGCAGCGCCTTCGAATCGGCCAAGCAGCGGTTCTTCGGGCACCTCTTGACCAGCATGAAAACCCCGACATTGCTCCGCTCGATCGAGCGCGATCTCGCGGCGGGCCACGCTGCCGTCATCCAGATCGTCTCGACTGGCGAATCGCTGATGGAGCGCCGGCTGGCCGAGATCCCGACCGAGGAATGGAATGACGTCCGCGTGGACATCACGCCGAGGGAATATGTTCTCGACTACCTTTCTCATTCCTTCCCGGTCCAGCTCTACGAGCCGTTCAGCGACGCGGAGGGCAACCTGTCGTCGCGGCCGGTCTTCCGTGACGGTCAGCCCGTCGAAAGCCGCGAAGCCGTCGCCCGGCGCGACGAGCTGATCGAGCGGCTCGCCAGTCTGCCGCCAGTTCCCGGTGCGCTCGACCAGATCGTCCAGAGATTCGGCACGGACACGGTGGCGGAGGTGACGGGCCGTTCCCGGCGCATCGTCCGCAAGGTGGACGCCACTATGTCGGGCGCCGAATCTCTGGGCGATCGCCTCGTCGTCGAGAACCGCGCACCATCCGCCAATCTGGCGGAGACGGCCGCCTTCATGGACGACCTGAAGCGCGTGCTGGTCTTCTCGGACGCGGGCGGGACGGGGCGTAGTTACCATGCCGAACTGTCGGCCCGGAATCTCCGCCTGCGCGTCCATTATCTGCTGGAGCCCGGCTGGAAAGCCGACGCGGCCATTCAAGGCCTTGGCCGGACCAACCGGACGAACCAGGCGCAGCCGCCCTTGTTCCGTCCGATCGCGACCGACGTGAAGGCGGAGAAGCGCTTCCTCAGTACCATCGCCCGGCGTCTCGACACGCTCGGCGCGATCACGCGGGGTCAGCGTCAGACCGGCGGCCAGGGCCTGTTCAGGGCCGAAGACAATCTGGAATCGCCATACGCGCGCGCTGCGCTGCGCCAGCTTTATCTCCTGCTCGTGCGGGGCAAGATCGAGGGATGCTCGCTTGATCGTTTCGAGGCGGCCACCGGCCTGAAGCTGATGGACAGTAACGGCATCAAGGATGAGTTGCCGGGTATCACGACCTTCCTGAACCGGCTTCTGGCGCTCACCATCGAGCTTCAGGGAATCCTGTTCACCGCCTTCGAGCAATTGCTCGACGCCAAGGTGCAGGGAGCCATCGCCAGCGATGTCTACGACATCGGATTGGAGACGCTGACGGCCGAGAGCTTCGTCGTCACCGACCGCAAGACGATCTACACCCATCCGGCCACCGGAGCCGAAACGCGGCTGCTCACCATCACCGAGCGGCGGCGCAACCGGCCAATGACGCTCGACGATGCCTTCGGCTGGATCGCCGACGGCAACGGCAAGCTGCTGGCCAATGCCAAGTCAAGTCGTGCCGCCGTGCAGGTTCCGGCGCCTTCGCTGATGCTGGACGATGGCGAGATCGAGCGGCGGGTGCGGTTGATCCGGCCGATGGAGCACCACCATGCTTCGCTGAAGATGATGGCGGAAAGTCATTGGGAGGAAATCGACCGCGAGACGTTCGCCGCCATCTGGAGCCGCGAAGCCTCGGAAGTGCCGGCCTTCTCGGACAGCACCATCCATGTGGTCGCCGGGCTTCTGCTGCCGGTGTGGAAACGCCTGCCGAATGAATCGACGCGTGTCTATCGGCTACAGACCGATGACGGCGAGCGAATCATCGGTCGCCGCGTCTCTCCGGCCTGGGCCGCCAATGCGACTGCGCCCGGCAGGACCGTGCTTGCAGGTGATGATGCCTTCGCCGCGCTGATGGACGGCCGCACGATCCTCGATCTTGCCGAGGGCCTGCAGCTTCGCCGCGTCCGCGTCATGGGCGCGAACCGCATCGAGCTTTCCGGCTTCAGCGAGGCCATGCGCGAGCGGCTGCGCGCGTATGGCCTCTTCACCGAGATCATCTCGTGGAAGCTCCGCTTCTTTGTTCCAACTGATGCCACGGGCGTCACGGCGCTCGGCAAGCTGCTCGAAACCTATCCGGTCGAACGCGTCGCCGAACGGGAGGTAGCGTGATGTCCCGTCACGATGCCTCAGACCTGGCAATCCGTCTCGGCCGACATGCCGAGGCGGTCTGCCGCCATTATCTCTCGTCCGGCCACCGTGCCGGGCGGTACTGGCTGGTCGGAGATCCCCAGAACAGCCCCGGCCGGTCGATGTTCGTGCGCCTTGCCGGGCCGGAAACCGGCAAGGGAGCCGCAGGGAAATGGACGGACGGCGCAACGGGCGAACACGGCGACCTGCTTGATGTCATTCGCGAGGCACTTGGTCTTGTCGACTTCAAGGACGTGGCCGAGGAAGCACGCCGTTTCCTCTCGCTCCCACACCCCGAGCCGGAAAGGACGAGGACACCGACCGGCAGGACATCGAGCATGGCGGTTAGCTCGCCCGAAGCGTCGCGGCGGCTCTTCGCCATGTCGCAGCCGATCGGCGGCACGCTTGCGGAAATCTACCTCAACGGGCGGGCGATCACGTCGCTCTTCGGCACCGCCGCGCTGCGCTACCATCCGCGCTGCTTTTACAGGCCCGACGAGCATTCTCCCACTGAGACATGGCCGGCGATGCTCGCTTCCGTCACCGACCTTGCCGGACGGCAGACCGGCGCGCACCGCACTTGGCTCGCCCCGGACGGTTCAGGCAAGGCGCCTGTTGAAACGCCGAGGCGGGCGATGGGCGACCTTCTCGGGCACGGCGTCCGCTTCGGCGTGGCCGGCGAGGTGCTCGCCGCCGGAGAGGGGATCGAGACCGTGCTGTCGCCCCGCCAGGTCTTGCCCTACATGCCGATGCTGGCGGCGCTGTCGGCCGCGCACCTCGCTGCCATCCTGTTCCCGGCAACGCTGCGCCGGCTCTATGTCCTTCGCGATCGCGATCCGGCCGGGGATGGGGCAAGGGACAGCCTGACCGCCCGAGCGGAGAGCGTCGGCATCGAGGCGATTGCGCTATCGCCGGTTGGCGAGGACTTCAACGACGATCTGCGCTGGCGCGGCACCGATGCCCTCCGGGCGGCTTTGAAGGATCAGCTTCATCCCGAAGACATCAGCCGGTTCATGGAGGGGTAAGGAGATCGCCGGTGGATGAGGCGCGCCCCAGGCATCCCCACCTGCCGTCTCCGTCATGCCCGGAAACATCCTTCCTCGTCGGAGAGAGCGGCGCCCACGGCCTTCTGAGAGGGCGATCGGCTCACAAACAGGCCGGCCGGGCAATGGCGCGGCGGCCGACTATTTTCCGCCGGCGGGGACGAGCCCGCCTTTGCAGCGCGAGACAAAATAGTCGGCCTTGGCCATCAAGGCCCTCGCGAGAGTGCGATGGCTGCCAGTCCGTCTCGCCTGTGAGCTTCGACGCCTGCGAAGGCCGCGATGGACGCGGTCTCAGACGAAGGATGCTCCCGATGATGAACGAAGACGACAACGTAGGCTTCGAGCCGGTCCACGCCTCATCTCCCGCCGATCATCTCCTCACCGAACTCCAGCTCTATGGCTGGCGTCCGTTTCAGGACGAACCCGATCCGAGGCCGCTTCCGGAAGGCAATATGGTCGCCGCCGCGGTCACAGATATCTTCGACGCCCTCGTCGCCACACTCGGCGATACCCGCCTCGAACCCGATCTCGACGATCTGCTCTGGGGGACGGTCAATCTCTTCCACCGGGCCACCGGCCGGGTGGAGCGCGACCTCGACGACAACGAGCAGGCGCAGCGCCGCCTTCAGAGGGAACAGGACGGCAGCGAGGTGAAGTCGGTCGAACTGGAGCGCCTGACGGCAGAGGGGCAGACCCTGATCGAGCGGCGCAACAGCATGGAACTCTTCCGAGACCTCTCGGCGGAAGCTTTCGAGCACCACACCGGCACGCCCTGGCGGCCGCGCACCGGCTCGATGGTCAACCATCGCCATCTGACTTCGGCGATGATCGACAGCCGCGACTTCCTTGCCGCGAAGCGCCGGGCCGACACCGAGGTGATGGTGCCCGCCGGTCCCAAGGTTGCCGTGACCGGCGGTGCCGACTTCAGCGACCATCGCCTGATCTGGGCGAAACTCGATCAGGTCCATGCAAAGCACCCCGACATGGTGCTGCTGCACGGCGGTACGCCGAAGGGCGCCGAATTGATCGCTTCCCGCTGGGCAGATCACCGCAACGTCCAGCAGGTCAGCTTCAAGCCCGACTGGACAAAGCACGGCAAGGCCGCGCCCTTCAGGCGAAACGATGCCATGCTCGATGTCCTGCCGGTCGGCGTCCTCGTCTTCCCAGGCACAGGGATTCAGGAGAACCTTGCGGACAAGGCCCGCAAGCTCGGCATTCCCGTCATGAAGTTCGACGGTGGCGCGTAAAGCGCCGCCGCCCGGCGCCTGTCTCGGCCGCCTTTACCTGACGGAAGTCCCAATTCCGGGTCAAATAAAGCATCCTTGCAGCAACGGTGAAACAGCATAGTCGCAGGTGGAACGTATCAGCCGGCAGCCTGTCGTGATCCTCAACCGTTCATCTGGAGTTTCCATGACGCTGATTCTGCTTGCCATTTCCTTGATGATCACGCTTTGCGTCATCGCCTATAATTTCGTAATCTATGCCTTGCCGTTCATGGCCGGGCTGACCGCCTTTCAATACGTCTGTGGAATGGAAGCCGGGTTTCTGATGTCAGGACTTGCCGCCATCGTGGCGGCTCTGCTTTCGGTGGCGCTGGTGGTCGCCGTTATCGGCTTTGCCAAAAATCCGGGTTTGCGCCTGATAGCGCTCGCCGTCTTCGCTGTGCCTGCCATGATCGCCGGCTATGCCCTCGTTCACGGCGTGACGAAGAATTTCGTCGACTCCGCGATCGTGTTGAACCTGCTCGGCGGCGCAGGCGGCCTGTTCATCGGCATCTCTGCGATGCTCAATCTCAACGCGCTCGGTACCTCCGTCGTCTCGCGTTGATACGGCCGTCGCGATCTGCCGCTCCCTCGGAAAATCCCGGCGGCTTGCGGCTCGGTGCCTCCGGCTCCCCGATCAAAACGGGCCGTTGTGTCAGCGTCGTGTCCGCCACGATTTTCTATTTTGCCTCGCTCGGTTCGGAAAGCGGATCATCGAATCCCAACACCGCGGGCGCATGCAGTCGGCGCCCTGCCGGTCGGCTCGCTTGGCGCAGTGGGCAACCGCGAGCACCTTCATTTCCCCATGTCCCCCAATGTTCCTGGATCGAGCTTTCTGCCATTGGGACGCGGAGCGATGCCATCGGCCTGAAGCTCGGTAGCCGTTATTGTCCCAGCCCGCCTGTCCGGCTGGAGACAAGGTTGCCGGTAAAGGGGGGGCTTGCTGCTGCCCCGATAATGGGATTGCAGCGGCATCCTGTCAGAACGGTGCTGCCGGCGGGGACGAAGATCCTGCTGTGCGGCCCCGTTTGGGCTCTCAAAGGGACCATCCCTCCGACTGACTGATCCCCTAAGTCCGTTCAGTTTCCGACCGCAACCCCCGCGGTTTCGGACCGAGTTGGCGCAAAGCGCCTGCCCACACCACTCCGACCTTGGGGGTCAAGCTGCCGCCGAGGCGTCAGTGCAGGCGTCTCCTGACGGCCTTGGCCGGGTCTCATCGAAGGGATGGTCCCTCCGAGGAGCAACGGAGACTCACAATGCAGAACATCGTCATTCTCGCCGGCAACATCGGCCAGGACCCCGAAACCCGCAATACCCAGAGCGGCACTAGCATCACCCACTTTACCCTGGCGACCTCGCGCCCACGCTACTCGGAAGGCAAGGTGGTCCGGGACAATAACGGCTACCGGGTCCAGGACACCGAATGGCACCGCATCACCGCCTTCAACGGCCTCGGCAAGACGATCCAGGAACATTGCGAGAAAGGCATGAAGGTTCTGGTTCGCGGCCGCATCCACTACACCAAGTGGACCGACCAGCAAGGAAACGACCGCTACGGCTGCGAGATCATCGCCGAGACGGTCGATTTCCTGAACCGGGCGAAGCAGACCGATAACGAAGATGATCAGTTCACTGACGACAGCGACATCCCGTTCTGAGCGGGATGCCAGGAGCCCGGCGGCGCAAGCCGCCGGGATTTTCGTGTTCGCGTTGATCACGACCATCGGGTTCAGGCCAATCTCGTCCGGCGACGACTGAAGCCCTGTCCGGCTCAGGCGAACAAATCTCGCCCAGTCCCATCCGGTCATATCTGGAGGCGGGCATCACGTTCCATCTCTGGGGCACGCCAAGGATCGAGACCAACAGGGTGGCGCATCGAACAGTTGCAACGATGGGTGCTGCAAGGTTTTCCGGTTCTTGCCTACGCTCACCATTCCCCGCTCTTTGAGACGCAACCTTGATTTCAATCCCGGCCTTTCAGGGTCAACCCTTGCAGGGTCCGCTACGCGAGCGTGCGGTCGCGTCGGCCTTGCCTCCGCGATGCCCCCGGTCGGGACCAAAACACTTCGGGCGCCTGTCGAGCGGGGGATGGTCCCCGCCTCCAAACAGGAGCCGGAAAATGTCCCTTGCAGACGCTCATGCCTACGCCCTCAGCCTCGCCGCCACCCTGATGGTCTCGATCGTCATCTTCCGTGCCGGCGACGGAACCGTCAGCGTGATGCCCGCCACCGAGTATGACGGTGATGACGAGACCGTCATCAGGGAGATCGATCCATTCGCCTGACGGTAGAGCTTCGGCTCCGCCGTCGGGCCTCGGCGTTGCAGCCGCCGGGCTGCAACCGAACCAGATGAGGGCGAATGCCATGGTTCACGCCTTTTCAGCACGTTCCCGCTGGCATTCGCAGCCAAGAGCGACTAAAATAGCCGTAGTTTTGGAATGCGCGCAGGTCTATGTGGGAGGTGATCATGCATGATCACCGCCCGACAATTTCGGGCCGCGCGTGCGTTACTGGCTTGGACACAGGAGACGCTCGCTGACAAGGCCCGGGTATCATTGACCGCGCTCAAGCGCCTCGAATCCGAAAGCGGTCTCGAGGTGTATGAGAGCACGCGCGATCAGGTACGACGGGCTTTTGAAGACAACGGGATCGTCTTCCTCAACTCCGGCCCTGATGTGGGAGTGATGCTTGTCAGCGAAAAGCGCTAATTCGGAATCGATCATTAGCAGTGCGCATATTCCCGAGCCCAAATTTTACTATACCATTACAATTCCGCTATCGATCGCCAGCAATTTGGGCAAAAGCGGAAGGGGAGGACTGCATGACCAAGGTTAAACTCGCGGACTGTCCGCCGACCGACGCCGAACTCACGGCCTACGACCGCGAACACCTCAAGCTTTACCTGCGTCTTCTCGATGCGGACGCGGAAGGCGCCGATTGGAAGGAGGTTGCCGAAGTCGTACTTCGCCTCGATCCCAAGCGCGACACCGAGCGGGCTCACCGGATCTATGCAGCTCACCTTGCGCGAGCGAAATGGATGGCCGAACACGGCTTTGCCGACCTTATGCGCTCAAGTCTTCATTGATCACTGTCGCACATGATGCAAAACCTGCATCACGTTACGCGACCTTCGTTGTTCCCAAAAGCCGAGCGAGTTGAGATTGTCCCCCCTCCGTAACCCACAGTCGTAACGTGCGTGGAGGTTTGGAGGAATGCCGCAAGACCAAGACTGGCGATCGAATGCCAATTATGACTTTGTTGATCAATTGACGACGTCCGAACTTGCCTGGGAATTCCTTCGCCGGAACCAGGATTACCGCCAAGCCTACCGCGATCTTTCCGCTCGTGGACAGCTTCACAGCGACCAGGCGCGCGAGGTCGCTGAAAAATGGGGATTGTGCTTTTGTTGCAGATCCTCAACGCACAGCACTCGACCAGCCCGTCTTCTGGACCCCGATTGCCGACCCCGGAGCCATTCTGCTCCACAGGGGCTTATTCGCTTCAAGCGATACTGGGACTGCTGAAGAATTCATCCGAGCACACGCGGTCGATAGCTCTGGCGACGGATGCCTGCGGCTCAGCGTCAACGAAGAACGTCTCGAGGTCACCCGGATCGATTCCGATTCCGGCGGCAATCTGGTCGCCATCATCATCCTCGACGACGACGCACCGGATCGGCTTCACGCGCTAATCCGCTTTTCGGCCATGCTGACAGGCCAGCGCGTCCCGACCGACAATCGCCTGACGCCGCAGCGTCGGCGGCGCACTCGCCAGATGCTGCGGGTCTTCGATGCCCGCTTGGCCGGCGCGACCTACCGTGACATCGCCATCGCGATTTACGGGCGCTCGCGCGTCGCTTCCGAGCCTTGGAAAACATCCTCCTTGCGAGACGCGGTCATTGGCCTCGTTGAGGGCGGCTTTACGATGGTCGATGGCGGCTATCTCCAGTTGCTACGTCGCCGCCGCCGATCCTAGCAGTTTCCGTTCCAGCCATGGGGTGGGGATTTTAGCCCCTTTAAATTCCCCATCCCCCCTGACGACTCTTCTCCGCCACCGTGGTCGTCATCCACCGCTGAACCGCAGCGGCCACCAGCAACCCCACGGAGGCCCGATCCATGCGACCCGATCTTGCCGTTTTGCCGCCGCGCTACCTGCGCACCAAGGAAGCCGCGGAATTCCTGAGCCTCTCCGCCCGAACCCTTGAGAAGCACCGGACCTATGGGACCGGCCCGTCCTATCGCAAGCTCGGCGGCCGCGTCGTCTATGCCGTCGATGACCTCGAAGCCTGGGCCGAACGCGGCGCCGTCACTTCCACCTCCGATCCGCGTGGCCAGGTGCTGCCGGCGAAGCGCCAGACGCTCCCCGCCGTGCCGCAGCCCGGCCGCTACGCACGCTGATCGCGGCCTGTTTCCCGAATGGCGGCGCGGCATCGGTCCTCCTCGGAGCGTGGGCAGCTCGATCTGTTCCGGGCGCTTCCAGGCGACTTCGCGCCAAGAGACGCGCAGGATCTCATGGCTTTCCCATTTTTCTCCCTCTCGAAAACCCATCGTGTCACGCCGATCGACTTCATCGCCGGCAATGTGACGATCCGGGTCGAAGCCGTTCCCGATCACGGCATGGCCACGATCTGGGACGCCGACATCCTGATCTGGGCGGCAAGCCAGATCGTCGAGGCGCGCGACGCGGGGCTGCGCACCTCGCGGCTCATGGCCGCCACCCCCTACGAAATCCTGAAGTTCGTCGGTCGCGGCACCTCGCTTCGGGATTATCAGCGCCTGAAGGCGGCACTCGACCGGCTCCAGTCCACCACCGTCGCCACCACCATCCGCCAGCCCGCCGAGGGGCGCCGTCACCGCTTCTCGTGGATCAATGAGTGGAAGGAACGGACGGACCGGCACGGCAGGCCGGACGGCATCGAGATGATCCTTCCAGACTGGTTCTACCAGGCCGTCCTCGATGACGCGCTCGTGCTCACCATCGATCGCGCCTATTTCGATCTGACGGGCGGGCTTGATCGCTGGCTTTACCGGATCGTCCGCAAGCACGGTGGCCGCCAACGCGATGGGTGGCGCTTTGACTTCCGGCACCTTCATCAGAAATCCGGCAGCCTGTCTCCCTTCCGGCGCTTTGTCTTCGAAATGCGCGACATCATCCGCCGCCAGCCGTTGCCCGGCTACACGCTGTTCATGGAAGTGGGGGTCGGTGGCCGGATGCTGCTTGCCTTCGCGCCCTGTGGACAACCTGTGGACGGCCTCGTGCTATCGGGAACGCCCAATATCGTGCCATCAGGAACGCCGGTATCGTGCTATCGGGAACGCAAACAGGGCTTAACCCACGGCAATAAAACCGGAAATCGCGCTCTTAACTTAGAATCTAACCCAGAATCTAACTTTGAAGAGCGCGCGCGCGATGTGCAAAAGCTCATCCGGGAGACCGCAAGCGGCCTTAGCGTAACCGCAAAAAAGAGCGGCTGCGGATTGGTTTCCCGTAAAGACGAAACGACGCAAGCCACGGCAGAGACGCCGGAACTTCCTCTCGACAACCGTTCGGGAGGCACGCGATGATCGTGGCCTTCCTCAATCAGAAGGGCGGTGGCCGGCAAGACGACGCTGGCGCTCAATCTCGCCGGTGAATGGGCACGGCGGGGGCTCCGAGTCACCCTGGTCGATGCCGACCCGCAGGGCTCGGCGCTCGACTGGTCGCAGCAGCGCGAGCATGAAGGGCTTCCGCGCCTGTTCGGCGTCGTCGGCCTGGCGCGCGACACGCTCCATCGCGAGGCGCCTGAGCTCGCACGGAACGGCGATCATGTCGTCATCGACGGCCCGCCTCGGGTCGCCGGGTTGATGCGCTCGGCGCTGCTCGCCGCCGATCTCGTGCTGATCCCGGTGCAGCCTTCGCCGCTCGACGGCTGGGCGTCGGCCGAGATGCTCGCGCTTCTGCGCGAAGCGCGCGTCTATCGACCGGATCTCGCCGCGCGCTTCGTCCTGAACCGCTGCGGCGCGCGCACCGTACTGGCGCGTGAGACAGCCGAGACCCTGGCCGATCACGATCCGCCAGCGCTTTCCAGCACGATCGGCCAGCGCATCGCCTTCGCCGCGGCTGCGCAGTCTGGCCGCCTTGTCTGCGAACTTGATGATGACATGCCGGCTGCACGCGAGATCGCGGCGCTGGCCGTCGAGATCGATCGTCTCGGAATCGGTAGGGGGGCATCGTGACCGAGCGTCCGTCCCGCAAAGGTTTCGCCGCTCGGCCTGCCGACCCGGATCACTGGATCAAGGCCGCCGAGGCGCCGCCACGCAATGCTGACGCCGGCGGGTTCACCGCACGGCTCACCATCGACGTAACACCCGAGCTGCGCGGACGGATCAAGATCGCCGCCTTCCGGCGCAGCGTCACCGTCGCCGACATGCTGCGCGAGATGCTCGCGCGCGAATTCCCCCCGACCGAAGGAGATCCCTCATGACCGGCAACGCGGCTCCCCGCTTGCGCGGCGGCCTGTTGCCGTCCGCACGCTCCACCGACGACATGACTCATGTCGAGCTGACATGGATCGAGAATAAGGTCGAATACTGGATCAGGTTCGGCGAGCAAGCGCACGAGCTGATCCTCGATCGCCGCCGGCGCGTCGTGTCGTTCCGGCCGAACAGCATGTTCGCGTTCGTCCGATGGGCAGCCAACGATTTCGGCACGATCATATCGCGCATCGATATCGTGCGCGCCATCGAACCGGGCGAAGCTTATCAGACGCTGCCCTTCGTGCGCCCCGGCGGCGAAATCCTCCTGAAGATCGAGGGCTGGCCCAAAGTCGAGGACGTGCTGCGCCACATCGACGCCGTGGAGCGCGCCGGCATCGACGCCTGCGACGTCGCGCCCGATCACTGGCGCCATGTCGCCCACCGGATGCAGGCCGGTCACCTGCCGCGTCCCTACACTGTCGAACGCCATCAGGTATGGCTCAAGCGGCAGGGGATCGGACGGTGACCCGCCTCGGCTATGTCATGGTGACGTATTTCGCGGCAATGGGCGCTGCCGTTGCTGCGTTCATTCCGACGCCGACCAGGCTCGTCTGGAACGCCACCGCCAGCGCGCCGCTCGGGCTCTACACCATCGCGCCGGCCGACCGGCTGGAGGTGCCCGAACTGGTCGCCATCATGCCGCCCGAGCCGCTCGCCAACTTCATGGTCGGGCGTGGCTATGTCGGTCACGGTGTGCCGCTCCTGAAGCGTGTGCTCGGCCTGCCGGGACAGCAGGTTTGCCGGATCAGGCGCGACATCATGATAGATGGCATTGCCATCGGTTCCGCCCTCAGCCGAGACAAGATGGGCCGCGACCTGCCGGTCTGGCAGGGCTGCCGCACCGTCGCCGACGACGAGCTTTTCCTGATGAACTGGGAAGTCGCGGATAGTCTCGACGGCCGCTACTTCGGGCCGCTTCCAGCTTCCGCCGTGATTGGCCGGGCAATCCCCCTCTACACCGATGAAGACGGCCACGGCCACTTCGTTTGGCGCGCGCCGACGCGGTGACGGCGTGCCCATGCCCATTCCCACCGCAGATCCAAGGAGGCAAGCATGACCCAGATTGGTCAATTCACCCGGACGGAAACTGGCTTTGAAGGAGAGTTCAGAGCACTCGGCATCAAGGAAGACATCACACTTGTTCCCGCCGAGCACTCGGGCTCCGAGAACGCTCCGGACTATCGCGTCCTGCTCGCAGGTGACGAGGGTTCCGATATCGGCGCGGGCTGGAAGCATGTCGGTGAACGCGCCGGCGAATATGTCTCCATCAAGATCGACAGCCCTCTCTTTGCCAAACCGCTACGCGCCAACCTGTTCCAGTCCGGCGGCGACAGCACGGTCTGGGGGCTGCACATGAACCGGCCCGCCAAATCACGCAAGGAGGATTGAGCGGTGCCGGCTCCTTGCAGTAGCTCCTATGCCGGTCGGTCAGCCGTCCGGCATAGGGCTGTCCTTTTTCTCCTTTCCGGCCTGGCCTTCGCCGCGCCTGCCACGGTCTCGGTATGCGCGCAAACGCTGCCAGCGACACGCACGGCGACTGCCGATCCTTATGCTGCGCACATCGCCGAGGCATCGCAGCGCTTCGGCATCCCGCAGACATGGATCGTCGCGGTGAAGCGTACCGAAAGCCATGACGACGTGCGCGCTGTATCGCCTGCCGGTGCCCTCGGGCTCATGCAGATTATGCCCGGCACATGGGCCGAACTGCGCACCCGTTACCGGCTTGGGCGCGATCCTTTCGATCCGCGCGACAACATCATCGCCGGCACGGCCTATCTGCGCGAGATGCTCGATCGCTACCGCACGGTTCCGGCCATGCTCGCGGCTTACAATGCGGGACCGGCGCTCTACGACGAATACCTCGCAACCGGCCGTTCCCTGCCGGCCGAAACGCGCGCCTATGTCGCTTTGCTCGCACCCGCTCTGGGCAGTGCAGCTCCTGCGGACAGGCCGCGAACCGCATTCCAGCCACCGGCCGATTGGCGCGAGGCACCGCTCTTCGTGGCGCGCGGCGATAACCGCCGGCCTGCCGATGATCGAGCCGCCGATCATCCGTCGAGCGGCCGGCAACCTTCCGTTCCGGCACAGGACGATCGCGCCGCCGCATCGCAGCCAGACGCCATTTTCCTCACCCGGCGCGAGGGGGACGGTCCGCAATGACCCTCAACCGGCTCTTTCGCATCCTGTCGGGCTCTGGCGCATCATGGAGGGTGCCGGGGGTGGAGGCAGGAGAAGCAACCGGAGGATGGCAGGATAAAAGGACGCACATTGCGTGGCGGTCGGGTGGTTGTTTTTGCTGGGGTTTCTGCCCCGTTGCGCACATTTCCCGGCTCTGCCGCAATGTTCGCCAACGACCCAACACCCTGTCTCTACGAGATTTTCTGAACATTGCAGGGCTACGCCATGGCCGATGAGCGCGAGTTCCGCGTCCGTCCGGGGCGCATCCGGTCCAGCCGGGGGCAATCGGCGCGGCCCTTTATCGCACAGGCGCTCGCCGCGGCGAAGAGGGCCGGCGGCGGCGTATCGCGCTCCGGCCGCGTTGTTCCCGGTAATCGCTCACGTTTCGGACATGGTCAGCGCGCCAGCATCCAGGCCAATCGCCTGATCTCGTCGCGCTCGCGCGGCGCTGTCGTCAAGGCGCGCGTCGTGCGGCATTCGGGACGGACAGCGCCACTCGGCACCCACCTCAACTATCTGCGCCGCGAGGGCGTGACCCGTGACGGGGAAAAGGCCCGCCTGTTCGGGCCGGACACCGAGAATGCTGACGCCGGCGCCTTCGCCGAGCGGAGCCAGGATGACCGGCATCATTTCCGGTTCATCGTCTCGCCAGACGACGCGCTGGAAATGTCCGATCTCAAGTCCTTCACCCGTGATCTCGTCGGACAGATGGAGAAGGACCTCGGCACCCGGCTCGACTGGGTGGCCGTCGATCACTGGAACACCGAGCATCCCCATGTCCATCTGATCGTGCGCGGCGTCCGTGACGACGGCCAGGATCTCGTCATCTCGCGCGACTACATCAAGGAGGGGATGCGTGACCGGGCGCGCGATCTCATCACCCAGGAGCTGGGGCCGCGCACCGACCTCGACATCCGCCGCACGCTGGAGCGCCAGATTGAATCGGAACGATGGACCCAGCTCGACCGTCAGCTTGTCCGGGATGCACGAGAAACCGGTATCATCGATCTTGCGCCGCAATCGGATCGCGAGCCAGACGAGTTTCATGCCCTGAAGGTCGGACGCCTGCGCAAGCTGGAAGTCCTTGGCCTGGCCGGACAGGTCGGCCACTCGCAATGGTTCGTCAAGCCGGAAGCCGAGGCGGTACTGCGCGAACTCGGCGAGCGTGGCGACATCATCAAACGCATGCACAAGGCGCTGACGGACCGTGGCATCGAACGCGGCTCGGCCAACTATGTGCTCGCAGGTGAAAGCCTCGATGAGCCGATCATCGGCCGCCTGGTCGATCGCGGTCTCGACGACGAACTGAAGGGCTCGGCCTATGCCGTCGTCGATGGCGTCGATGGCCGTACCCATCACATCAAGCTGCCCGATCTCGATGCGGCCGGCGACAGCGCTCCCGGCTCGATTGTCGAGCTGCGCAAGTTCGATGACGCGCGTGGTGAGCGCCGTGTCGCGCTCGCCGTTCGCTCCGATCTCGACATCGAGCGACAGGTCACGGCATCGGGCGCGACTTGGCTCGACCGGCAGGCGGTGGCAAGAGAACCATTGTCGCTCTCCGATGGCGGCTTCGGCGCCGAGGTGCAGCAGGCTATGGACCGGCGCGCTGACCATCTGATCTCCGAAGGTCTTGCCGAGCGCCAGGGCCGCAGCGTGGTGTTCGCCCGCCGGCTGGTCGACACCTTGCGCCGCCGCGAACTCGATACGCTTGGCGAGAAACTCGCCACCGAGACGGGTCAGCCATTCAACGGGGCCGCAGGCGGCGAACATGTCGCCGGCACCTATCGGCAACGCTTCGCGCTCGCGTCGGGCCGCTACGCGATGATCGACGACGGTCTCGGCTTCCAGCTCGTACCGTGGTCGCCATCCCTGGAAAAACAGCTCGGTCGCCACGTCTCCGGCGTCGCCCGCAACGACGGCGGCATCGACTGGAGTTTTGGCCGCAAGCGGGGGCTCGGCCTTTAAACCTCAATACATGAAAGGACCAACGCCATGTCCGCGACGAAAATTCTCTGGGGCCAGATCCTCACCGTCTTCCTGATCGTGCTGATGACGACCTGGGGAGCGACACAGTGGACGGCCTGGCGCCTCGGCTTCCAGCCCCAGCTCGGCCAGCCCTGGTTCGAGCTGGCCGGCTGGCCGATCTATTATCCTCCGGCCTTCTTCTGGTGGTGGTATTTCTACGATGCCTATGCGCCACCGATCTTCGTCGAAGGCGGTATGATCGCGGCGTCTGGCGGTTTCATCGCCATCGCGGTTGCGATCGGCATGTCGGTCTGGCGGGCGCGCGAGGCCAAGAATGTTGCGACCTACGGATCGGCGCGCTGGGCCGAGCCGGAGGAAGTGAAGGCTGCCGGTCTGCTCGACCAGGACGGTGTTGTTCTCGGCAGGCTTGATCGGGCCTATCTGCGGCATGATGGCCCGGAGCACGTCTTATGTTTTGCGCCCACGAGATCGGGCAAGGGCGTCGGCCTGGTCGTGCCCTCGCTGCTCACCTGGCCAGGTTCGGCCATCGTCCACGACATCAAGGGGGAGAACTGGACACTCACCGCCGGCTTCCGATCCCGGCACGGCCGCGTGCTGCTGTTTGACCCGACCAATGCACGATCGGCAGCCTACAATCCGCTACTCGAGGTGCGGCGGGGTGAATGGGAAGTCCGCGACGTCCAGAACATTGCCGACATCCTGGTCGATCCGGAAGGGTCGCTGGACAAAAGGAACCATTGGGAGAAGACCAGCCACGCGCTGCTGGTCGGAGCGATCCTGCACGTCCTTTATGCCGAGAAGGACAAGACGCTGGCCGGCGTCGCGGCATTTCTGTCCGATCCGAAGCGGCCGATCGAATCGACGCTCGCTGCGATGATGAAGACCGCGCATCTGGGTGACGCAGGCCCGCACCCGGTTATCGCGTCGGCCGCGCGTGAGCTGCTGAACAAATCCGACAACGAGCGATCGGGCGTGCTGTCGACCGCCATGTCGTTTCTGGGCCTGTACCGCGATCCTGTCGTTGCCGAAGTGACGCGGCGCTGCGACTGGCGCATTACCGACATCGTTGGCAGCAAGCGCCCGACGACGCTTTACCTCGTCGTGCCGCCGTCCGACATCAATCGCACCAAGCCGCTCATTCGCCTCATCCTCAACCAGATTGGCCGCCGTTTGACCGAGGATTTGCAGGCGAGGGGCGGGCGTCACCGGCTACTGCTGATGCTGGACGAGTTTCCGGCATTGGGCAGGCTGGATTTTTTCGAGAGCGCCTTGGCCTTCATGGCGGGCTATGGCCTCAAATCATTCCTGATCGCCCAGTCGCTGAACCAGATCGAGAAAGCCTATGGGCCGAACAACTCGATCCTCGACAACTGCCATGTGAGGGTGTCGTTCGCGACGAATGACGAAAGGACGGCGAAGAGGGTGAGCGACGCGCTTGGCACCGCCACCGAAATGAAGGCGATGAAGAACTATGCCGGGCATCGGCTGTCGCCCTGGCTCGGGCATTTGATGGTCTCGCGCTCGGAAACCGCGCGACCGCTGCTCACCCCTGGCGAGATCATGCAGCTTCCCCCGGCTGACGAAATCGTCATGGTCGCAGGAACGCCGCCGATCCGGGCGAAGAAGGCGCGATACTTCGAGGACGCAAGGTTTCAGGAGCGGATACTGCCGCCGCCGAAGCTGGTCCGTACCGGCGAACCGCATCCGGACGACTGGAGCCGCCTGCCGATCCCGGCTCATCTCCCGTTCAACGAAGCTGTGGCGGGCACCGCCGAGGAGGATGAGGATCCGACCGAATCCGAGCGCCGGCGTCAACCCGAACTGAGCCGCGTGAAACCTGTCGAGAAGAAGGAGCCCATCGAAAACGAATTCGAGATCGATCCTCCCGATGAGATGGAGGAGGAAGCCACCCGGAACCGCCGAATGGCCCGCCTCATGCAAGGTGTGGCGCGACAGGTCTCGCTTGATCCGAATGACGGGATGGAGCTGTGAGCACCATGACTGGCAGAAAAAAGAAAGCGCAGATCTCCGTCTATCTCGAACCTGACGTCATGACGATGCTCTCGGATTATGCAGCGCGCCGGGAGCAGCCGATGTCTTTGATTGCGGAGGCGGCCGTCGCTTCCTTCCTGTCGCCGGACGACGCCGAACGGCGGGAGGCATTGATCGCCAAGCGCCTCGATCAGATCGACCGCCGCATGACGCGGCTGGAGCGCGATGTCGGTATCTCGGTCGAAACGCTGGCCGTCTTCGTCCGCTTCTGGCTCGCCACCACGCCAGCCTTGCCTGAACCGGCCGCACAGGCGGCGCGGGCCAAGGCCGGCGAACGCTACGAGGCGTTCGTCACGGCACTCGGCCGACGTCTGGCACAGGGGCCGAAACTCAGGCAGGAAATCTCTGAGGACATCGCCGACTCATCTGACGGACAGGTCTCGCCACACGCGGGTACATACCGCAAATAGTCGTCGCCTCGGTTGGTTCAAGAAGACAGCTCCATCGCCGTTTTCCTGTATTTGCACGCTATACTACTACGACGCCATTTCCTTGTTGAATCGCATGAACTTCCGGCTCTTTTAATCATCCCCGTCCGGGGACAGTCTGATTTCCCCGGCGAGAAACGGGGATCGGATGGCAGTCTCGCATCGAAATTCGGAAGGCTTTGCGCGTGGCGCTCGGATGTTGCGCACCGCGCTGGGTGCTGCCATCGCCCGCTTTCTGGAAGATCCCGGCGTTGTCGAAGTGATGCTCAATCCCGATGGGCGCTTGTGGATCGACCGTCTCTCGGAGGGCATGTCCGACACCGGCGAGCGCATCTTGCCCGCGGATGGCGAACGCATCATCCGACTGGTTGCTCACCATGTCGGCGCGGAGGTTCATGCCGGCGCCCCGCGTGTTTCGGCCGAATTGCCCGACAGCGGCGAACGCTTCGAAGGTCTCCTGCCTCCGATCGTCACAGGTCCGGCCTTCGCCATCCGCAAGCCGGCGATCTCGGTGTTCACCCTCGACGACTATGTTTCGGCAGGAACGATGACCGCCGATCAGGCGGCGTTGCTGCGCGAGGCCGTCGCCTCGCACGCCAACGTGCTGGTCGCAGGCGGCACCGGCACCGGCAAGACGACGCTTACCAATGCACTGCTGGCCGAAGTCGCGAAGGCGCAGGACCGGCTTCTCATCATCGAGGACACGCGCGAGCTTCAAAGCCAGTCCGAGAACAAGGTGCCGATGCGCACCAAGGACTTCATCGCCAATCTGACAGATCTGGCGCGCTCGGCGATGCGCTTCCGGCCCGATCGCATCATCGTCGGCGAAGTGCGAGGTCCGGAAGCCCTTGATCTCCTGAAACTTTGGGGAACGGGGCATCCCGGCGGCATCGGCACCATCCACGCCGGCACCAGCATCGGCGCGCTCCGCCGGCTCGAACAGCTCATTCAGGAAGCTGTCGTCACCGTCCCCAAGGCACTGATCGCCGAGACCATCGACATCGTGGCGGTTCTCTCCGGTCGCGGGCCCGCGCGCCGGCTCTGCGAACTCGCTCGTGTCGATGGGCTCGGTCCTGACGGCGACTACCGCGTCGCCCCCGCACGCTTTTCCCCCGACCGCCAACCGCTCCCGAAAGGAGAATAGTCATGTCCCTCCGTGTCCCGCCTGTTCTGTCGAAGCTCTTCAGCCCGCCCATCATCTTGTCCATGGTGCCGGTTCAGGCGAGCGGGCACACGCCGTCTTTCGGCGGCTTGCGTCGCCACTTCATGAGCCCGGCGGCCGTCGCCACGATCATGATGACGGCGGCTGTGCCGGCTCATGCTTCCGGTTCCTCCATGCCGTGGGAGGCGCCGCTTCAGTCGATCCTCGAATCCATCGAAGGGCCGGTCGCCAAGATCGTCGCCGTCATCATCATTATTGCCACCGGGCTAGCGCTAGCTTTCGGCGACACGAGCGGCGGCTTCAGGAGGCTGATCCAGATCGTCTTCGGGCTGTCGATCGCCTTTGCGGCCAGTTCCTTCTTTCTCAGCTTCTTCAGCTTCGGCGGCGGGGCGCTCGTCTGATGGCGGGTATTCTGGAACACACCAACGACCTGCCGGGCTTTACCGTCACCGTCCATCGGGCGCTAACCGAGCACATCCTGCTCGGCGGCGCTCCGCGAAGCATCGCCATCATGAACGGGACGCTCGCCGGAGCCGTCGGCCTTGGCCTCCGTCTCTGGCTGGTCGGCCTCGCCATATGGGCCGTCGGGCATTTCGCGGCGGTCTGGGCGGCGAAACGCGATCCGCTGTTCGTGGAAGTCGGTCGTCGTCACCTTCGTATCCCCGGACATCTGTCGGTGTGAGGGCGCGTCCATGATGAACCTTGCCGAATACCGCCGCACCGCCAGCCGCCTCGCGGATTTCCTGCCCTGGGCCGCGCTTGTCGGCGAAGGTGTCGTTCTCAACAAGGACGGATCGCTGCAAAGGACCGCCCAATTTCGCGGTCCGGATCTCGAATCCTCTGTTGCTGCCGAACTGGTCGCTGTCGCCGCCAGGCTGAACAATGCCTTCCGGCGTCTCGGCTCCGGCTGGGCGATCTTCGTGGAAGCGCAGCGCCAGGAGGCCGCGACCTATCCCGACGACCGCTTTCCTGATCCGGCCTCGGGGCTGCTTGACGCCGAACGCAAGGCCGATTTCGAAGAGCAGGGCAGTCATTTCATTTCCGGCTACTTCCTCACCTTCACCTATCTCTCGCCTGCCGAAGATGCGGCGCGTGCCGAGACCTGGCTCTATGAGGGGCGGGAACGATCTGGCGTTGATCCGAACGAGATCCTGCGCGGCTTCGTCGATCGCACCGATCGTGTGCTGGCGTTGCTCGACGGCTTTATGCCCGAATGCCACTGGCTCGATGATGCCGAGACGCTGACCTACCTGCACTCGACAGTCTCGACCAAACGGCACCGTGTCCGCGTTCCCGAAACACCGATGTACCTGGACGCGCTGCTGGCCGATCAGTCTCTGACCGGCGGGCTGGAGCCGCGCCTTGGCGACGCTCATTTGCGCATCCTCACCATCGTCGGTTTCCCGACCGCGACCACGCCCGGAATTCTCGACGAACTGAACAGGCTCGCCTTTCCCTATCGCTGGTCGACTCGCGCGATCCTCCTGGACAAGACCGATGCCATCAGGCTGCTCACCCGCATCCGCCGCCAGTGGTTTGCGAAGCGCAAGTCGATCGCCGCCATTTTGAAAGAAGTCATGACCAACGAGGCTTCGGTTCTGGTCGATACCGATGCCGCGAACAAGGCGACCGACGCGGACATCGCGCTCCAGGAACTCGGCGCAGACTATGCCGGTATGGCCCATGTGACGGCGACCATCGCCGTCTGGGACACCGATCCCCGCCTTGCCGACGAAAAGCTACGGCTTGTCGAAAAGGTGATCCAGGGTCGCGACTTCACGGCGATGCCGGAATCCATCAATGCCGTCGACGCCTGGCTTGGCTCGCTGCCGGGGCATGTTTACGCCAACGTGCGCCAGCCGCCGATCTCGACGCTCAATCTCGCCCACATGATTCCCCTCAGTGCCGTGTGGGCGGGGCCGGAACGGGATGACCACCTGGGTAGCGGCCCCTTGCTCTTTGGCAAGACCGAGGGAAGCACCCCGTTCCGGCTTTCCATTCACGTCGGCGATGTCGGACACACGCTCGTCGTCGGGCCGACCGGCTCGGGAAAGAGCGTGTTGCTCGCCTGCATGGCGCTCCAGTTCCGTCGCTACGCCCAGGCCCAGGTCTTCGCCTTCGATTTCGGGGGCTCGATCCGGGCCGCAGCTCTCGCCATGGGCGGCGACTGGCATGATCTTGGTGGTGATCTCACCGAGGGAGACGCGTTTTCCGTTTCGCTCCAGCCGCTTGCGCGCATCCATGACGTGCCCGAACGCGCCTGGGCGGCCGACTGGATCGTCGCCATCCTGACGCGTGAGAGCATCGCGATCACGCCTGATGTCAAGGAGCATATCTGGACGGCGCTGACCTCTCTGGCTTCGGCGCCGGTCGAGGAACGCACCATCACCGGCCTGACGGTGCTGCTGCAATCGAACGACCTCAAGCAGGCGCTCAGGCCGTATTGCGTCGGCGGTCCCTATGGCCGGCTGCTCGATGCCGAAACCGAGCACCTCGGCAGCGCGTCGGTGCAGGCCTTCGAGATCGAGGGGCTGGTTGGCACCGGCGCAGCACCCGCCGTCCTGTCCTATCTGTTCCATCGCATCGGCGATCGGCTCGATGGCTCGCCCACCTTGCTCATCATCGATGAGGGCTGGCTGGCGCTCGATGATGAAGCCTTTTCCGGGCAGTTGCGGGAATGGCTGAAAACCCTGCGCAAGAAGAACGCCAGCGTGATCTTCGCCACGCAATCATTGTCGGATATCGACAATTCGGCGATCGCCCCGGCGATCATCGAAAGTTGCCCGACGCGTCTGCTTCTTCCAAATGAGCGCGCTGTCGAACCGCAGATCACCGCGATCTATCAGCGATTTGGCTTGAACGCGCGCCAGATCGAGATCCTCGCGCGGGCCACGCCGAAAAAGGACTACTACTGCCAAAGCCGCAGGGGGAAACGCCTGTTCGATTTGGGCCTGTCCGAAGTCGGTCTCGCCCTCACGGCTGCCTCCTCGAAATCCGACCAGTCCGCCATCGCCCGCGTCTTCGCCGAGCACGGCCGGGACGGCTTCCTTGCCGCCTGGCTGCGCCTGCGCGGCGTCGACTGGGCCGCGGACCTCATTCCTGACCTCGCCAATCTCGTCCCCCAGCCCGACAAGGAGGCTCAATCATGAAGACCCACCGTTTCCGCGCGGCACTGCTTGCCGCATCCATTCTCACCTTCTCAGGCCCGGCCTCGATCGTTCTGGCGCCGCCGGCGTCCGCCGCCTGGATCGTCTACGACCCGACCAACTATTCGCAGAACCTCCTGTCCGCCGCGCGCGCGCTGGAGCAGATCAACAACCAGATCACCAGCTTGCAAAACGAAGCGCAGATGCTGATCAACCAGGCCCGCAATCTGGCGAGCCTGCCGTATTCGTCGTTGCAGCAGATCCAACAGTCCGTTCAGCGCACGCAGCAGCTTCTGTCCCAGGCGCAGAACATCGCGTTCGACGTCGGCCAGATCGATCAGGCATTCCAGTCGAAATACGCCAGCGTCTCGCTTTCGGCCACCGACGCGCAACTCGTCGCCGATGCAAAGGAGCGCTGGAAGAACAGCGTCGGCGGCCTGCAGGACGCCATGCGCGTGCAGGCCACCGTCGTCGGCAATATCGACACCAACCGCACCGAGATGTCGCAACTGGTCGGTCAGAGCCAGAGCGCGACCGGCGCGCTTCAGGCGGCGCAGGCAGGCAACCAGCTTCTCGCCCTTCAGTCGCAGCAGCTTTCCGACCTCACGGCCCTGCTTGCCGCCAATGGCCGGTCCACTGCACTCACCGAGGCCGAACGCGCCGCCGCGGCCGAACAGGGACGCGTGCAGCGCCAGCGCTTCCTGATGCCAGGCTCCGGCTATCAGGCCGGCAGCGCCAAGATGTTCAACTGAGGGCGCTGGCCATGGACGGCAAGATGCTGGCCCGTCTGGGCGCCGTCGTCTTTGTCGCCGTCGCGATCACCGCGACGGCGACCGAGATGATCAGAAAGAGAGAGGCCCCGGCGCCATGGACACGATCCACACCCGCCGTCGGATCACCGGCGGATCCCCTCCGGCTCGGCCAGCGCCGGTGCCAGCAGCTTGGGCAGGCTGCCACCAGCGATCCCGAATGCCTGCGTGTCTGGTCGGAAACACGAGACCGCTTCCTTGGCAGGACTTCCGTGCCGGTCGCCCCACAAACCATCGAAGGGCAGTGAATCATGGGTGGCAGCGGCGTCATCGACAATTTCCTCGGGGTCTTCACCTCCTATATCGACAGCGGGTTCGGTCTTCTCGGCGGCGAGGTCGCCTTCATCGCCACCACGCTGATCGTCATCGACGTGACGCTCGCCGCCCTGTTCTGGAGCTGGGGCGCCGACGACGACATCATCGCCCGTCTGGTGAAAAAGACCCTGTTCGTGGGCGTCTTCGCCTACCTGATCTCGAACTGGAACAATCTCGCCCGCATCATCTTCGAGAGCTTTGCCGGCCTCGGTCTCAAAGGGTCGGGCACCGGCTTTTCGACGGCGGACCTCCTTCGCCCCGGACGGGTGGCGCAAGTCGGTCTCGATGCGGCCCGCCCGCTGCTGGAATCCATTTCCGACCTCATGGGCTGGGTCGCATTCTTCGAGAATTTCATTCAGATCGCGTGCCTGCTGTTTGCCTGGGCACTCGTCCTGCTGGCGTTCTTCATTCTGGCCATCCAGCTGTTCGTCACGCTGATCGAATTCAAGCTGACGACCTTGGCGGGGTTCGTCCTCATCCCGTTCGGACTGTTCGGAAAGACGGCCTTCATGGCCGAAAGGGTTCTTGGCAATGTCGTCTCTTCCGGCATCAAGGTCCTGGTGCTCGCCGTCATCATCGGCATCGGCTCCACCCTGTTCAGCCAGTTCACTGCCGGTTTCGGCGGCGCCACACCGACGATCGACGATGCCATGGCCGTTGTGCTGGCCGCGCTTTCATTGCTGGGCCTCGGGATATTCGGTCCCGGCATCGCCAACGGTCTCGTTTCCGGCGGCCCGCAGCTCGGCGCGGGTGCTGCCGTCGGCACCGGCCTTGCCGTCGGTGGCGCAGCGCTTGCCGCAGGCGGCGCGGCCGGTCTGGCCTTGCGGAGTGGCGCCGCGGCATTGTCCGGTGGCGCGGCCGCCGTTCGGGGTGGAGCGGCGGCGGCGGGTGCCGCATCTACCGCCTATAATCTCGGATCGATGGGACAGAGCGGCGCTTTGGGCGTGGCGTCTGGTCTCGGCCGTGTTGCTCGCGGTGCAGGCTCCGCTGCCGTCTCGCCGCTCAAGCGCGCAGCCGGGCAGGCGGCCGAAAGAGTCAGATCGAATTTTTCCGAAGGCGTGAAAGACGGCTTCAGCGCGACCGGCGGCTCTTCCACGCTTGGCACCGTCGGCGGTGCCGATCCCGCCAATAACGATTCCTTTGCCGTCACCCCATCGGGTTCGCGCGATGGCGCCCCCGATTGGGCCAGGCGCATGAAACGCAGCCAGCACGTCAGCCACGGCGTTTCCGCGGCCGCCCATGCCGTCCGTTCCGGCGACAGCCATGGTGGTGGCTCTTCCGTCAATCTCTCCGAAAGTGACCGCTCATGAGCTTGTTCAAACGACCGGCAGCCCATTACGGCAAGACGCCGCAACCCGAAACACCCTATCAGAAGGCCGCACAGATCTGGGACGAACGTATCGGTTCGGCCCGTGTGCAGGCGCGGAACTGGAGGTTCATGGCCTTCGGAAGCCTGATCCTTTCGGCGGGCTTTGCCGCAGCACTCGTCTGGCAGTCCACGCGTGGGACCGTCGTGCCGTGGGTCGTACAGGTCGACAAGCTCGGCCAGACCCAGACCGTCGCCGCTGCCACGGCCGACTATCGTCCCACCGATCCGCAGGTGGCATGGCATCTGGCGAGATTCATCGAACAGGTCAGGAGCATTCCCGCCGATCCCATCATCGTCCGCCAGAACTGGCTCCGCGCCTATGACTGGACGACGGATCGGGGTGCGACAGCGCTGAACGACTACGCGCGGTCCAACGACCCCTTCACCAAGGTCGGCAAGCAACAGATCGCCGTCGAGGTGTCGAGCGTCATTCGCGCGTCGCCCGACAGCTTCCGTGTCGCCTGGACCGAGCGCCGCTACGAGAATGGTCAGCTTTCCACCACCGAGCGCTGGACCGCGATCCTGACCATCGTAATCCAGACGCCCCGCGATGCTGAACGGCTCAAGGCCAATCCTCTCGGCATCTACGTCAACGCGATTTCATGGTCGAGGGAGATGGGCGAATGAACAAGCCGCCAATCCGCAAAGCCGTAAACCCGTCTTTCCGTAAACCCGCATTTGCTGCCGTGCTCTTGTCTGCCGCCGCACTGGCCGGCTGCGCCACGCCGCAGAAGCCGCCACAGATCCGCTACGACGCCGATGTGCCGGCACTGCCGGCCGTTCCTGCCGTGCTGACCGATGATCGTCCGAAGTCGCTGCACATTCCGCCTGGCTGGACGCCGGCGCGCGGAGGAGCCACGGCAACCACCCCGACCGGGCGGATTCAGAATGCCAATGACGCGGCCCGTGTCGAGCCACGCCGGGAGGGCTACTACAACGCCATCCAGATCTATCCCTGGAGCGAGGGTGCGCTCTATCAAGTCTATGCCGCACCCGGCCAGATCACCGACATCGCGCTCGAACCCGGCGAAAGCCTCACCGGAGCCGGGCCGATCGCCGCCGGCGATACTACGCGCTGGATTATCGGCGATACCGAGAGCGGCAGCGGCACCACCCGGCGCGTGCATGTCCTAGTGAAACCCGCACGTCCCGACATCACTACCAACCTGGTGATTTCCACCGATCGCCGTACCTACCTGATCGAATTACGCTCCGGTGAAAAACCCTACATGCCATCGGTCGCCTGGTCCTATCCACAGGTGCCGGGCTCTCGACAATCCATCCCCGACACGCCGGCTATTCCGGCCGTGGCGGCGCGAAACTACCGCTATGGCCTCACCGGCGACACGCCGCCCTGGCGGCCGGTCTCCGTCTATGACGATGGCCGCAAGGTCTATGTCGAATTTCCGCGCGGCATCGTACAGGGGGAATTTCCGCCGCTCTTCGTCATCGGCCCGGAAGGCGAGGCGCAGATCGCCAATACCCGTATCTATAGGAACATCCTGATCGTTGATCGCCTCTTCGGTGCGGCGGAATTGCGCCTGGGCAGCGGCAAGCATCAGCAGACTGTGAGGATCGTCCGCACAAGCGGAGTTGTGCAGGCGCCGACAGCCCAAACCAAGGAAGGAGGGCGGTCGTCATGAGCGAGGCCGACAACCGCCAAGATGCAACCCAGGCCCCCGGTCCTGTTCCACCCATGCGCTTGCGAGCGGAACCGCCGCGCGTCACCCGGCTATCGCGCAAGGTGCTCGCCGGACTTGGCCTGGTCGCGTCGCTCGGTATCGGCGGCGCATTGATCTATGCGCTTCAGACTCGAGATCGCGGCAATGGTGGGGAAGAGCTCTACTCGACCGAGAACCGGACCACTGCCGACGGCCTGGCAGGTTTGCCGCGAGACTATACCGGTCCCATCCTGGGGCCGGCTTTGCCGGGGGATCTCGGCCGTCCGATCCTCAGTGCGCGGGATCGTGGTCAGCCTGTCGTTGTGCCGACAATGACGGCTCCGAACGTCGATCCGGCCGAGCAACGCCGCCTCGCCGAAGCGGAAGCCGCCCGAACCAGCCGCGTGTTCTTCCAGACAGAAACACGGACAACGGCAAGCGCGATAACGCCCAACGCGAATACGACGCCGAATCTTGCCGGTCTCGATCAGGCCGGCGCTCCCACGGCACAGGACCGGCAGGCCGCCTTCCTCAACGCTGCCGTCGATCGCCGCACCGTTGCAGCCGATCGCGTGATGTCGCCGGCGTCGCCCTATGTGCTGCAGGCCGGTTCGGTGATATCCGGAGCGCTTATCACCGGCATTCGCTCCGATCTCCCCGGCCAGATTACCGCCCAGGTCACCGAGAACATCTACGACAGCCCGACTGGCCGCATTCTGCTTGTGCCGCAGGGCACCCGCATCATTGGCCAATATGACAACAACGTCGGCTTCGGCCAGAGGCGTGTCCTCCTGGTCTGGAACCGGCTGATATTCCCGAATGGACGATCCATCGTTCTCGAACGACAGCCTGGTGCCGATACGCAGGGCTATGCCGGTCTCGAGGATGGCGTCGACTACCACTGGTGGGATTTGGCGAAGGCAGCCGGTCTTTCGACGTTGCTCTCGGTTGGTGCAGAACTCGCCACGGACGACGACGATCGGCTGATCCAGGCCATCCGCAACGGTGGCCAGGATACGATCAATGATGCCGGACAACAGATCATCCAACGTCAGTTGCAGATCGCGCCGACGCTGACCATCAGGCCCGGATTTCCGGTCCGAATTATCGTCACCCGGGATCTCGTGATGGAGCCCTATAGAGGTTGACCCAATGGCCAAATTAAAGCTCGGACCGCTTATCGAAGACAAGGCCGTCAAGATCAGCATTGAACATCCCGGACCACTGTATCGAGATACTACTGCGTACGCCGATTATCTGAACAGTCGACATATCTTTGTCTCACTTACAGGAGATGATACATGCCGCAATTAAGACTTGGGCCTCTGCCAAAGGTCGGCGTTTTTCGGCTGACGATCACGTTGCCGGAATCCCTCAAGGAAGAGCTCGACCTATATTCGGCCGAGCATGGTCGCCTCTACGAGCCGATAGAAACGGCTGCGTTGATCCCGCATATGCTGGAAGCGTTCATCCGCTCCGATCGCGGCTGGCGCAGCCGCAGGGCCAAGGCCGGCGGCGCGCGGCAGCGCGGTTTGTCTCCGCCGGCGAGCAGTACGACCCGTGGCGACGAGACATTGCCCTAGATTCACGGCAACCCCGCCGCAGGGTGCGACTGACCCGATCTTAGCGGTTCGCGACGTATCGCAGATGGTTTGCGTGAATTACAGCGCGATGTGCGATGGCCCATTCTGCCGTTTGTCGCACCTGCTCTGCAACCGAGTAGCCAAGTTTCGACAATGCATGGTCCACTCGTGGTGGCGTGGTCGCCCGAACGGTCTATTCGACCATGCCGTCCTGCTTGAGCATTTTGAGAGTTTGGGTGAGCATCTGCTGTGAGATGCCGCTATAGCCAACCTGCCGCTTGATATCGTTGAACCGCCGGGGACGATCATGCAGCGCGACCACCACCTCCATCGTCCACTTGTCTATGGATACAGGTCTCGACACCCGTTATCGGCCGGGACCAGCCGATCATTGTCTTCTCGCATGGTCATGGTTCCTCCATAGACAGCTACGCCCCCTTAACCGATTTTTGGGCAGCGCAAGGATCCCTCGTGATCCAGCCGACCCACTGGATTCGAAGCGGCTTGGCCTTTGCACCGACGACCCTCGGCGCCCCTTGATCTGGCGACTTCGCCCGAAGGACATGAAGCGTATTCTCGACAATCTCGATCTGGTGTTGGGAGTCCGTCCCGTCTTGCCGGTCAGCTTGACCGCGGCCGGATAGCGGCTGCCGGGCATTCCTTCGGAGCTCTCACGACCACTCCGCTGTTCGGTGCAAGAATGGTCAGCCCGGACGGTGATGCGAGGGAGGATATGTTCGACCCGGCCGGCGTGCTACTCGCCGACGGCGGCCGGAGCGGGGATGACGTGAGTGCATTCGCCGCCGAGCATTTGCCTTTACTGAATTCACGCTTTGACGAGAGAGTCTGGGAATGCCGAGCTGCTAAACCGTCAACAGGCTCAATCGTCGGCAGATCCCGCCAAGCTGATTGTACCGATGCTCGAGCGGTTCATCGCGACAGATCGCGGCTTTGTAAAAAAGCCTACTACGCAAGGCGTTACCAACCTACAACCTCGAATGCCCAAGGTCGACGAATAGCATGTAGGTTTGCTGCAGATAATCCCAGCAACGGTCTCCGCTACATGCAGCAAGCTTTACAATGACGCAAAAATATTTCTGTATCGGATGTAGTCTGGTTTCGATTGCCAGCGAGGGCGCGAACCAGGAACAACTACCGGCACCAGTAGGTCTAATTGACGTCCATATTTCGGTGTGATTTTTCGGTCGCCAATTCGAGAAATTGCTTTAGGGCCGGGTTCTGGTTTCGTAGCGACCAAACAGCACTGAAATAGATGATCTTCGGACCATCAGAGATAGGCACGAACACTACTTCTCTGTGTGCGCTGCCGGACGTTGATGATAAGGCCAGCGAGACACCGAATCCTTTGCCCACCATGTTCAACAAGTTATCTCGGCCAACGCCTTGTAGAGACATTCTCGGCTGAAAATTGGAATCGGAAAGTTGTCTTAGCAGATGATGATCGAGTTCCGCGCCAGCGATACCCGCCGGGATTAGAAATGTCTCATTGCGTACATTTTCCCAAACGACGCTATCAGCCGATGCAAGAAAATGTCGTCTTGGCAATGCAAGGAAAAGTTGTTCGTTCCAGAGTTGAACTGACTGGCATCTCGGCAGTTGCGGCTTTCCTGGCAGAAAGGCAACATCTATGCGGCCGCTAAGAACGCCAGCCGTGGCTTCTTCGAAGGTCGCTTCCGCTATCTTCACATCGACTTTGCGAAAGCGAGAATGATATTCCCCTACAAGATTGGGGAGGAATCCACTTGCCAAGGATGTCATCAAACCTATCCGTATCTTACCGGAGCCTTCACGATGGGTTGCCTTCATGTCCTTTACAGCTTCATGGATGTAAGACGCACCCAAGGCGGCTTCTTCCAGGAATCTAGCCCCTGCTTCGGTCAACTTCGCTCCGCTAAGGCTGCGAACAAAAAGAGGCCCTCCGAGTCGCCGCTCAAGCAGTTGAATCCGGCGGCTGACAGTAGATTGGGACATGTCAATGGCCTCCGCAGCACGACGAAAACTGCCGTGTTCGGCGACGAGCAACGCATACCGTAAGTATCGCAGGTCAAGCGCAAGATCCGGCACGAAACATCCTTTTAACTGAAAGAGTGAGCCTAACTATTCTGGCCGGCAGGGCCTCGGATTATTTAAGTCGGATCCGCTAAAAATCCGACGGCCAAGTGATGGTAGCGAATGGCGGTCAGATCGCTCTAGTACCCCCATCAGCAAGCAATGGGATTGCTAAAAAATTAAGGAAATCAATTGAGTGACGTATCTAAGCGCCGAAACGTGCTGCGATGGAACACCAGGGGTTCGACATGCGGATTGATGCTGAAGAGGTGTAGGCGTAGAAGTATGATCTGATGATCACCGGCTTCAATCGTTTCGTGGATCGAGCATTCTATGACCATTGCTGCGTCGGAAACGAAAATTGCGCCCGCACGACTTGTTTCCCAGCTTATGTCCCGGAACCGATCAATTCCTTTGGCGGCGAGGCTGCTGCAAATGCCATGCTGTTCTGAGCCGAGTACGCTCAATCCGAGCCGTTCAGCGGTTTTCAGCACTGGCCAGGTTGAAGAGTTGTTCTGGATGCAGACCGAAACCAGGGGCGGGTCGAGAGAAACGGTGGTGAAGGATGCTACGGCCATGCCGGCCGGTTTGCCCTCTATTAATGCACATAACGCGGTTACGCCGCTCGGGAAGTACCCAAAGGCATTGCGCAAATTGAGGGGGTCAAGTTGAGTCTGCTCTTGGTCTTTCATGATGATTTCTTTCATTTTCTTGCTGGTCGAACCCCTATCTCGGGTTTTTATTGGACGCTGGGAAGAAACGTCGCGGCTACCATCGGCATGCAGGCGACCGGGGAAAGGCAGACCGGAATGTCAACGGCGGCTGCAACCGCTCGCTGATGGCGGAACAAGCTGCCACCTGTTCCGCCAATCGCGCGGACACCGCAAGCGAAAAGCTCCCGCGCCAACCCGATGACCAGATCCTCCTCCGCTACATCCCCTGGATGCAGCGACCGGTAAAGGACCGGATAGGAATAGCTCGAAGGATTGCCGACGTCGCCAGGCTCGCCGCCATCAATGGCGAGAATTCCGATCGCGTAACCGTAGGATTCTGCGGCTGGTCGCGTAACGTATTTCGGCATTGAATTCGAAACCTCCGTCCCTTCTCGTTCAGCCTTTTCGCCGCCTGGATGTCCCCGCTTCCGGCGGTCCTGTCTTGATGGCGGCCGCATAGGCATCGAGGACTTGTTCCAGGGTGGCATCCTTCCGGCCGACGAAAGCTTCGCGCAGCCCGAGTCTTGCCGAGGCCCAGAGCCTGCGGCCTGCGGCCTCAGTCATGATAGGATCGAGCTCCATGGCGCGGATGTCTGTGGCGATCTCATCCATCTCAACGGCACGGCGTTCCGAATGAAGGACGTCGGTCAGGATGCACATGCCGACGAAATCGCTGAACTTGGTCTTGTCCATCGAGCCGAAGAGCCCGGTCATCACCTCGCCGCGCACGCCCTGCAGCGTCGCGATGGTGAATGCCTCAACCACCAGCGCCTCTATTCCCTTGGTCACCACGCTGCGCAGCATCTTGACCATGGCGGCGTCGCCGGCTCGGTCATTCGCCACATCTATCGTCATCCCGCGCGGTATGAACAGCTCGGCAAAGCGGCTAACCCCGGAACCGGAGCAGTAGAGTGTCACCGGCGCGCCGTAGATCGCCACGGATCCCATTAGGTTGGCGTCGACATAGAGGCCGCCCCCAGCCTCGATTGCTGCTGCGATCTGCCTCTTCTTCGACGGTGTCGAGGCGGAGATGTCCACATAGAGAGTGCCGGGCTTCAGAAAGGAGGTGGCCTCGCGCGCGACCTCAAGCGCATTGGCGACCAGGACGGCGGAAAAGATCACGTCACTTGCGCCGCAAAGCTCCGCCAGCGTATCCATGGTCGTCGCACCAGCCTCTCCGGCGAAGCGAAGAAATGCCTCCGAATAGGGCGGTCGGTTGGTGCGGCCGTTGCAGAATACCAGCAGCCGCATTGAGGGCTGCTCCTTCAGATGCTTTGAGAAGCAGGAGGCCGCCTCGCCGAAGCCGATGAATCCGACAGTAAGATCCGACATGATGCTATCACCTCAAGTTCTGACGTAGCGTGGGGCCCTCGTAGGAAGTCCGCATCAGCCCGCGTTTTTGCAGGATTGGCACCACCGAGCGAGCGAACTGCTCCCAAGTCCCGGGAGACACTGTGGGCGTCAGGATGAAACCGTCGCAGCCGCCAGCGGTGAACATCATCTCCAACTGATCGGCCACCTGCTCGGGCGTACCAACGACCTGAGGAGCAAGCTCGCTGGTCGCGAAGCGCTTGGCCGCTTCCCCGATAGTAAGGCCCTCGGCCTTGGTGCCCTGGAGGATAACGTCGAGCGAGCCGCGTGAACCTTCCTCCAGTTGCAAGTCCAGAAGAGACTGGTCGGGCGTGTATTTCGAAAGATCGCTGCCAACATGCGAGGACATCAACGACATGCCGAGTTCCGGATCGACTAGGCTGTTGACATAGGCCTGCTTCTCCCGCGCAATCGATTCCGTCTCGCCGATGATCGGGTCGACGGACGGCAAGACGGCGCAATCGTCCGGATTGCGCCCGGCAGCGGCAAGGGCTTCACGCATCTCGGCGCGGAAGGCGACCATTTCGCGGGTGCTATGCTGCAGCGTGAAGATCATTTCAGCCCAGCGGGCGGCAAAAGCGCGGCCAGGTCCGGAAGAGCCAGCCTGCATGATAACAGGATGCCCCTGCGGCGAGCGTGGAACGGTGAGCGGTCCGCGTGTTTTCACCCACTTGCCTTTGTAGTCGACGTAGCGGACCTTGGAAGGATCGGCGAAGACACCGTTTTCCTTGTCCATCACCAACGCGCCGTCTTGCCAACTGTCCCAGAGATGCATGCATGCATCCACCACCTCGTGGGCTTTTTCGTATCGCTCACTGCGGCCGGGCATCGCCTCAAGCCCGAAATTGCGCGCTTCGGTGCTGCTGGCGGAAGTCACGACATTCCAAGCCATACGGCCGCCACTCAATACGTCGAGCGTGCCGAGGACGCGGGCGATCTGGTAGGGATTGACAAACGTCGTCGAAAGCGTCGCGCCGAGACCGATATGCTTTGTGACCCGCGACATCATCGCCAGGATGGGAATGGGATCGAGCAGACTGAGCGCCCCACCCTTGGACACGAAAGTGTTGAAGTTGCCGTTATAATAGTCGTACAGGCCCATCACGTCGGCGAAGAACAGGCAATCGAAGAAGCCCCTTTCGAGCGTTTGGGCAAGTTGCTCATACCAAGCCGGGTCGAGAAAGCCGTTGTCGGTTTCTGGATGGCG
This sequence comes from Agrobacterium vitis, assembly GCF_037039395.1. NCBI lineage: Bacteria > Pseudomonadati > Pseudomonadota > Alphaproteobacteria > Hyphomicrobiales > Rhizobiaceae > Gillisella > Gillisella vitis. Next base: position 1,350,386 of record NZ_CP146242.1, on the reverse strand, counting down.
CCACATGCCGTGATGATGACTGGTAGGCCCTGCCTTCAGAAATGCCACGAGGCGCATCTTTCGTTTATCTGCCATGCTGTTCCCTTTTTGTCACTGCGAAACCGGCATCTGTTCGACTCTTAACACCGATCCAGAATCACTTCAATGAACCGGTTCATCAATCGGTCATTTTTTTAGTTCGTTCGTCGTGAGTATACGCTCCATGCGCATAACGAGCCCAAAAGAGAGCCAGCACAGAAGAATGCTGATAAGGGCGAGAACCGGCATGCCCGTCACTTGCCCGTCGAGGCGCTCACGCAGCAAGGCGGCCGAACTCGCTGCGCCCGCAGCCGAAGCGATGCTCGTTATTGCCGATACGAGGCACTGATACGCGATCCGGTCTTCCGGTTCCGCGATGCGGCTTGCTGTTGTCTGGGCCACCGTGCTGCGGGCAAGCTGGGCCGCCAGCAGCATTCCAAGCACAAAAGCCATGGCCGGCATCGGTTGATGCAGAAAGAAGGCATAAGAAAGCAATGCAGTGAGAACGAGGCCCGCCGCCAATGAGGCCGCCACCGTGCCGATCCGGTCGATGACCCAACCGGTACCGCCGGTGGCAACAAAGGAAAGCACACCTCCTACAAGATAGATGTAACCCAGTTCCGCTGTCGAGAAGCTGAGGTTCGTGAGAGCATAGGCGCTGATATGCGGCGAAATCAGGAAAGTCGCGTAAGAAGCGCCGGCCGTCAGCATGAGGCCAGTTTTTCCGCCGGGCTTGGCGACAGCATTGAAGACATTGTCGACGGTCAGACGAACACCGGCCAACCCAGCCTGCGTCGACCCGAACACGCCGAACAAGACAGGCAGAGACAACACGACATAAAGGCACGCGAGTAAGCCAAATGCAGATTGCCAGGAACCCGAAAGAGTCTGAACGGTCAACGAGATCGGCGCACCGAGCAGGAGCGCGAAGCCGTAAGCTCCGATGATCGCGCTCACGGCCCGACCTCGGGCCGCATCGCTCGTCAGGTCAGACGCTGTGGCGATTACCAAGGCAAGCAAGGGACCGGAACAAAAGCCTGCCGCTACCCGGGCCGTCAACACCGTGGTAAAGCTCGCATGCGGAAACACGGCGATTACGCCGGTGGCCACAGCTATGGCCAGAAGCGCAAGCATAAGGGATCGGCGTCGATCGACTGTACCCAGGAAGAAGGCGCCCACTATGCCGCCGAGCCCTGCCGCGCCGTTGAAACAGACGCTGGTTAGCGCCACGCGGTGAACAGGAATTCCGAGATCGGCAGCCATGAAAGGGCCGAGCGGAAACACGATGACCGATCCGAGCGCATTTGTGAATGCGATCAGTCCAAGCAGTGCTACGAGAATAATATTGTGCTTTTTTCGCCTTGATCTAGTCATCGCAATCTTCGATGCTATTGTAAAATTTCTTCAATTTGCATGTGAACCGGTTCATCATATGGGCTGTCCAGGGGGGATTATGCGCAAGAACGAGAAGCGGCAGACCGTGCGACTGCGGGATGTTGCGCAAACTGCCGGTGTATCGGTTGGCACCGTGTCGCGGGTCCTGAACAATAATCCGACAGTTTCGGAAGAGGTTCGCCGGAAAGTCGAAGCGGTTATGAAGGCGCTCGGATACGAGGCGAATATCGTCGCTCAGAGCCTGCGCGGCAGCACCACAAAACTGATCGCTTGCGCCATTCGGGATTTCGACATTCCCCAGTTCGCCCAGTACATTAAGGAAGCGGAGCAGGTCTTCCGCGAGCGCGGCTATACATTCATCCTCTCGGCCACCACCAACAAGCCGGAAGTAGAGGTGTCGCTTCTGAAAGCCTTCGAGCGACGAAAAGTGGATGGTATCATGATGACCGTCAGCGATGAGGCAAATGCCAGCGTCAATGAGGCGTTGATGCGCGCGCCATGTCCGGTTCTGCTCATCGATCGCGACCATATCAAGACCCTGGACCGGGTCACTGTGGATCACCTCAATGGTACCCGCACAGCGATATCGCATTTGATCGAGCGCGGGCACCGGCACATCGCACTGCTGGTTGGGGATACCCGCGCCTTTCCCTCTTACAGCCGTGTCGCCGGCTTCCGGGAGGCATACCAGATCCACGGCGTCGATCCGGCAATGGGAACCATCCGCGACCGAGTTATCGAACAGGAGGACGCGTTCCGCGAAACCATGGCGCTGTTTAGCTCGTCGGTGCCGCCAACCGCCATCGTCGCCGCATCGATGGGAGCCCTGCCTGGTTGCCTGAAGGCGCTCAGGGCGCTGCGGCGCGAGGTCGGCAAAGAGGTATCGGTCGTGGCAGGCAACGATTCGGACCTTGCGGAACTCTATACGCCTCCGATCACCGCCCTGAAGTCCGATCTCGCGGAACTCGCCCGGCATGCTTCCGCCATGCTGCTTGACCGAATTGAAGGCAAAGCGTCGGGTATCGGCCGAGTGGTGACGCTTCCGACGACTCTCGTGATACGGCAATCCTGCTGGCCCGTGCAGGACGCTGAAGACTGAAGGCTCCTTCAAAACCGATGCTCCTCGGACATGCGTATCGCTGCCATCGCTAGTGATGCGGCGAAAGACGATCCCGGCCACCACTTCCGCGCCGACGTTTGCCCGCGTCCGGGAAAGGGGATATTTGCCCAGGGTGCACCGAGAGCGCGGCATGCGAGATCCTTGCCGAGCGTGGTGCCAAGCCCAAGACCGCGGCCGCTGAGCCCAAAGCCGACCAAAAAACCCGGCTGCGGTTCCTCGATACGAGGATATTGGTCACGGGTGAGATCGACCCACCCGCTCCATCGTTCGAAAACCGGCGCAGAGGAAAGCTGCGGGAAAACCTCAGTCAGCCGCCGTGCCGCCGCGTCCGGATCGGCGCCACGCTCTCCCGCTGCCGGACCGGAAAGTGTGACGACGATTTGCCCCCCGCTGGTGCGGCGGATTCCCGACGGGAGCTTGCGGGTCTCGGTGAGCGCGGTGGCGGAGGGCAGGATGCCCTCAATCTGTTCCACAGAAAGAGGTTCGGTCGCGGCTTCGTGCACGCGCACCGGCAGGAGCGTTCGACGATAGGCTGGCAGTAGCCGCCGGAGTCCGAGGCCGGCAGTGACGACGACGGTCCGGCAGCGGATCGCGCCGCGCCCGGCAGTCACGAAAAAGCCATTACCGGATTGCACAATACCGCTAACGGGGCTTTGCTCGAAGACGAGGCCCCCGAGGCTTGCACAACTGCGGGCAAGCCCGCGGGCATAGGCAAGGGGATTTAGCGTACCGCCGCGTGGCTCGACAAGGACGCAAGGGTAGAATCCGCCACCGATCGCAGTTGCCGCCTCTTCCCTGTCGAGCAGAGGAAGATCGACGCCGCGGGCAGCCCACCAATCTCGCCGGCTCCGCAAAGACGCCTCGCCGGCAGGCGCATGAGCGGCGAAAAGCAGGCCGTTGCGCACTGCGTCGCAATCGATGCCGTAGTGTGCGATGAGATCGAAAACCAGGTCGGGCGAGCGGGCGGCCACGTTGATTAGCCTTGTGCCGGCCTCCTTGCCTAGGTTTGCAAGTGCCACGTCCGGCTCGGTGCGGAGGTAGGGAACGACTTGGCCGAAGCTGCGACCGCTTCCACCGGAGCCAATCGTCTCGGCCTCGACAAGGCAGACTGAAGCGCCGCCTGCCGCCAGATGGAGAGCCGCCGAGGCGCCCATGATACCGCCGCCGATAACGACGATATCAGTCTCCATTTCCCGATCGAGAGAGGAGGCGGAAAGCGGCGGCTCACCGGCATCGGTATAAGTGCGTGGCAGAGTGCGAGCAAGTAAATCCCCCTCAGGTAAATTTATCATGGCAGCCCATAGCGTTTGACCAGGTTGAGAAGAATTCGGCGACATTATCAGTTACGCCTAACATCCAATCAGAGTTAGGTCAATGAACCGGTTCACCATGCTGCTGCCTTGGTGCTCATGGCAGATGTGAAAGCTTCCATAGCTTGTGAGTTCGCTAAGAGCAGGCGGTCTCCGCATAAAAATGGCCAAAAGGCCTTGATCTTCCCACTAAGCAGGCGAACTCGCCATAAGAGGAGCATTTGATTATTTTTTAAGCACATAAATTATGAACCGGTTCATTGCATAATGTTTAGACGTGTGTTTAACTTGCTGCATTGCAAAAGTTCGTCTCCCTCTACTGAAAGGGCCTTCTCGTGACCGTTCGCAATCTTATCCATGCATTCGCCGTCATCACCGCCTGTTTCGCCATGCCGCTTGCCGGCTATGCGCAAGACAGGCCACGTCTCGATTTCGCCGGTTCGGTAACCTGGATTGGCCAAGTACCGATCCTAGTCGCAATCAAGAAGGGCTTTTTCAAAGAGCAGGGCATCGATGTCGACGTGCAGGTAATCGTCAACTCTTCCGATCGCATCAGAGCGCTAACCGCAGGCGATGCGGCGTTCAGCAATCTCGGCCGCGTCGCGGTTATCAGCGAAATGGCGCGCGGAAACGAGAGTTTTTCCTTCTTTGCCAATGTTGACGATTCCCCTGGTCAGGAAGGTTGCTGGGCTCGTCCCGGCATTACCTCAGTGGCTGACCTGAAGGGCAAGGCGGTTGCCGCCAATTCCTCTGCCGAGATCACACTCGCCGGTCTTTTAGCCGATGCCGGACTGAAACTCGGCGATCTTGACTATCGCAACCTCCCGGCAACCGAGATGGCCGCGGCACTCAGCCATGGCGATATCGAGGCAGCCTGCGTCTGGCAACCTCTCCTAACGCGGCTGAAGGAGGCCGTTCCCCAAGGTAAGCTGCTCGGCACCGATCGCGAAACCGAAATGTTCCGCCGTTTCGGCACCATGGCCGCAGGTGATATTGTCATCGTCTCCCGCGAAGTGGTCGAAAAATATCCCAATCAGGCCCGAGCCATTGCCGCTGGTTTGCTCAAAGGCGCCGATCTCACTATCGAGAACCCTCAGGAGGCTGCCGCAATGGTCGCCGAATATTTCAAGCAGTCCCCAGAGGAGATGCTGAAGGCCATCCAAAGTTTCCAGTATTTCGGGAGTAAGGATTGGGAGAACCATCTCAAAAAACATACAGAGCAGATGCAGTATCTCGCCGACATGCTGCATGAGGCTGGCAAGATTCCGGAGCGCCCTGACACAGCCAAGTGGCTCGACACAAGTTTCGTACCCAAGGGAAACTAATGATGGCTGAGTTTTCTCAACAGACACTGTCTCCTTCCCGAACTGCAAGCTATATCTCAATGGTCAAACCAAGCCGTACGACGATGATCAGCTTGGCATCGGTTCTAGCGTTCCTTCTTCTTTGGGCGGTGGTGACCGGAACTGGCCTAGTATCAAAGCTCTTCCTTCCCTCTCCAGGCGAGGTGGCTCAGGCTGCGATGAAGCTAGTCGCCTCGGGAGGCCTCTGGGTGGCGATCCTGTCCTCTTCAGTCCGGGTCTTCTTGGGCTTCCTACTCGCTATAGTCATTGCCGTGCCGCTCGGCGTTGCCATGGCCGTCAACGAAACAATTAGGGCAGTGTTCGCGCCTTTCATCTCACTATTGCGTCCTTTGCCTTCGATCACCTGGATTCCGCTAACAATCTTGTGGCTTGGCATCGGCGAGGGACAGAAAGTGCTGATCGTCTTCTTGGGCTCGTGGATCTACGTTCTCCTTTCTACATACGAGGCAACGCGTCGCGTCGATCCAATCCTGATCCGGGCGGCGCGTAATCTTGGTGCCTCCGACTTTACGGTGATGCGGGAAGTCATTTTCCCGGGGGCGCTCCCGGGTATCCTTGGTGGGCTGAAGGTCACCTTAGCGATCGCTTGGTCCTGCGTTCTGTCGGCTGAGATGGTCGCCGCCCGCAACGGCCTGGGCGCGATCATTTGGGAAGCCAAGGAATGGGGCGACATGACCATGGTGCTAGTCGGCATGGTGTGCATTTCGCTGACGGTTTTGGTGGCCGATTTGGTAGCCAATAAGGTCGAACGGTTGCTGCTGCCATGGGAACGCCATAGGCGATAAAAAGAAGGAGAATTGTGTCATGACTGCCATTCTCACGGCTGAACGCATCACCAAATCCTACCGGCTAAAGGACAGCGAACTCGTTGCCGTCCAGAACCTCTCGCTGGAGGTGCAATCCAATGAGCTGCTATGCATCCTCGGTGCCTCAGGCTGCGGGAAGTCTACCCTGCTCAGCCTTTTTGCGGGATTTTCCGCGCCGACAAGCGGAAAGATCCTGCTGCGTGGCGAGCCCATTACCGGCATCGATCCGCGCTGCGGCATGGTGTTCCAATCCTATGCCCTGTTTCCGTGGAAGACGGTTCGGCAAAACGTGGAGTTTCCGTTGCGCATGCGCGGAGCGCGGCGCAGGGAAAGGCGGGAACTCGCCGAGCAACTCATCGACATGGTGCAACTCACCGGCTTTGCGGATCACTACCCTGCCGAGCTTTCGGGGGGCATGCAGCAGCGCGTCACAATCGCCAGAAGTCTCGCGGCTGATCCCGAGGTGCTGCTGATGGACGAGCCCTTCGCGGCACTCGATGCCATGACGCGGCAGGTCATGCAGACCGAACTCCTGAGGATCCAGGAAGCGAGCGGCAAGACTATCGTCTTCATCACCCACAATCTCGACGAGGCGCTGATCCTTGGTCACCGTATCGTCGTCATGTCAGCCCGGCCGGGGCGCATCAAGACGATCTTTGACAACGAGCTGCCGCGTCCGCGCGGCGTGGCAGTCCAGACTTCCGTCCCCTATGCAGCGCTCAAGACGCGCATCTGGGAACATGTCGAGGAGGAGGTGATGCAGCATATCGCCGCTTCCCGGCTCGCCGGATGATGCCCTTGGAGACGGAACGCAGGATCGCTATTGCCGACCTCCATCGACGAGTTCTGGCCATTCTCATTGAGGCGGGGGTAGACGGGAACCATGCCGATATCCTCGCCGGTGTCATCACCGCCGCAGAAAGGGACGGCGCGAGAGGCCACGGCTTGCTGCGGCTGCCTGGCTATCTCGCGAGCGTCCGAACCGGCTGGATTGACGGTCGGGCTGTGCCAAAGATCACTGAGGTGGGGCCGGCCTTTCTCTCGATTGATGCCGGCAATGGCTTTGCGACCGCGGCGCTGGCCGCGGCGCGTCCGCTGCTCATCTCCAACGCAAGGGAGTACGGTATCGCGCTTCTGGCGATCCGCAATTCTCATCATCTCGGCGCGCTTTGGCCGGATGTCGAGCCGCTGGCCGAGGCCGGCCTCGTCGCGCTGTCCACGGTGAACGCCCGCAGCCGGATACTCGTCTGGGGCGCTGGAAGGAAAGTGCTCGGTACAAATCCGATGTGCTTCGCCTTCCCTCGCCGCGACGGCCCGCCTATCGTCTGGGACCAAGCGTCCAGCGCTGCCAGCCAGGGCGAGGTGCTGCTCGCGGCGCGGCGGAACGAAAAACTCGCCCCGGGTATCGGCAACGATTCCGCTGGCCGTCCGGCCACTGACCCCGCGAAGGTCCTCGACGGCGGGACGCTCAACCCATTCGGCGGCCACAAGGGCGCGTCGATCGCACTCATGGTTGAGGTGCTGGCGGCGGGGCTGACGGGCGGACGATTCGGCTTCGAAGACAGGTCAGCACGCTATCCCGGCGTGATTTCCGGCAATGCCGGCCAATGCGTGATAGCTATTGACGCGACCCGCAGCAACGAGGCCTTCGGCTCACGTATCGAAATACTGCTTAGCGAACTTCGCGCCTCGGGCGTTTCCCGGTTTCCCGGTGAACAACGATACCGGCAGCGCGCGCATTCCGAGGCTATGGGCATCGCGCTCGGGCCGGAGGAATGGACGATAATAGAACGAACGTCCTGAATCGCAGAGGGATTTGGTCTTCCCTTCCTGCTCAAGGGTCTGATGCTGCCGCCCGAGCCTTCCCGCCGAAAGGAAGAGGATCTTGCGCGGATCGCTGCGGCGAAGCCGCGATCAAGGCCATCGAGCGCGTGCTGGGCGATCTCTGCCAGGGTCGTGACGACGCCGGGATCTATGCCGAAGCCGCCGCTCACGTCGTCGGGCTCTATCGTCAACGTATCGACGGCGGCGCGAAGACCGAGAACGAAGCCGAAATGTTGCGGAAAATGGATCGGTCGAGTGACCTCCGCCTCGCCGGCATCGGGGCAGAACTCGAAACGTTCTATCGGCTCAGCCGCTCGCACCACATCTCCCATGCCATGAGCCGAAAGCTGGTGCGCGAACTCGATCTGCTCGAAGCCCGGTTTACACCGACGTGAAACAATCTAATTTATATGCGATAAAGCATATTTTTTGTGAGGAATAGGAGTGAAGAATGAGCCCATCTCGCCCGAGGCGCTGTGGTCCTGCGCCAAAAGCACAGTAGGACATCCAAAGATGGTATCATGCTTACACGCAACAGCCTAGGTGGTTGTGTAAGCAGAAAGCGCTCTTAAATGCGCTTTGCAAGAGGTTGATTTCCTTGATTAAAATATGAGCCGGCGAAGCGATTCTAACCCTCGACCCCACCCTTAGCAAGGAATAGATGGTGCGGGCGGTCGGACTCGAACCGACACGTATTGCTTCGGCGGATTTTGAAGGGAGGCGCGTTACTGAATGCATCCCCCTAAGGCCCCCCACGCCGTTCAAGCTTGTCCATCACCACCTGTTCGCCCCTAATGCTGCACCTAGCAGTCAGGAAGAACCCGCCGATGTGTACGCTAGAGCCCGAAATTTCCGCATGGAATTTCGAAGGAGCTTCCAATATCAGCATCTATCAGTCTCAATCGCCTCAGCAACGCGGGAGATTGAGTATGGCAAAGATCGAAACTACGCAAATTCGGAGAACAATCCGGCGACAGCAGTTGCGGGAGATGGTGCCGATGGCCGACAGTACTATTTATGAAATGGAGCAGCGTGGCGAGTTTCCCCGCCGGTTCGCGCTCTCGCCACGTTGTATCGTTTGGGACCTGGCCGAGGTCGAGGCTTGGCTGATGGCACGGCGGGCTGCGCCGATCCGGCGTGCCCAACACCCTGATGTCACCAAGCGTAAAACCCGCCCCGTCAAAGGGCAGGATCAAGCTCCATCAAGGGCATAGCTTGCGGCAAAAGCGTGGGGGCATACTTCCGACCGTCAATCCAGGCGTCTACGGTGTCCGCCCACTGCTGCATCATATGCCGGCGCTGCACCTCATACTCGGCCTTGTTATAAACGCCGCGCGATGAACGCCCGTCCTCGTGCGCCAGGCACTTTTCGATCCAGTCGCTGTTAAAGCCCAACTCATTGAGCAGCGTCGAGCCCGTTCGCCGCAGATCATGGACCGTGAAAGGCTCCAACGGCAGCCCCTCCTTCTTGGCCTGTTCAACGACGGCATAGGTGACCCGATTGAAAGTCGCGCGCGACATCGGGGCGTCCGCGTCGTACCGGGACGGCAACAGATATCGGGAGTTGCCGGAGCAGGTCTTGAGCGCGATCATGATGTCGAGGGTCTGCCGGCACAGGTAGACGTTGTGCGGCTTCGACCGCTTCATGCGCTCCTTCGGGATGGTCCAGACGGCGTTGTCGAAATCGATCTCGTCCCACACTGCATCTTGCAGTTCGCTCTTCCGAACCATGGTGAGGAGATAGAGCTTCATGCCGAGGCGGATCGTCGGCAACGTTGCGACATGCTCGAGCTGTTTGAACATGATGCGGATCTCGGTGGGCGAAAGCGCGCGGTCCTTTGGCGTAAAGGTGGCGATCGAGGCCGGACCGACGTCATCGGCCGGGTTGGCGACCTTCTCACCGTGGAGAATGGCGAAGCCGTAGATCTGCTTCAGGATATCCCGCACATGAATCGCCGTCGCGGGCGCACCCCGTTCGACGATCTTGCCGCAGTGAGCGCGCAGGTCGTCAGGTGTGATCTCTGTCAGGAGACGATTCCGCCAGACGGGCATGAGCTCGCGCTCGAAGATAGAGCGACGCATCGCGCGCGTGCTGTCGGCCATCGTCGCATTGGTCAGCCATTTCTCGCCGAATTCGCCGAAGCTCTTTGCTTCCTTGATCCGTCGCTTCTCCCGCTGCTTCTCGATGGCGGGAGACCGCCCCTCGGCGATCGCCCGGCGCGCATCGATGCATAGCTCTCGAGCCCTGGCGAGCGATATCCCGTCACGAGCATACCTTCCGAGATAGACGGTCTCGCGCCTGCCGTTCAGCCGGTAGTCGAGCCTGAACGAGATGGCGCCCGACGGCGCGACGCGCACGTACATGCCGTCACGATCGGATACCTTGTACATTTTGGCTTTTGGTTTCAAGCACTTGAGTGCTGCATCGGTCAACATTTCGGGCCTCCTCGCGGAAAAGTACCGTCACGCGGTTTTTGAAGGCTGATGTCGTCGAAAACGCTTATATTTCAGCGTATTAGTTCGAAAAAAGTACCGTCATGAGCCTCGTTTGACCTGACGGTACTTTCGTTTTTCCGGTTAATCAATGGGGGCGGGGCCCGTCAGCGAGGCCGCCGAACGCGATCTATGCCCACCGATAGATGTCGATAGGCATAGGAAGAATTTATTTTTATTTTCAGTGCGTTAAGTCGTATCTCAGCGTAAATTCGGCGGCGTTTGGATGGGCCTGAATCATTCCCACTCAATCGTGCCGGGCGGCTTGGATGTCACGTCATAGACGACGCGGTTTATGCCACGCACTTCGTTGATGATGCGGGTGGCGGCGCGGCCGAGGAATTCCATGTCATAGTGGTAGAAGTCGGCGGTCATGCCGTCGACGGAGGTGACGGCGCGCAGTGCGCAGACGAATTCATAGGTGCGGCCATCGCCCATCACGCCGACGGTCTGGACTGGCAGCAGCACGGCGAAGGCCTGCCAGATGGCGTCATAAAGGCCAGCCTTGCGGATTTCGTCGAGATAGATGGCGTCGGCTTCGCGCAGAATATCGAGCTTTTCGCGGGTGACACCGCCGGGGCAGCGGATGGCAAGGCCTGGGCCGGGGAAGGGATGGCGGCCAATGAATGAGTCGGGCAGGCCAAGCTCCTTGCCCAGAACGCGCACTTCGTCCTTGAACAATTCGCGTAGCGGTTCCACCAGCTTCATGTTCATCCGGTCCGGAAGGCCGCCGACATTGTGGTGGCTCTTGATGGTGACAGACGGGCCGCCGGAGAAGGAGACGCTTTCGATGACGTCAGGATAGAGCGTGCCCTGGCCGAGGAAATCGGCGCCGCCGAGCTTCTTGGCTTCTTCCTCGAAGGTCTCGATGAACAGGCGGCCAATGATCTTGCGCTTGGTTTCCGGGTCGGAAACACCTTCCAGCTCGCCGACGAAGCGGTCGATGGCATCGACATGGATCAGATGGAGATTGTAATGTTCCTTGAACATGGCAACGACATCCGCCGCCTCGTTCTTGCGCATCAGGCCGTGGTCGACCAGGATGCAGGTCAGCTGGTCGCCGACCGCCTCATGGATCAGCAGGGCTGCGACCGAGCTATCGACGCCGCCGGACAAGGCGCAGATCACCCGCTTGTCACCGACCTGGGTGCGGATCTGCTCGACCGCTTTGGCGCGGTAGGCCGACATGCTCCAGTCGCCGGTAATGCCAGCGATATTATGGACGAAATTCTGGATCAGCTTGGCGCCGTCAGGCGTATGCACCACTTCCGGGTGGAACTGGACGGCGTAATATTTGCGGGCCTCATCGGCAATGAACGCGAAGGGCGCATTGGACGAGGTGGCCAGAACCCGAAAGCCGGGCGGGATCGCGGTAACGCGGTCGCCATGCGACATCCAGACCTGGTGACGCGAGCCAACCGACCAGAGACCCTCGAACAGCTTGCAATCCTGCTCGATTTCAAGGAAGGCGCGGCCGAATTCGCGGTGATGTCCGGCTTCCACCTTGCCGCCAAGCTGGGCGCAGATGGTTTGCTGGCCATAGCAGATGCCGAAGATCGGCAGGCCGCTGTCGAAAATCACCTGGGGAACGCGGGGGCTGCCTTCATCCAGTGCCGAGGCGGGGCTTCCAGACAGGATAACCGCTTTTGGCTTCAACCGCGCGAAGCCCTCTTCGGATGACTGGAAAGGGACGATTTCGCAATACACGCCGGTTTCACGAACGCGCCGCGCAATCAGCTGCGTTACCTGGCTGCCGAAATCGATGATGAGAACGCTGTCGGGATGTGCTGTCTGGGTCATGTCGAGCCTTTAATGAAAAGCGGTGTCCGTGGCAATCCGGGAAATGCCGGCATGGCAAAAAATCTCTTGTTCGGCTGGGCCGGATCAGAACCAAAAGACGCCGTCTTCCAGCGCCTTGACCAGCGCGTCCACCGCCTGGGCCAGATTGCGGTCAACAACACCAAGATATTCCGTCCAGTCGCCGACATGTTTCAGCTCCGCCTTGCCATCGGAAATGCCGCGAAGGCCGATCAGCGGCAGGTTGAAGGCCTGGCAGGCGCGCAGCACCGCATAGGTTTCCATATCGACCATGTCTGCAGCGATGCTGTCATAGACAGGGCCTGAGACGATATTGCCGCCGGTCGACAGGCTGGCCACGGAAACGCCGGGAATGCGCAGCGGCAGGTCCACCGTGGCAGGCAGATCGAGGAACGGCGTACGACCTTTCTCGAAGCCGAGCGGCGAGGCGTCCATATCCCGGTAGGCGACCGAGGAGACCTGGTAGACCGCGGTCTGCTCCAGCCGTGCCGAGCCTGCCGAACCCAGCGATACCACGAGATCGGGAAGCGTCCCAGCCGCCTGGAGATCTCTTAGGGCATTGGTGGTAACAATGGCGCTTTCCACCGGACCGACCCCGGTCATCAGTGGCTGGATGCGCAGGCGCAGGAGCGGACCATATTCGGCATCGACGGCCATGACGAACAGAATGGACTTGCTGCACACCGATTTCAGATCAAACGTCATTCCCTGATATCCTCACGGCCCCGCATCACCATCATTGTGCTGGTCATCGAGGCAATCAATTTGGCTGGGCCGTCGGAGATGGCATAGCCACGGCCATCGGCGACGATAATGGTGGAGCCGGGCTTGGTGATCTCGCCACGAAACAGAAAACGGTCGCCGCGCCCGGGCGACATCATGTTGACCTTGAATTCGATGGTCAGCAGTGAGGTCTCCGGTGCGATCACCGTATAGGCGGCATAGCTGCAAGCCGTGTCGAGAGCGGCGGAAATCACGCCTGCATGCAGGAAGCCATGCTGCTGGGTGAGCTTGTCGTGAAACGCCAGCTCGATTTCCACCAGTTTATGGCTGATGCGGGTCAGTTCCGCGCCGATGGTCTGCATGGCGCCCTGCCGTGCAAAGCTTGCCGTGATCCGCTGCTGGATATCCGCGTCCATGTGGCTGCCGCCTCTTTCCTCTCGTCTGCCTGCCATTTGGCATGTCAGAACCCGTTCGACAAGCCCGTTGATGCGGCGGCAAGCCTGTTGATGGGGTTTGGCCGCGGCGGTTTTGCGACAGCAGCGATCAATTCAGCAGGAAAAGCGTGGCGTTCAGCACGGTGGCGAAAGCAACCCAGGCGGCATAGGGGATGAAACACAGCATCGCCACCCGGTCCAGGCGCCGGACCTGCCAGACAAAGGCGAGGATCAGCGCCAGCATCGGCAGAATGACAATCAGGCCAAGACCGGTGCTGTGTGCGCCGAAGAAAGCCGGAGACCAGAGGAAATTCAGCAGCATCTGGCCGAACCACAGCGCCATGACGCGCGATGCGCTCTGTGATCGTCGCATCCGCTGCCAGATCCGGCCGCCTGCAAGGCCGATCAGCACGTAAAGCACAGTCCAGACCGGCCCGAAGATCCAGCCCGGCGGATTGAAGAAAGGCTTTTCCAGTCCGTCATACCAGTCGCCTGGCAGATTGGTCAGACCGATCAGGATGCCGATACCGGTAACGGCGGCCATGAAGATGAGATTGGTGAGAGCGCTGCGCATAACGTGACTATCTATAGCATCGTGCCCGGGATGGAAGGGGACAAGCCATCCTCAGATGCGAATGATGTGCTGGTCCCAGTTCACGGCCTCGGACCTGTCCAGGAACCTGCCATCATAGGAGGACGTCGCAAAGCCATGGGCGGCAGGCGCAATACCGGCCGCCTCGCTCAGGCTGGCGGTGTTCAGCACCTTGCCGCTGTCGGCATCCAGCGTTACCGAGAGACCGCCATTCGGCGAGGTGATGCCGACCAATCCCTCGCGACGGTTGACGGCAATCGCCCCGACATAATTGGCAAGCCCACGGGTGATATCCGGCGGCAGATCGAGCCAGTGCAGCGCTTCGCCCCGCCTGAGATGGCCGACCAGCGGCGGCAGGTCGCGGCGTGGGCCTTCATACTGGCAGGCAAACCAGATCCGGCCACGCGCATCGAGATCGATATGCCGGGTGGAAAGCTGGCGCAGGGCTTCGGGCAGCTCATGTTTTTCGATCAATGCGCCGGTCCTGGCATCGGCCAGCACCAGAGATGGTTGCATATGGTCGAGATTGAGCTTGGTTCGGCCAAAATCGGGATTGGTCTCAATGCCGCCATTGGCGATGATCAGCAGGCTGCCGTCATCGCTGACGCTCATGTCATGGGTGCCAATGCCATGGGCGGAAAATTCGCCGATCCGGCGAAATCCGTCAGTCGCATCGTAAAGCCCGATCATGCCGCGATTGTTGTCGAAATCGTTCTCACTGGCATAGAGTAGCTTGCCATCGGGCGAAAAATGCCCGTGGCCGTAGAAATGGCGGCCCGCCGGTGCGTTGACGACAATAGGCGACACCTGCTGTTGCCGGTCGAAGATGAAGACGAATGTGCCGGGACGCCTCGCAAAGGCAGCCACCTTACTGGCGCTGGCCGCAAGCCCATGGGCGCGGCCTGGCAGAGCGACGCGCGTAACGATCCGCCCATCTTCGCTGAGCAAGGCGGCGCCAAACGATCCATCTTGGCCACGAAAGGCGGAGGCATAGACGGCATCGGTTGCCGTCAGGATCTGCGCCTGCGCCGTTGTCAGCCCGGCCAGATAAACGGCGCCTGCGGCTTTGAGAAAGTGTCGCCGGTCCATCAATGCGCCGCGCATCGGGATCAATCCCCGTCCGCGAAGGAAAAACCGGCGCTGAGGCCGACGCCGCCGCCCAGTCCGTCGCTGAGATCGGTGATCATGCTGCGGCTGTCATCGAGCAGGCTGACCAGCTTCTTGCGGTTGTCGGGTTGGCCGACGGCCGCCTCCACATCCGGTGTGATGGATTGGGTGGTCTGGATCAGCCGATCGGCCTGGGTATTGATGGCGGTGATCACGCCTCGCTTGCCCTCCGGCAACAGGTTTGCAGCCCCTGTGTCGTTGAGAAGCTGTTTGATGCCGGTCAGGTTTTCCTGCATGCTGACGAAGGTCAGGCCGGAGCGCCAGAAAATCGCCTGCTTGGGCGCGATACGGCCCCCTGCACCTTTGAAGAATGTTTCGATCCGCTCGTCGCGCACGGTCTCGGTTCCGTGGACGAGAATGCCGAGCAGGCCGGTGACGGCCTCCGATGGGGTGCGGAAGACATCATTGTTCGGACCGGGCTGCTTCCAGGCCGTCTGGATGCCGCCGGGCGCTTCCCAGAGGCTGGAAAGTTCGCCTGCCATGTTTTCGATATTGCCAGCAATTGCTGCGCCATAGCGGCAGCGGAATGCACCGTCTGCCTGGTTCAAAGTCTCGGAGCCGGTGCCGTAGAGGACATATTCCAGCGCGCCAAGACCCTGGATCGCCACGCTTTTCTCATGCAGGGCTTCAGGCTTGGTGAAGCTGTCGTCATTGGAGGCAATGGCGCCCTGGATCTGCTTCAGCGCCAGCCCCTTGCGGTCCGGGTAAAACAGGATGTGCTCAAAGCGGTTTTCCTCGATCACCGGCCCGACCCGGACGATCTCGATCCGCGCCCAGGCGCGCACGGCTTGCTCAAAGCCATCCTTCGCCGCTTTGACGGAGGCGTCGGACGGGGCGGTGCAAAGGGTGTTCATCCCGGCATGCAGGGCCTTGGCCTTGTCAAGAAAGGTGCGATACCCGGGGCGGATGAAACCATCCACGGTCTTTTCCATTACGCCCGCAACCGCTTCGGTTTGCAGGGCGCTGGCATGGGGTGCGGCATCCTGCGCCCGCAAGGCAAGCGGCTGGATGGCCGAGAAGCAGAGCGTGAGGGTGAGAAGAAAGCCCGGGCGGTTTGCAAGCGACATCAGAGTGACTCCAGAAATGTAATCAACGCCTTGCGGTCGCCCGGCGTCATGGATGCAAAGGCGTTGCGGGCTTTTTCCGCCTCGCCGCCGTGCCAGAGAACAGCTTCTGGCAGGGAGGTGGCGCGCCCGTCATGCAGATAGGCCTGGCGACCGCCCACTTTGGCTGTGAGACCGAGGCCCCAGAGCGGCGGCGTGCGCCATTGCTGGCCGCTGGCCAATCCCACCTGTTGCCCATCGGCCAGATCGGGACCCATATCATGCAGCAGGAAATCGGAATAGGGCCAGATCAGCTGGAAGGAAAGGGCCGGGTAGGCGGCATTGCGCCGCGTCACATATTTCGGCTGGTGGCAGCTGGCGCAACCGGATGCATAAAACAGCGCCTTGCCCGCCAAAACCTCGGGTTTTGTCACGTCGCGGCGCTTGGGAGGCGCCAGCGTTTCGCTATAGAAGGTCATCAGATCCAGCACCGGCGGCGGTGCCTCGACCGGGCCAAGCCTTGCCTGCACGCCGTTCGGCATTGCCAGGCATTGCGGCTGGTTTGCCGTGCAATCGCCTGCATGACGCGGATCGTCGGGAGAGGAGATGCCGATGTCACCGGCCAAGGCGCTCGCCGCCTGATCGCGGACCGTGGCGTTTTCCGCCTTCCAGCCGAAACGTCCGATCTTGATGTCGCCGCTCAGATGATCGCGCACCTTGGCAACAGTGCCCGAGACGCCATTGCCCGCTTGGGCCTGCCGCTCGGCATTGGCCAGAATATCTTCGTCGGCAATCGCCTCGATCAGGCCCATGCCGATCATCGGATTGGCGATGCGGGGCGATAGCGTGGTGTCTGCTCCCATCGGACCATACCCGAGCGCGTCGATAGTGTAGGTGGGAACCCGCAGCGTTACCGTTTCACCACCGGCAAGCGTCACCGTCTTCGGTTGATAGGTCACGGCCAGCCGCCCTTCGGCGGCAAGACCGGGTACGGCGCGGTCCTGCAATTGCCGGCCATAGGTGTCATCGCCAAAATTTAGCGCCTTCAAGGCGGCAATCGCGGCCTTTTCCTCGTCGGTATGCGCGGGTCGAGCCAGTCTTAGAAACATCGAGGTGGCATCGCCATCCGGTCCGGGTGGATGGCCACGACCGCCGCGCTGATGGCAGCTTTCGCAGGAGCGGGCGTTGAACAGCGGCCCCAACCCGTCCGAGGCCTGGGTGGAGGAGGGAGCGGAGACCCAGAATTTCTGAAAAAGCGCTTCGCCAAGTGAAAATTGCTGCTGCTGCTCGAAACTCAAGGTGGCGAGCGGATGGGTAAAGGCCTTGGCATCGGCGGAACCGGTAGAACTCGCAGCGCCCGCCGTCATCGCCTCGAAGGCTTCGGCTTTTGAAAAGTCATTGGTGGGGACTGTAACGGCATTGACCTTGATGCGATCGTCCGGTGTGAGATCCGGGCGCAGCTCCGCTGCAAAGGCGCCTGCCATCAGGCTGCTTTCGAGCAGGCTTCCCATCAGGAGGGCACCGCCAAGCAGGATTATCGTCGCTGTCTTCAGCCGCACGTTCGGCATCCCTATGAGAATGGCCGCCGCCCGGTGGTGGGCAGCGGCCATCTGTTTTCAATGATATTTTACTTGAAGACGGCGCTGGGGTTGTCGAGGCTGTCGGAGCCTTCCAGCTTGACTTCGCCGAGATCGAGGGCAGCCACGACGCGCTGGATCGACTTGGTCTGGTCGATCAAGCCGTCGATGCCAGCCTGAACGGTGGCATTGCCTTCCTTGTTGTTCTCGGCAATCATCTGGTCATAGTGCTCGACGGTTTTGGCACGCTTCACGAGAGCGGTCATCGCCTTCATGGTGGTGTTCAGCTTGGACTTCATTTCCTTGTCCAGAGCCTTGTCCTTGGCGGCAACCAGGTCCGACAAAGACGGGCCGGTCATCTTGGTGCCGTCGACGCGGGTATATTTGCCGGTATAGGCCGAGCGGATGCCGAGTGCGTCGTAATAATGCGAATTATGGGTGTTGTCGGAGAAGCAGTCATGCTCTTCTTCCGGATCGTGCAGCAGCAGGCCGAGCTTCATCCGCTCGCCGGCCAGTTCGCCGTAGGACAGCGAGCCCATGCCGGTCAAAATAGCTTTGAGGCCGGAGGTTGGATCGGCCAGCAAGGTCTTGGTTGCTTCGCCTTCCGGCTTCCAGGCATCGACCATTTCCTGAAGATCGGAGACCAGCAGGGTCGAGGCCGACTTCAGATATTGGGCGCGTCGGTCGCAATGACCGCCGGTGCAATTCTTCAGGTCGTAATCGGTAAAGGGACGGTTGCCGGCGCCTGGGCCAGTGCCGTTCAGGTCCTGGCCCCAGAGCAGGAATTCGATGGCATGGTAGCCGGTTGCCACATTGGCTTCGACGCCACCGGCTTCCTGTAGCTTGTTGGCCAGGAAATCCGGTGTCAGATTGGTGGCATCCACCTCTTCGCCGTTGATCTTGATCTTGGTATTGGCAATCACATTGGCAGTGTACAGCGCATTGGTATCGCTCTCAGTACCGTAGGATTTATCGACATAGTCGATCAGGCCTTCGTCCAGCGGCCAGGCATTGACCTTGCCTTCCCAGTCATCGACGATCTTGTTGCCGAAGCGATAGACTTCCGACTGCTGATAGGGCACGCGCGCCTTGATCCAGGCGGAGCGGGCCTTGTTGAGCGTCGACTTGCTGGGCTTGGCGAGGAGCGCGTCAACGGCGGCATCCAGCGTCTTGGCTGTGGTGAGCGAATCCTGGTATTTCGCCTCCGCCAGCTCTGCGTAATGCTTCAATACCGCGTCCGCTTCCGGCGCTTTCGCTGCCGGAGCCGCAAAGCTGGTCGAAGCGATGAAAAGCGCCAGTCCGGCGCCGATCATGAATGGTCGAGACATGCCCTCTCCTCTGGCGCCTTTGGCGCCGTTTGTGGTCTGTGGGCATGTCATGGAACAAAATTAAACTAGTGTCAAACAATCAGGAATAGCCCTAAATAATTAGGGTACATCCTGATTTCAAGCCCTGACCATCCGGCAGAAGAAAAACCCGTCCGTGTCTGTTGCGGCAGGGCTCAAGGTGAGGCTTTTGCCATTGGCAGAGGTGGGCTTTGCGACCGAAGCGCCAAACAGCGCCGTCCAGCGCTCCAGCATCGGCATCGGTGAAAATTGCGGATGGGCGGCGATGAAAGCTTCGATCTGCCGGTCGTTTTCCTCCGGCAGCACTGAGCAGGTGACGTAGATCAACTCACCGCCGGACCGGACATAGGTAGCGGCTTCGCTCAGGGCTTGGCTCTGCTGTTCGATCCTCTCCTGCAAATTGCGGTCGGTCAGCCGCCATTTGGTGTCGGGCCTGCGGCGCCAGGTGCCTGTGCCGGTGCAGGGGGCGTCGACCAGCACCTTGTCGAACCGATCGGCCAAAGATTGCAGGGCGGCGATCCGGTCATGGACCTGGATATTGTGTGTGCCTGCGCGTTTCAGCCGCTCGATGATCGGCGCCAGCCGCTTGCGGTCGCTATCATAGGCATGCACCTGGCCCTTGTTGCCCATGGCGGCTGCCATGGCCAGCGTCTTGCCACCGCCGCCTGCGCAAAAATCTAGCACCTGGTGACCTTCTGCCGGTTCGACCAGCGCCGAGACGATCTGCGAGCCTTCGTCCTGAACCTCGAACCAGCCCTTCTGGAAGCCAAGCTCGGCGGTAACATTCGGCAGGCGCGACGGGCCTTCGCCCGGTTCGATGCGGATACCGATCGGAGAAATCGTGGCAGGCCTTGCCTGTGTATGGGATAGCGCCTTGAGGACCTTGTCCCGATTGGCCTTCAGCGTGTTGGCGCGCAGATCGAGGCTGGGGCGCACGGCGAGCGCCTGTGCCTCGCGCAGCCAGTTTTCGCCAAACACGGCTTCGAAGCTAGGCACCACCCATTCCGGAATATCGCCCTGGACAAACTGCGGTGCGTCCTCCAGCGAGCGGCTGGAAAAGGCCGCCGTCTGAGCCTGCGTCAGGGGAACCGGGGCAAAGCTGTCGCCATCGAGGTCCGCGGCAAGGCTTTCGGGTGCCATTCCCCATTGCCGCAACAATACGGCATAGCCGAGGGCTGCGGGGCTGTCGTCATCCATGATGTAGGCGTGGGAAAGCTTCATGCGCAATGCGTCATAGACGATATTGCCGATGGCGGCGCGGTCACCTGATCCGGCAAAGCGATGCGCCAGGCCCCAATCCTTCAGGGCATCGGCCACTGGCCTGCGGCGTGTCTCTATATCGCTCAGAACTTCTATTGCCCCGGCTAGCCGTCCGCCCAAACGCATGGTCTTCTCCTTGGTGATCCATCAGACCTTGCGTGGTAGCGATGAAATGCCGTTGGGGCAAGCTGCGTTACTATATCCCATCAAAAAGTAGGGGCAGATTTTCGATGGAAGCAATAAGCATCAGGATAACAGAATACCTTTGCGGGTGTTTAATCCATCTGCCGTTTGCAGCCCAACCAGGCCTGAATATCGGCAAACCCTAGCCGATCAACTCGTAGCAGACCTTGGCGGTTCCGCTGCCGACCATGCCGATATCGGCGGCTGCGGCCTTTGAGAGATCCAGAACCCGACCCTTGATGAACGGACCGCGATCATTGATCCGCACCACGACGGTCTTGCCATTGTTGCGGTTGGTGACTTTGACCTTGGAGCCGAAGGGCAGCCACTTGT
Organism: Agrobacterium vitis; assembly: GCF_037039395.1. Classification (NCBI taxonomy): domain Bacteria; kingdom Pseudomonadati; phylum Pseudomonadota; class Alphaproteobacteria; order Hyphomicrobiales; family Rhizobiaceae; genus Gillisella; species Gillisella vitis. The sequence goes on along the minus strand of NZ_CP146242.1, from coordinate 1,329,580 downwards.
GAGCGGCGGTCAATGTGGTGGGGTTCATACGTTCGCCGGAAGCAGTGCGCGAGTATAGGGCATACCAGGAAGCGCCACCGCAGCCATTTGCTGCAAAGGCCTGGATAGGGCTGAAAGCAACAAAAGAGGTAATAGCTGCTGCGATGAGGACTGACCGACTTAAAGGCACCAAGTTTTCGTTTCCCTTTGCTATTTCTGAGATGAAATTTGCGTAGGGAGGCTTAAAGGTAGGCAAAAATGGCAAAAAAGTGCCTTAGTCGATCACGGAATGTTACGCTAAGATATATTCGTGATGATGGGGTCAAATTAACGTTTTGGAAGGAATTTAGAAAAACTGTTTAAAAACAGCCTAAAAACGCAAAAATATTGCGCGCTATGGAAATTCTAATCGATCACGAAATATTTTTCCGTTGTATCGAAAAAATACGCTCCAAATGCTGGGGCGCTCAGCGGAATATGGCGAAATTGGCGCAATTTTTGAGCAAAATAGCGGGTCATTTAGAAATGAATGTGCTGATCTATCCTCGCCAGCTGCCGGAAGACCAGAGTTGTTGGAGAGAAACCCGGTAATCGGGATAGGCAAAGGCAAAGCCCAGCGCCCTGATTTTGGCGTTCATCACCCGCTTGTTCTCACCGTAAAAGGACCGCGCCATGGGGGACAGTTCCGCTGTCTCGAAGGCCTGTTCCGGCGGCGGCTCGACCCCCATCAGCCGGGCAGCCTCTGCCACCACATCCTGCGGCGGGGCGGGTTCGTGGTCGGTGATATTGAAGATCCCATGCTCGTTTTGCCCGGCCAGGAGCCAGGTCGCTGTGGCAATATCTTCGACGCGAATACGATTGAACACCTGATCCTTTTTTACCAGACGCCGCGCAGTGCCTTCGGCCAGATTGACAAGACCATTGCGACCCGGCCCGTAAATGCCTGACAGCCGCAGTGTCGAGAGCGGCACACCTGCCGCAAGCGCTGCCCTGTCCCAGGCCTGTTCTGCCTCCACCCGCTCCCTGGAACGCACTGAGACCGGCTTGCAGACCGTATTCTCATCTACCCAGGCGCCCTGATGGTCGCCATAGACCCCGACGGTCGACAGATAGGCCAGCCATTGCACTTGCGGCATCCATGTCTTCAGCTGGCCCTCCGTCAGCCGCAGCAGCGGGTCGCCATCGCTGCCCGGAGCAATCGACTGGACGACGTGGGTGGCGCAGGCCAAGGCATGGATGATCTCGTCTGAGAGATGTTGGCCATCGAAAACCAGCGGTTCGATGCCGAGATCGCTCAAAACCTTGGCCTTGGCCGGTGAGCGCGTCGTGCCACTGACGGGAATGCCCTGCTGGATAAAGTGCTGGCCAATCGCCTTGCCGGAATATCCGGCGCCAAAAATCATCACTCTCATGGGGTCACTCCGGCTGCTATCCATTCCGCCCTGACATCGCTATCGGGCTCATTATCTATAAAGTGTGCGAGAGCGCGAAATGCCTGCGGCGGCATCAGGCGCGACAGCGCCCAGACCGCCATGCCACGCACATCCGGTGAGGCATCGGCGAGCAGGTCCAGGCAGGGCGCGATCAGCGTTGGCAGTCCTGAATTGCCAGCAGCGATCAGCACATTGCGCACAAACCTGTCGCGTCCGATCCGCTTGACCGGCGAGCCACTGAAATGGCTGCGGAAGCCAGGATCGTCAAGGGTCAGGAAAAAGGCGATGTCCGGTGCCGTCAGGTCTTCGCGGGCCTGAAGCTTGATCTCCCGCGCCTGCGCCGCAAACTTGTTCCAGGGACAGGCGGCCAGACAATCGTCGCAGCCATAGATGCGGTTGCCGAAAGCCGGGCGCAGGTCGCGGTCGATCACGCCCTTATGCTCGATGGTGAGATAAGAGATGCAGCGGCGGGCATCGATCTGGTACGGGGCAGGAAAGGCCGATGTCGGGCAGGCGTCGAGACAGGCGCGGCAGGAGCCGCAATGGTCGCGCTCCGCTGCATCCAGTTCCAGCTCTGCTGTGGTGAACAGGCTGCCGAGAAACAGCCAGGAGCCGTATTCGCGGCTGACCAGATTGGTATGCTTGCCTTGCCAGCCAAGCCCGGCGGCGGCGGCCAGCGGCTTTTCCATGACAGGCGCTGTATCGACGAAGACTTTCACATCCTCACCAGCCCGGGCGGCAAAGCGCGTGGCGATTTCCTTCAGCTTGCCCTTGATGATGTCGTGATAGTCACGGTTGCGGGCGTAGACGGAAATCGCTGCCTTGTCCGGTTGCGCCTGTAGAGCGCGCGGATCGGTCTCAGGGCCATAATTCAGGCCGAACATCACGATGGAACGGACCTGCGGCCACAGCACTTTCGGATCGCCGCGCCGCTCGCGCGTCTCCTCCATCCAGGCCATGGTGCCGTGATAGCCAGCATTCACGAACTCCAGCAACCGGGCAGGGGCCTGGGGAATGCTCTCCGGCCCGGTGATCCGACAGAGGTCAAAACCCTTGTCCGCCGCTTCCTGGCGGATAAAGGCGGAAAGCTTTGCGGCCCGCGCCTTGGCTTTTTCTGCCGTCCGCTCCGGGCTGCCTTCCTTTGCCATGGCTTTTTCCGTCAGAAATCCAGATCCGCATAATGGGAAACAGGAGTGAGGCCGCGCACCCGCTCGGCCAGCAGCGGTCGGAACGAGGGGCGCGATTTCAGCCGCTGATACCAGTCCTTGGCAATGGGTGATTCCGCCCAGTCGATCTCGCCGAGGTAATCCAGCACGGATACCGCCGCACCGGCAGCAAGGTCGCCATAGCTGAGCCGGTCGCCAGCCAGCCAGGTGCGCGAGCCAGCCAGCCAGCTCAGATATTTCATGTGCTGGCGAATATTGCCACGGGCGGTGCGCAGCACCTTGGAATCCGGCGCGCCGCCACCGAGACCGTTGGGGATCTGCAATTTGAATACCCGTTCGCGGGCGAGTGGCCGGGTGACGTCCTGTTCCATCTTTTGCAGGAACCAGTCCACCAGCCGGCGGATTTCCGCACGCTGGAAGGGGTCTTCGGCCAACAGCCTCCGGTCCCGCTTCAACACGCCATGCGTTTCGTCCAGGAATTCCGATATGACCGTGGAGCCACAGAGCGTGCGCATATTGTCATCGACATAGACGGGCAGGGTGCCGGCGGGATTGAGATTGAGAAATTCCCGACGCTTTTCCCAGGTCTGTTCTTCGACCAGATCTGTCTGAAAACCGTATTCCGACAGGATCAATCGGACAAAGCGGGACGTGGTTGACATCGGATGGTGATACAAAGTGGGCATTGATGGGGCACTGTTCCGGTTGGGGGCGATGATCGGGGCTGTCTGGTTTCACTTGGCTGGCCATTCCATCTGGCCATAACATCTGGCCAGGGGGCCAACCTTGCGTCTATAGGAATTTCATTCCGTCATACAAGCGAATCGCTTTCCTTGTCACGCCTATCAAAGGACAATCCATGGAAGATCAATCGATCGTCAGCGCCCTTCTTCTCGGTCTTATCGAGGGCCTAACGGAATTCATCCCGGTGTCTTCGACGGCGCATGTGCTGTTGGCCGGTCATTTTCTCGGTTTTAAATCGCCCGGAAACACCTTTGCAGTGCTGATTCAACTCGGTGCCATTCTTGCTATTTTGGCCGTCTATATCCAGAAATTGCTGGGGATTGCCCTGTCTTTGCCCAGCAATCCCAAAAGCCGCCATTTCGTCCTGGCTGTGCTGGTGGCTTTCCTGCCGGCTGCCATTATCGGCGCGCTGGCCCACGACTTCATCAAGGCCGTGCTGTTCGAAACCCCAATGCTGATCTGCGTCATGCTGATCCTGGGCGGTGTGATTCTCCTGTGGGTTGACCGGATGACGTTCAAGCCCCGCTATACCGACGTCATGGATTATCCGCTGTCGCTGGCTCTGAAGATCGGCCTGTTCCAGTGCCTGGCGATGATTCCCGGCACATCGCGTTCGGGCGCAACCATTGTCGGCTCGCTGCTGATGGGCACCGACAAGCGTTCAGCTGCCGAGTTTTCGTTTTTCCTGGCGATGCCGACCATGCTGGGGGCTTTCGTGCTGGATCTCTACAAGAACCGCAATGCGCTCAGCATGGATGACGGCCTGCTGATCGGCGTCGGCTTCCTTGCGGCATTCATTTCGGCGTTGGTCGTGGTGCGTGGACTGCTCGATTTCGTCTCCCGCCGCGGCTATGCGCCTTTTGCCTGGTGGCGGATTGCCGTCGGCGTTGCGGGCCTGATCGGCCTTCTGGTCTGGGGATAAGGCAAAACCATGGGGTCCTTGCCTTGAGGGCCTGCCCATCCTGCTGTGCGTCGCCAAACGATTGGCGACGTGACGCACACGAATTCATACAGCGCCGCGCGTTTTACGACCGCACGGCGCTGTAACGTTTTTCAGAGAAAAATGGAAATCCACTTCCGGAAATGCAAACGAAAACGAGAGAAACTCTCTCTTTGTTTGCCGCATGTTCTTACGGAAAACCGATTTCTACGGTCCCGGGACATGGTCTAAAGGGAAGGAGGGTAAACCGCAGATCTTAGCGGGCGATAGAGCCCGTGCTGCAGGGGTCAACGCCATAGGCCGGCGCGCAATTGCCCTTGCGGGCAGCGACCGTCGATGGAGCGACGAAGGAACCTGCGATGACAACCAATGCCGCACACGCAAAAAACAGTGCGATAGATTTGCCCATGAAATCAGACCTCAGAAGAATGTGAAATGGCGGGTGCGAAGAACGCTGGCCCCATGCATTGATCCGTCTTTACGCATGGCCCACCCCAACATCAATAGCTGAATGTGCTGAACTGGCAGTTAATGAAACTAATTAATTTCTGCGTCTTTTGTGCAACGCCGACACAAGGCCCTACTGCATCATGTCCACCTTAAATCGGAATCGATTTAAGGTGGATAGAAAGCCCTGCAGCGATCCTGAGTACACCCTCTTTGGTGCACGGCGCTGTAGTCGCCCTGGTGCCTGGGTTTGTCTTTTCGGAAAAGCCGGATTCCGCTTTGCCTGACCAAGTCAAAACCACGTTTCATGCGCCATGTGAGGCGCATGAAGAATTCCTCATAGCGGTTTCTATGCGATCCCGATCAGGCCGCCTTGCCGGAGCGGGTATACTGTCCATGCGGCCGGAAATGGATGAGATAGGAGGGCAGCACGGCGGCAACGGCTGTTGGCGTAATGCCAAGCGCTGTGAGCGTCCGGCCTTCCTTCTTGGCGGCCTCGGAGACGACGTTATCGCTTTTCAGCAGCGTCAGCTGATCGTTGGTCAGCGGCGGGGTGATCAGCGGAATAGCCGAGGCGACGGAGGCAAGCAGCGAAGCAATTCCGAAGGGTAGCGACACCAGCGGATTGCTGCGGTCGATAACCCGCAGCATTTCCTCAAGACATTGCCGGAACGTCAGAACTTCCGGCCCGCCCAGTTCGTAGACACCGGCTGCTGCCTTGCCGTCGACCGCTTTGGCCACGGCTTCGGCCACGTCTTCAACGAAGACCGGCTGGAATTTCGTCTTGCCGCCGCCGATCAGCGGCAGAACGGGTGAAAGACGGGCCATCGCGGCAAATTTATTGAAGAAGCTGTCTTCGGGGCCGAAAACGATGGATGGCCGAAGGATGACCGCGCCCGGCGCGACCTGGCGGATGGCATCTTCGCCCCGGCCCTTGCTGGCTGCGTAGCTGGAGGCCGATTTCGCATCGGCGCCGATGGCCGAGACATGCACCAGCCTGGCGCCGGCAGCGGTTGCTGCTTCGGCCACGGCACGGGCGCCGAAATCCTGCACGGCGTCGAACTTGTTGCGGCCTGATTCCAGCAGGATACCGACGCAATTGACGACAACCGACGCGCCTTCAACGGCCTTTGCGACGCTGTCGCGGTAGCGCAGATTGGCCTGGGCCAGAGAAATCTGTCCGACATTGCCGAACGGCAGCACGAAGCCCGCCAGATCGGGGCGGCGTACGGCGACGCGGACCCGGTAACCACGCTGGGCCAGCACCCGCACCACATGCCTGCCCACGAATCCGGAGCCTCCGAAAACGGTAACGAGCGGCGGAAGATTTGCGAACGTCATAGAGAGCTCCTGCGGATCGGAATATCAGACCAATTCATCTGCTGTCTCATATCGCTAATGCGCTGCGAGGTGAAGCAGAATCATGCTGTTCGATGTCTGGGACCAGAGTTAATAGAACCGCTTTGAAACTGGGATCAAAGGTTGCCTTCGACGAGGACAATCTCACCATCGGCGACTTCCTGGCGGATCTGGACGGCGGCCTGATATTCCGGCGAGTGATAGCAATCGTAAGCGGCCTGGAAGGACGGAAACTCGATGACCACGTTGCGGGCGCGGCTTTGGCCTTCCACGGCATCCGTCTTGCCGCCACGGGCCAGAAAGACCGCGCCGAAACGCTCAAAAGCCGGCTTTGCCGTCGAGACGTAATCTTTGTAGCGTTCCGCATCACGCACATCGACGCGAGCGATCCAATATCCCTTTGCCATCAAATCACCTCTTTCGGTTTCTCTTTGGTGATCGGTGAATTTTGCTGCAAGGTCAAGGCCAGTACGGGCGGCCAGTATGTGCGACCAATGGGCGGCCAGGATGGAAAGGGCGCTTGTGCGATGTTTTGAGGCCTTGGCTTTGGCCGCAAGAATGAGGCATTGTCAAATCGAGCGCGACAGCCAGCCCGTATGGGTCGCCAATCGGAGACGGGGTCAAGGTGGGCAATATCCGCAACCAGATACGCTATGAGATGAACAGGCTTCCACAGCTCACGCTGGTCCTGTTGTTTTTCCTGTTGTCCGTTCCTTTGCTGCCGGTCCCCTTTACCAATGTTTCGCTGATGGGAGGCAATGCGCTAGCGGCAACCGTGCCTGCTGCCAGCCATGGCGTGGTTGCCAAGCCCTGCGCTCCCTCGGTCTATGACGCGCTGCGCGACACACCGCTCGAGGCCGAGAGCGTCTTGCGATTGGCCTGCAAGGTTGACCTGACCCGTGACGATCTGGTGATGCAAAACCTGGAATTGCTGGGGGCCGATGCCAGCGGCGTCAGCATCGATTGCCATGGCGGCGTTATCGGCCTACCGGGAAATGTGCCGAAGGGCGCGCCCCCCACCATCCGCATTGCCTCGCTGCGCAAGGATGACGGGAGCTGGAGCGTTCCACACGACATCGTTATCCGCAATTGCAAGATTTATGGTGCCATCCACATCATGGGGCTTGGCGCCAATGGCGAGGCGGAGCTGGTGCGGCAATCCTCGCTCAATCGCAATCATACGGAATATGCCCAGTCGGTCGCGCCGTCCGGCATCGTCTTGGACAATCTGTTGATTGTCGCCGACGGCCCGATCCCGCTTTATGTCGCACCCGGCGTCACCCATGTGACCCTGTCGCATTCGACGCTCCAGGGGCAGACCAAGGGATCGGCGATCTATCTCGATGCGGAGACCGCGCATAACACCATTTCAGGCAACAGTTTCGAACTGGCGACGCGCAGCCGGGAAATGATTGCGGTCGATGGATCGGCGCATAATGTCATTGAAGCCAATAGCTTCGCCAACGCGCAGCATGGCGGTATTTTTCTCTATCGCAATTGCGGCGAGGGCGGCACGATCCGTCACCAGACCCCGCAGCATAACCGGATCGCCGATAATAAATTCACCTACCAGGACGCTTTTCGCCCGCGCCCGGCCATCTGGCTGAATGCCCGCGAGGCCTGGCGCAATCTCTATTGCTATCAGGACCCGCCCGCCCCCTTCGGGAGTGGTGCCGACAACCACAGCTTTGCCGATTTCAACACCGTTAGCGGCAACCAGATCATCGGCGGAGATGCCGATCTGATCCGCGATAATGGCGAAAACAATGTGTTGAGCGGCAATAGCGCCAAGCACTGAGGAGGGGTCAAGCGTCCCAGCCGAGCCTTATGGACCTCAGGTGAAGGCGGCTTGCATTTCGGCGAGAATGACCTTGGTTGCGGCTCTCGGATCGTCTGCCTTGACGATCGGGCGACCGACAACCAGATGGCTGGACCCGGCATTGATCGCCTCTGACGGTGTCATGACACGTTTCTGGTCACCGGCATCTGAGCCGATGGGGCGGATGCCGGGCGTGACAATGGCCATGTCGGGACCGAGAATAGCGCGCACGGCCTGCGCTTCCTGCGCCGAGCAGACAATACCGCCCATGCCTTTTTCTTTTGCCTGGGCGGCTCGCTTCAGGACCAGCGACCGGGCATCGCCTTGATAACCGGCATCCGTGAGATCGTGGTCATCCATCGAGGTTAGCACGGTAACGCCAAGCAGGCAGAGACCCGACCCTTGCGCCGCATCGACGGCTGCCTGCATCGCTTTCGGATAGGCATGCAGCGTCAGCATGGTCATGCCCATCCGGACGATATTTTCCACCGCCGAGGCGACGGTATTGTCGATATCGAGCAGTTTCATATCCAGAAAGACCTTCTTGCCGCTTTGGGCGAGGTCTTTGGCAAATTCCAGCCCACCCGCGAAGGCCAGTTGATAGCCGATCTTGTAGAAGGTCACGTCTTCGGCCAGCGTCGAGACCAGTTTTTCCGCCTCAGCGACGGTGGCAACGTCAAGCCCCACGATCAAACGATTGCGCGCATCCATCAACGATCTCCCTGCCAGATTTCCATGGCGGTCCAGTCGCATGTGACGGTCTGATCTGCAAGAGTGAAGCAGAAGAGATTGCCGCCGCCCGGCGGCTGATCGCTGCTTCGGCGGATTGGCTGGCCTTGCAGATGGCATTTCAACAGGGTTCCGACGCCGCCATGACCGATGAAGGCAATGGGAACAGCCGGATCGTGCTCACCAAGAACATCCTGAATCGCTCCGACAATCCGGGCCTGCGCATCGATGGCCCGTTCCCAGCCGCAAAAACTGTCCTCAGGATGGGCAAAGAACCAGTCCGCCGCCTTTTCAAACTCCGGTGGCGTCAGAAAGCCGGTCGCGGAGCGGTCGTTTTCATGCATGGTCTCGATCTGTTCGACGCCGATAGTGGCCGCACCCGCCAGGATCGCCGCTGTTTCCACGGCCTTGGCCTCGGCGCTGCTGACGATGCGGCCGAGCTGGCGCATCCAGGCGGCCTCAGCCGTCCTGCGGGTCCGTTCCTGTCCCAGGTCGGACAGTCCCCATTGCGGCACCGGCACGTCCGGGTCGATCCGGACCTGCGGATGGGTGATGTAGACAGCAAACATGTCTTGGGTCTCTTTAGCGGCGGCGATAGATCCAGAGCTGGGCCGGTGGAATATTGCGGACCACGAAATCGAAATGCTGGATGAAATAGCTGCCGCCCTTGGCGATGATCGGCGACATCGGTCCGTAGGAAATCTGCATGACGGGCCGCCCATGCGGCATGCGGTCCAAAAGGTCCTCCAGCAGCCGGATGCGCTCCTGCATCGGGAAGTTCAGGAGCGGCACGGCGGAAATCACGCAGTCGAAGGACAGGCCGGACATTGGACCCAATGTCTTTTCCAGGTTGAAGGCGTCACCGTGGACGAAATTGACACCGGGGATCGTCTGGGTCAGATGCCGGTGGAAGTCGGCGGAATATTCGACGGATACCAGTTTCTCCGGCTTGATGCCGCGCGCCAGGATCGCCTTGGTGATCACCCCTGTTCCCGGCCCCAGTTCCAGCACCGGCAACCCGCTTTCCGGCGTGATAATGCTGGCCATGCGACGGGCGGTAATGGTGGAGGTCGGCACGATGGCGCCCACCAGCTTCGGCCCCTGCATCATGCCCTTGAAGAAACGGATTTCCTCGTCGAACTTCTTTTCCAGCCGTTGCTTCAGGTTGAGCTTCATTCGCCGTCATCTCCCAAAAAGATATGCTGCGCCGATCATGGGCGCATAATCGGCATGTTGATGCGATTTGTCGCGAAAACAAGACAAAATGGCGCGCATGTGAAAATTTTGTGTCTGACCCAAGTCGGATGGCGCTGCAAAAGACGCGGGCCAGCCAGTTCTTTTCGGGGCAGGATGCAACAGAAACGCCGTCCCGCGTGGCAGACGGGACGGCGTTCGATTAAGGGCAGAGACGAAGAACCTAAACGCGCATCGGCATCAGCACGTAAAGCGCATCGTCACCGGCGGTATCGCGGATCAGGGTCGGCGAACCGGCATCTGCCAGAAGGAAAATCGCCTCTTCGCCGGACAGTTGCGCGGTGATGTCGAGCAGGTATTTGGCGTTGAAGCCGATTTCCATCGCGTCGCTTTCGTAGCCGACGGCGACTTCCTCGGTGGCGCTGCCCGAATCCGGGTTGTTGACCGTTAGCATCAGGTGGCCGTCGCCGATGGCCAGCTTCACCGCCCGGCCACGTTCCGACGAAATGGTGGAGACACGGTCGACAGCGCGCGCGAAGGTCTGGCAATCGACCCGCATTTCCTTGTCATTGGCCTGGGGAATGACCCGCTGATAATCGGGGAAGGTGCCATCGATCAGCTTCGAGGTCATGACGATCTCGCCGATATTGAAGCGGATCTTGGCATCCGACACTTCGAGCGACACGGTGAGATCGGGATTATCGACCAGCTTCTGCAACTCGCCAACCGTCTTGCGCGGAATGATGATGCCCGGCATGCCTTCCGAACCCGAAGGTGCTTCCACGTCGGCGCGGGCCAGACGGTGGCCATCGGTGGCGACGGCGCGCAGCTTCAACTTGCCATCGGCTTCAATGGTGTGGAGGTAAATGCCGTTCAGATAATAGCGGGTTTCTTCCGTCGAGATCGCGAATTGGGTGCGATCGATCAGCATTTTCAGGTCCGAGGCTTTCAGCTTGAAGGAATGGCTGAAGCTGCCGGTGGTCAGGTCGGGAAAATCCTGTTCCGGCAGGCATTGCAGCGAGAATTTCGAACGACCGGAGGCAACCGTCATGCTGGCGCCATCGGGATTGGTCGAGAGCAGAACCTCGGCACCGTCAGACAATTTGCGGACGATTTCATACAGAAGATGCGCGGGAACCGTGGTGGCACCGGCTTGTTCGATATTGGCAGGGGTCGCCTCTGTCACTTCCAGGTCGAGGTCGGTTGCCTTCATCGACAGGCTCTGGCCTTCGGCGCGCAGCAGCACGTTGGACAGGATCGGAATGGTATTGCGCCGTTCTACCACCCGATGAACATGGTTCAGGGACTTCAGAAGATTGGACCGTTCAAGAGTAATACGCATCGACGCTGCCACTTTCGACCTGTGCGATCCGGCATTCGGGATCGGCTTGCCTTGATCCGGGCGATTGTGCCCGGCTTTATTCGGACGGGCAAAATGGCAGCAAAGACGATCAAAATGCAAGGGCCTGCCGTCTTTTGGCACGTCTTGGCCGAGGCTTTCCACCACAGATCACGCTCCTTGGCGTGTGGGGGCGCTTGCAGGGGCGGCTTGCCTCGCCCATAACAAGGGCAGGCTATGCATGTCATGCGCCTGTGTGGACTGGTTCGGCCAAGGGCTGTCCGAATGAAGAGAGAATGGGATGAGTGCCGTGGCAGAGACTGTGAATACGCCGGATGACGGGCAGAAAAGTTTCCGGCTGCATGATCGCCCGGTCACCGCCCGGCCAATCGAGCCGGCGCTCTATCTGGTGGCAACCCCGATCGGCAATCTCTCCGACATCACGCTGCGGGCTCTGGAAGTGCTGGCCGGGGCCGATGTTCTGGCCTGCGAGGATACCCGCGTCACCCGTGTGCTTCTGGACCGCTATGGCATCACCACCCGTCCCTATGCCTATCACGAATATAACGCCGAAGAGGTCGGACCGAAGCTGATCGAGGCGCTGGCGGCAGGTAAATCCGTGGCGCTGGTTTCCGATGCGGGGACGCCGCTGGTGTCCGATCCGGGATATCGGCTGGCGAAGCTTGCCATCGAGGCGGGTCTGCGGGTCGTGCCTTTGCCGGGGCCATCAGCGCCGCTTGCCGCCCTGGTCGGCTCCGGCCTGCCCAATGATGCTTTCCTGTTTGCGGGCTTCCTGCCCACCAAGGACAAGGCCCGCCGCGACCGGCTGGCGCAATGGGCGGCAACACCGGCCACGCTGATTTTCTTTGAATCGCCGCATCGGATCGGTGCGACCCTTGCCGCCGCTCGCGAGGTATTGGGCGCGGACCGCAGCGCCTGCGTCTGCCGCGAACTGACCAAGACATTTGAGGAATTTCGACGCGGCACTCTGGCTGAATTGTCCGACTGGTATGATGACGAGCGCCAGGTCAAGGGCGAGATCGTGCTGGTGGTCGGGCCGCCGCTTCCCTCCGGCCCGCCGGATGCCGCCGATGTCGACCGGTTGCTGGTACAGCTCGCGCAAACCCTGCCAACGGCGGGGGCGGCAACCGAAGCCGCTCGCCAGACCGGCCTGCCGCGCAAGGATCTCTATCAACGCCTGCTGGAGTTGAAGGCCGGGTGAGGGTTCAGGAAAAAAGGCCGAAAGACACATCCGGCGCAGCGCGCAAGCGGGCCGAGCGGCGTGGGCGCTGGTCGGAATATCTGGCGGCTGCCTATCTGCTGTCGAAGGGTTACCGGATCGTCGCCTTGCGCTACAAAACCCGCTCAGGTGAAATCGACCTTATCGTTCGGCGCGGCGATCTGGTCGTGCTGGTCGAGGTCAAGGCGCGTGCCACGCAGCAATCCGCAGTCGATGCGGTGAGTTTTGAGAGCCAGCGCCGCATTCGCGCTGCCGGAGATCTCTGGCTGTGCCGCCAGCCGGATGCCAGCCGACTGTCAATCCGCTGCGACATTGTCGCGGTCTTGCCCTGGCGCTGGCCCCGGCACTTTTCTGGTGCTTTTTGATAATCCACCACCCCAGAGTATACCGAGTATTTATAGTAAGCATTTACATGGGATATTTTGTGAGGAATTCATTTTCACTGCCAATATGACTGTGCTGTCACAAAATATTCAATTCTCTGTCATCTTGGCTCACTAAGGGCATGCTCACCCCAGATTGGCGGAGAGGATCTACCATGTTCAAAAAGCTTTCGATGGCGGCGCTGGCCGTAACCGTATCGACCACATCATCATTTGCCGCAACCAACATCAGCTGGTGGCACGGCATGGGTGGCCGCAACGGCGAAGTCATCAATGAGCTGTCGCAGAAGTTCAACGCAAGCCAGGGCGAATGCGTTCTGACGCCGGTGTCGAAGGGCTCCTACGAAGAAGCGCTGGCGGCTGGCATCGCGGCATTCCGTTCGCACGATCAGCCCAACATTCTTCAGGTGTTCGACGCCGGTTCTGCCACGATCATCAATGCCAAGGGTGCCACCATTCCGGCAGAAGATCTGCTGTTGAAGGCCGGTTACAAGTTTGACCGCAGCGCTTTCATCGAAGGTGTTCGCTACTTCTACGCCGACAAGACCGGCAAGTTTGTCGGCATGCCGTTTAACTCCTCGGCGCCTATTCTCTATATCAACACCGAAGCCCTGAAAAAGGCTGGTGTTGAAGCACCGAAGACCTGGGAAGAGTTTGAAGCCATTGCGCCAAAGCTGAAGGCTGCCGGTTATATCCCGCTGGTTCAGTCGCAGCTGACATGGGAATTCACCGAGAATTTCTTCTCGCGCAACAACATCCAGTTTGCTTCGAACAACAATGGTTATGATGGTCTTGCTGGGACCACCATCAATGTGACCGATCCAAACCATGTGATGATGTATGACAAGCTGAAGGCCTGGAAGGACGAAGGTTACTTCGCCTATTACGGCGCAGGCTGGAACGATAACCAGAAGCCTTTCGAAGACGGCAAGGTTGCACTTTGGGTTGGCTCTTCCGGCTCGTTCGGCGGTTTGCAGAAGACCGCTTCCATGCCGTTTTCGGCAACCTTCCTGCCCTACTGGGGCTCCATCAAGGGTGCGGGCGTGCATAGCTTCATCGGCGGCGCTGCCTTGTATGCCATGTCCGGCAAGACGGAAGCAGAAAACAAGTGCACCGCTGCTTTCTTCAACTTTCTGACCTCGCCTGACATCCAGAAATTCTATCACCAGGCCACCGGCTATGTCGCCATCACGACGGCGGCTTACGAGCTGACCAAGAAGGAAGGCTATTACGAGAAGAACCCGGTCGCCGAAGTTGGCATTCAGCAGCTTTCGCTTCCGGGCGCTGAGTGGGACAAGGGCTACCGCCTCGGCTTCTACCCGCAGATCCGCTCGGTGATGGAGCGCGAATACAACAAGATCTTCTCAGGCGAAGTCACGCCAAAGGCGGCGATGGAAACCATCAAGAAGGAAGCGGACGAAATCCTGGCGCGCTTCGCCAAGACCGCAGGCTAATACCTTAAAACTCCGGACATGATGTCTCCCGGAGGCGATCCATCGCCTCCGGGGTTTGCTTTGAAAGGTTGCCGCGATGAAGCGCGTTCAGTTCAACTCGCGATTTCTGCCTTATTTCTTCCTGTTGCCGCAGTTTTGCACTGTGGCGATCTTCTTCTATTGGCCGGCGATGCAGGCCATCCAGTCGTCCTTTTACATCGAAGATCCCTTCGGCTTTGGCGCGACCTTTGTAGGGTTGGCCAATTATACCGATATGCTGAGCTCCCCGGAATATCGAAAAATCGCGCTGTTTACGCTGTGCTTCAGTGTCGTGGTGACGTTTCTGGTGCTGTCGATCGGAACCGTGCTCGCCGTGAAGGCTGATGCTGTCATTCGTGGACAATCGGCCTACAAGACCCTGCTGATCGTCGTCTATGCCATAGCGCCGCCGGTGGCCGGGTTGATCGGCATGATGTTCTTCGACCAGCATATCGGTCCGTTCGTGAAATTCGTGGCGTTGTTTGGCTGGGATATGAAGGTCGGTCTGAATTATTTCGACACCGCCTTTGCCATGGTGGCCATCGCCGTGTGGAACCAGATTCCCTACAATTTCATCTTCATTCTCTCCGGCCTTCAGGGCATTCCGGCCTCGGTGCGCGAAGCCGCCACATTGGATTGCCGCTCCGGCACGCGCCGGTTCTGGACCGTGATCATGCCGCTTTTGACACCGACGGCCTTCTTCCTGCTGGTCGTCAACATGACCTATTCGCTGTTCGATACGTTTGCGGTGATCGACGTGATCGTCAAGGACAAGGCGGCGGATAACCCGATTACGCTGGTTTACAAGGTCTATCTTGACGGTTTCCGGGGCAATGACATCGGCTCTTCTTCCGCACAGTCGGTGATCCTGATGGTCGTCGTGCTGGTTTTGACAATGATCCAGTTCCGCTTCATCGAGCGGCGCGTCCATTACGGTTGAGGAGAAGACCATGTATAAAACCAAACTCTTCGACCACGTCATTCTGCTGCTGGGCGTGATCGTGATGATCGGCCCGCTGGTGGTGGCTTTTGCCACCTCTTCCCATACGGCCGCCGAAATCCACCAGAAGGGCTTGATGCTCTCCATGGGCGGGCATCTGGGCGAGACCTATCACAAGGTGCTGTTTGCCCAGACGGGCTTTAACGGCAAGGTCACGGGTCTCAGCATGCTGCTCAACTCGCTGATCCTCGGCCTTGGCTTTGCCATTGGCAAGATCGTGCTGTCGATGATGGCTGCTTATGCGATTGTCTATTTCCGCTTCCGCTTTGCCACGCTGGCCTTCTGGATCATCTTCACCACGCTGCTGCTGCCGCTCGAAGTGCGCATCATCCCATCCTATAAGGTGGCGAGTGATCTGGGCCTTCTGAACTCCTATACCGGCTTGATTTTGCCGCTGCTGGCGTCTGCTACGGGCACTTTCTTTTTCCGGCAATTCTTTAAATCCGTGCCGGAAGAATTGCTGGAAGCGGCCCGCATCGACGGTGCCGGTCCGTTCAAGTTCCTGATCGATGTTTTGATTCCACTGTCGCGCACCATGATTGCGGCGGTGTTCATCATCATGTTCGTCTACGGCTGGAATCAGTATCTCTGGCCGATGCTGATGACCACCGATGAGAGCTTCTACACGCTGATGCGCGGTATCAAGCAGATCCTTCAGGTCTGGGTGGGCGCACAAATTCCCGATTATAACGAAGCCTTTGCCATGGCCGTGCTCGCTATGCTGCCCCCGATTATTATCGTGGTGGTGTTCCAGAGCTGGTTCATCAAGGGCCTCACCGAAACCGACAAGTAAAGGACAGTCCCATGGCTTCCATCGATATCAATCAGGTCTCGAAAATCTATGACGGCGGTGTGCGTGCGGTCAACAGCGTCGACATCCAGATCAATGACGGCGAATTCATCGTGCTGGTCGGCCCCTCCGGCTGTGGCAAATCGACATTGCTGCGCATGGTGGCTGGGCTGGAAAGCATATCCGAGGGCGTGGTGCGCATTGGTGACCGGGTGGTCAACACGGTTGAACCGGCGGACCGCGACATCGCCATGGTTTTCCAGAATTACGCGCTCTACCCGCATATGACCGTACGGCAGAACCTGGCCTATGGCCTGAAGAACCGTAAGACGCCGAAGGCGGAAATCGAGGCCCGGGTGGCCGAGGCCGCGCGGATGCTGGAACTGCAACCCTATCTGGATCGCAAGCCCAAGGCACTGTCCGGCGGCCAGCGCCAGCGCGTTGCCATGGGCCGCGCCATCGTGCGCAAACCGGCCGTTTTCCTGTTTGACGAGCCGCTGTCCAATCTCGATGCCAAGCTGCGCGTCTCCATGCGCGTCGAGATCCGCAAGCTGCAACGCCGGCTTGGGACGACATCGATCTATGTGACGCATGACCAGCTGGAAGCCATGACGCTGGCCGACCGGCTGGTGGTGCTGAATGGTGGCCGGATCGAGCAGATCGGCACGCCGCTCGAAGTCTATCACGCGCCCGCCTCGACCTTTGTCGCCAGCTTCATCGGCTCTCCCGCCATGAACCTGGTCACCGGTCGCCTGGATGGCAATCGTCTGTCACTCTGGCCGGTCAGCTTCTCCTTCGAGGGCGAGACCGATTATCGCGGCGAAGTGACGATCGGCCTTCGGGCCGAGGATCTGACGATTGCAGTTCCCGGTCAGCCTTATCTGCCGTTCCGGGTCGATTATGTGGAAGAACTGGGGGCCGTCCGCCTCGTGCACGGTTTTGTCGGCGATCAGGCGATTTGCGCCTCGCTACCGGTTTCGACCGTCCTGTCGAACGAGATGCGGCTGGGGGTCGATCCGCAAAAATTCCATTTCTTCGACAGGGAAGGCCGCCGCCTTGCTCTGCCCTTTGCCACCGCACAGATGACCTTCGGGGCTCAGGCTGAGACGGTAGAGGCCTGAAAAGCCGGTCGGCTCACGCCATTGTCAGCGAGAGCCGATTGTCACTTTCCCCTTTGCCGGTTTCCCCTTTGCCGGTTGTCTTGGGCAAACGCTAAAATGCATGTGACTGGATTAACCCGAATTTGATAGAAGTCTCATAAAATTACGGGACTTCACGGGGGACGTCGATGCCAGTCAAGCTTTTGTTCGCAGCCATGGCCGGGGCAGCCATGGCTTTGCCGCGTTTTAGAGCGGCAGACACGCCACCGCTGGTCGCGGCCAATGCCAGGAATTTGAGCCTGCAACCGGCGCCAATCAACCCGGACTGGATACTCGAGGGCGATCCGCAGGCTCGCCTGGCCAATCACTCGCAAAGTCCTGATGAAGCAAGCTCGACAGCTGTGTGGGATTGCACAGCCGGAAGTTTCCGCTGGTATTTCGGCTGGGATGAGACCGTGGTCATCCAGGAGGGCGAAGTGCATGTGACCGCGCAGGATGGCACCGAGCGTTTGCTGAAGACCGGCGATATCGCCTATTTCAAGGGTGGGACCTGGGCCACCTGGCGCATCGAGACCTATGTGCGCAAGATCGCCTTTCTGCGTAAGCCTTTTCCAGAGCCAATCGCGACGCTTTACCGGCTTCGAAATGCTCTGCGGAGCGGATCACGCGGCCCGATTTGACAGGGTGAAAATTTGGCCTCTGCCGGACGTTGCGTTCGTGGTCGCCGCGTCCTAAATCTTCCTCCAATGCAACGTGAGAAAGATTATGGCCCAGATCCGCAATGTCGCCGTCCAGATGGACCATGTATCCTCCATCAATATATCAGGGGATTCCACCTTCGCCATGAGCCTGGAGGCCCAGGCCCGCGGCTATAAGTTGTTCCACTATACGCCCGACCGGCTGACGATGCGCGATGGCCGCGTCTATGCGACGGTGGAGCCGATGGAGCTGCGCGATGTGAAGGGTGATCACTTCACCCTCGGCAGTCCGGAGCGCGTCGATCTGTCGACGATGGATGTGGTGCTGCTGCGCCAGGACCCGCCTTTCGACATGGCCTATATCACCGCTACCCATATGCTGGAGCGCATTCACCCGAAGACGCTTGTTGTCAACGATCCGGCCTGGGTGCGCAATTCGCCGGAAAAGATCTTCGTCACCGAATATGCTGACCTGATGCCGCCGACGTTGATCACCCGCGACCCCGCGGAAATTGCCGCTTTCCGGGCCGAACAGGGCGATATCATCCTGAAGCCGCTCTACGGCAATGGCGGGGCAGGGGTGTTTCACTCCACCCGCGACGACCGCAATTTCTCCTCGCTGATGGAAATGTTCGGCCAGATGTTCCGCGAACCCTTCATCGCCCAGGGCTATCTGCCTGCCGTGCGCAAGGGCGACAAGCGGATCATTCTGGTGGACGGTGAACCCGTCGGCGCGATTAACCGGGTGCCTGCCGAGCATGATGCGCGCTCCAACATGCATGCCGGAGGCAAGCCGGAACCGACGGAACTGACGACGCGCGAACGCGAAATCTGCGCCCGGATCGGGCCTGCCCTGCGCGAACGCGGCTTCCTGCTGGTCGGCATCGATGTGATCGGCGATTACATGACCGAGATCAACGTCACCTCGCCAACCGGTATCCGCGAGGTCAAGAATTTCGGCGGCGCCGATATCGCCAGCCTGCTCTGGGACGCCATCGAGAAAAAGCGGTCCTGATCCTTTTTGCGCCCCGCCACGTTGGGTTTGATAAAACTTTGGCGTTGCGGGGTACTGGAAGCGTTCCCTTTTGTTCTGAAAGCACAACCGAATACAACCATTTTGCCCTCGAAACGGGTCTTTGTTCATTTATTGTTCTTGTCGTCACTTCTTTTTCATGCAAAACTATGGTTGCAGGAAATTGTAGCTTGCTCGCTGCGGAGCTTCGCTCGATGACTTGATTTAAAAAATTGATTTTAAACGATTTTTCTCTTTTTCGCTTGGCGAAATTCGTGAAATTGCGTAGGGGCGGATGGACCGCTGCCGGCAAGGGGGCTGGGATATGGTTGCACGGGTGGGCACGGTTGCGTTTCAGGGCATTGATGGCGTGCCTGTCGATGTGCAGGTCATGGTCGCGCCCGGCAAGATTGGGGTGCAGATCGTCGGCCTGCCGGACAAGGCGGTAGCTGAAAGCCGGGAACGAGTTCAGGCGGCCCTGCATGCTTCCGGACTGGCGCTGCCGCCCAAGCGGGTCACCATCAATCTGGCGCCTGCGGATCTGCCCAAGGAAGGGTCGCATTTCGATCTGGCCATCGCCCTTGGCCTGATGGCGGCGCTCGGCGCCATTCCCGCCGATGTGCTGGGCGATTATCTTGTGGTTGGTGAGTTGAACCTGGATGGCACGATTGCTGCCGTTGCCGGTGCTCTTCCGGCAGCCATGGCTGCCAATGCGCTTGGTAAAGGGCTGATCTGCCCGGCGGATAGCGGCCCAGAAGCTGCCTGGGCGGGGTCGGACATGGATATTTTGGCTCCCCGCAGCCTGATTGCACTTGCCAACCATTTTCGTGGCACGCAGGTTCTGACGCGCCCGAATCCGGCTAGCCGGGCGCTGCCGGGTAATTTGCCTGACCTCGCCGATATTCGCGGCCAGGAAAGTGCCAAGCGGGCGTTGGAGGTGGCTGCTGCCGGAGGTCACAACCTGCTGATGGTCGGCCCGCCGGGATCGGGGAAATCCATGCTGGCGGCCCGCCTGCCGTCCATCCTGCCGGTCCTGTCGGCGCCGGAGCTTCTGGATGTGTCGATGATCCATTCCATCGCCGGGCAATTGGCGGGCGGAAAATTGTCGGACCGCCGACCGTTTCGCACGCCGCATCATTCCGCCACCATGGCGGCGCTGGTCGGTGGCGGGCTGCGCGCCCGGCCGGGCGAGGCTTCGCTTGCCCATAACGGTGTGTTGTTTCTCGACGAGTTTCCGGAATTTTCACCGCAGGTGCTGGATGCCTTGCGCCAACCGCTGGAAAGCGGCGAATGTGTTATCGCCCGCGCCAATCACCGCGTCACCTATCCTGCCAGCTTCCAGTTGATTGCTGCGATGAACCCTTGCCGTTGTGGCATGGCGGGTGAGCCGGGGCATACCTGCGCACGCGGCATTCGCTGCCTGACCGAATATCAGGGCCGGATTTCCGGTCCGCTGCTGGACCGGATCGATATTCGCATCGATGTGCCCGCCGTTTCGGCCATGGACCTTATCAAGCCGATGGCCGCGGAAAAAAGCGCCGATGTCGCCCGTCGCGTCGCTGTCGCCCGACAGCGGCAAACGGAACGGTTTATCGAGGCGGGCGTGCCTGAGATCCGCATGAATGCACGCTGTTCGACAGCTCTGATCGAAAAGCTGGCCGCACCGGATGCTGCCGGTTTGCAATTATTGCGGGATGCGGCGGAGAAGTTCAAGTTTTCAGCCCGCGCCTATCATCGGGTGTTGAAAGTGGCGAGAACATTGGCCGATCTGGATGGCTCGGAGGCCCTTGGCCGGATTCATCTGGCCGAGGCAATTTCCTATCGCATTCCCTCGGAACGCCTGACGGCTGCGGCATAACAAAAAAGGGCTACACCTGCTGTTGTAGCCCTCATCTTCATTGTTCGCCAATCGCCAGTCCCATGGATCAGCGCATTGAATGTGATTATTCGCCAAGGCCTGCAAACAGTGCCGTTGACAGATACCGTTCTGCAAAGGACGGAATGATCACCACGATGGTCTTGCCAGCGTTTTCGGGCCGTTGGCCGACCTTGATGGCAGCGGTGAGGGCGGCACCCGATGAAATGCCGACCGGCACGCCTTCCAGCCGGGCGACCAGCCGGGCCAGTTCGAACGCCTCGTCATTGGTAACGGTGACGACCTCGTCGTAGATCCCGGTATCGAGGATCTTCGGTGCAAAACCGGCGCCGATGCCCTGGATCTTGTGGGGGCCGGGATTGCCGCCCGACAGAACCGGGCTGTCGGCAGGTTCTACGGCGATCACCTGAACAGAAGGCTTCTTGGCTTTCAGCACCTGGCCGGTGCCGGTAATTGTGCCGCCTGTGCCGATGCCGGAAACGAAGATATCGACCGCGCCATTGGTGTCGTTCCAGATCTCTTCCGCAGTGGTCTTGCGGTGGATTTCCGGATTGGCCGGGTTTTCAAACTGTTGCGGGATGATGGCGTCGGGAATGGTCGCGGCCAGTTCCTCGGCCTTGGCAATCGCGCCCTTCATGCCCTTGGGACCTTCGGTCAGCACCAGTTCGGCGCCAAGCAGCGCCAGCATCTTGCGACGCTCGATGGACATGGTTTCCGGCATGGTCAGGATCAGGCGATAGCCCTTGGCGGCGGCGGCAAAGGCCAGCGCAATGCCGGTATTGCCGGAGGTCGGCTCGACCAGAACGGTCTTGCCCGGTGTGATCGTCCCCTGGGTTTCCAGGCTCTCGATCATCGCCACACCGATACGGTCCTTGACGGAGGCAATCGGGTTGAAGAATTCCAGCTTTGCCAGAAGATGCGCCTTGACGCCCTTTTCCTTCGCCAGCTTGTCCAGCCGCACGATCGGCGTATCGCCGATGGTCTCGGTGATTGAGCCATAGATACGGCCACGGCCGGGCTTCTTTGCTTCAGACATGTGTGGTCCTCCAGAATAACGCGCTTTGCAGGGACAATAGGATCAAATCACCCAAGCGACCAGAACCCTTTGCCCATCGCCATGGTTCCGGGGAGAAAAAACCCGCTGCAAAGCCAGCGGAAACAAATGTTTATTTCACGCTGCCTTTGTGGCGATATAGGCGGCGGTTCCGGCAAGGATGCTGGCGGCGGCCCGGTTGAGCAGTTTCAGCGCCGATGGCTGTTTCAGCAGCAGACGGGCTTTGGCAGCCAGAAGAATATAGGGAATGAGCACGGCCATCAGCACCACGAATGTCGTGCCGACCAATAGCCCGTAATCCGACGGGCCGATGGCCTCGAGCGGAATGAGGGTCGGCACCAGGGCTACGTAGAACAGCATGGTCTTCGGATTGCCGAGTGTCACGAACAGGCCGGACAGGAAGGACGCCATCACGCCCGCACTTTTGCGCGCCTCGATATTTTGCGGCAAAAGCCCTGCCGTCCAGAGCTTCCAGGCGATATAGGCCAGATAGAGCGTGCCTGCGAATTTGATGATCAGAAACGGTGTCACGAACGTCTGGGCAATATAGGCAAGACCCAGAATGACGGCGGTCAGATAGCAGAGATCACCCAGGATCAGGCCCAGTCCCATGAAAAAGGTCGGGCGAAAACCGGAGCCAAGCGCCCGCGCCACGATCGCCGTCATGCCCGGGCCGGGAATGGCGGCGGCAATGAACAGGGCTCCGGCATAGGCAAGCAGGCTGGCAAGGGTCATGACATCTCTCCATCGATACAGGCAGTGCTAATCCGCCCGGCTGCAACTTGCAACGGTGACACGATTGAAATTGCCTGACGGGATGCTTTCTGCTCTTTCAGATTTTATAGCCCCTTGCCAAGGACACGCCATGCCCGCCACGCCCTCGCTTCTTGCCTTTGCCCTGATCTGCCTTGGCATGGCGCTGACGCCCGGCCCGAACATGATCTATCTCGTGTCGCGCTCCATCTGTCAGGGCTCGATGGCCGGGCTGATCTCGCTGGGTGGTGTCGCGCTGGGCTTCCTGATCTATATGCTGATGTCGGTACTGGGAATTACTGTGCTGCTAATGGCCGTGCCCTATGCCTATGAGGCGCTGAAACTGGCCGGTGCGGCCTATCTCGCCTATCTTGCCTGGCAGGCGGTCAGGCCCGGCGGTCGTTCGCCGTTTCAGGTGCGCGAACTGCCCAAGGACAGCCCAAGACGGCTGTTTGCCATGGGCCTCGTGACCAATCTTCTCAATCCGAAAGTGGCTGTTCTCTATCTGTCGCTGCTACCGCAATTCATCGATCCGGCCAGCGGTAGCGTGTTTCTACAATCACTATTGCTCGGCCTCACCCAGATCGCCATCGGCACCACGATCAACGGAGTGATCGCGCTCACTGCCGGTTCCATCGCCCTGTTCCTCAGCCGCCGCCCGCTATGGATCATGGTGCAGCGCTGGCTGATGGGCACGGTGCTTGCCGTGCTGGCGGTGAGAATGGCGACGCAGGCGCAGCGCTGAGGTTAAAAATCGGCCATAGGCGACAGCATGAGTGGCCCAGCTGCGGCCTCCAGCCCGAGGCCCGACATCATCAAGGAGCAGGAGCCTTCGTAAGGTACAGGCTTGCATTCCCACGAGAGGCGATCGGGTGGAAAATAGGTTTCCACAGAGTCGGCTTGAATATTGAGATGCGATAAGATGGCACTTAACGGCGGAATGTCCTGAGCGACAATATCCAGAAGCTTCAGACTGCCATCGTCGGCGCATTTCCATGCAATAACAGTCTTCAGAGAAGGCAATAGGCTCAACGTAATCGATGCATCGAAATGAGTATTGAGCAGAAACATCTCTGCTTGGTTGACAACGGCGAAGTGGCTGGAGACTGGTTGGCGACTGGCGAGCATGTCACGCAAAAGGGCGAGGTCCGCCGCTTTGCCGAGATCGAGTTTTCGTGCGTTGCCGTTGATAATCGGCTGAAAGGCCGGAACCGGGCCACCAAATTTACGATGCGTTACAACGCGAAAACCATAAGACTGGTAGAGCGCGGGCTTGTCGGTCAGCAGAATTCCAGTTCGATATCCTGCTTGCTCTGCCCACGCATAGGCCCGCCGCATCAGGTCGCGATAAAGACCACGCCCCCGGAATTCCGGGCGGACTGCGCCGGATTGATAGCCCGCAGCAGTCACCGTCGTCCCATTGATCATAAGGGGCATGGCGAAGACCGAAAAATTGGCAACGCAGCGGCCGGACCGATCAAAATATCCAAACGGCATGCATGTGGGATCGGGGCCGCCAAGTTGTTCCTGCGCACCGATATCGATTCCGAAAATGTCATGCAGCAGATCGACAAGCCCTTGAAAAGCCGAGGGATCGCCGAAATATCCTTGCCGCAGTGTCAGCTCGTCCGGCCCCATTGTATTCTTCAGACCCCCGTCGAGCCAAACCCGCCTGCACCCCGTGCCGTGTCTGATGTGTCGGACACCTCAATTACCTGCACTTGCGTCACTGGCGCAATCACCATCTGGGCGATGCGCATGCCACGGGTGATGGTGAAGTCCTCGGTGCCGAGATTGATCAGCAGCACTTTCACCTCGCCCCGGTAATCGCTGTCGATGGTGCCGGGTGTGTTGAGGCAGGTGATGCCGTTTTTGAAGGCGAGGCCGGAGCGGGGGCGGATCTGGGCTTCGAAACCCTCGGGTATTTCGAGGATAAAGCCTGATGGAACCAGGGCGCGCTGGCCGGGGGCGATGACCATGGGCTCTGCTTCGGAGACGGCGGCGCGCAGATCCATGCCGGCAGCACCCTTGGTCTCATAGGCCGGCAGGTCAATGCCTTCGCCATGGGGAAGGCGCTTCAGCGCCAGACGGGGGCCGATAATGTCTTGCATTGGGGCTTCCTTTGTTTGCGCCTGTCCTTTGTTTGCCGGGGTCAATTGCATATTGAACGCCAAAACGCTAGATAACCGGCCAGTTAAAAGGAATTCCTCACATGGCCGAAACGCTCGCAGAGGCGGTCTCCCGCCGCCGCACCTTCGCTATTATCGCTCACCCGGACGCTGGTAAAACCACGCTGACCGAAAAGCTGCTGCTGTTCGGCGGCGCCATTCAGCTGGCCGGTGAGGTGAAAGCCAAGAAAGACCGTATCCAGACCCGCTCGGACTGGATGAAGATCGAGCGTGAGCGCGGCATTTCCGTCGTCACTTCGGTGATGACCTTTGAGTATGAAGGCAATGTCTTCAATATTCTCGATACGCCCGGCCATGAAGACTTCGCCGACGACACGTATCGCACGCTGACGGCGGTCGATGCCGCCGTCATGGTCATCGATGCCGCCAAGGGTATCGAGCCGCGCACGCTGAAACTGTTCGAAGTCTGCCGGATGCGGGATATTCCGATCATCACCTTCGTCAACAAGATGGACCGTGAAAGCCGGGATATTTTCGAGGTTCTGGATGAAGTAGAAGAAAAGCTGGCACTGGACACCGCCCCGATCACCTGGCCGGTCGGACGTTCGAAAAGCTTCTGCGGCTCCTATAATCTGGTCGATAATACCTTCCGTGGTTCCGACAAGCAGGTCGAGGCTTTGCCGGTCAACAGCCCTAAGAATGTCGCTGAAAACCTGCCGGAAAACGAGCGTCAGACTTTTATCGACGAGCTGGAACTGGCGCAGGAAGCCTGCCGCCCCTTCGACCGCCTGGCCTTTCTGGAAGGCCATATGACCCCGGTGTTTTTCGGCTCGGCACTCAGAAACTTCGGCGTGCGCGACCTGATCAATGCGCTGGGTGATTTCGCCCCGCCGCCACGCGACCAGATGGCTGATATCCGCAAGGTGCATGCGGCGGAAGACAAGATGACGGCCTTCGTCTTCAAGATCCAGGCCAATATGGACCCCAACCACCGCGACCGCATCGCCTTTGCTCGAATCTGCTCCGGCAAGCTGGAGCGCGGCATGAAGGCGCGGCTGGCCCGTACCGGCAAGCTGATGGGCCTGACGGCGCCGCAATTCTTCTTCGCCTCGCAGCGGCAATTGGCCGATACCGCCTTTGCCGGTGACGTGGTGGGCATTCCCAACCACGGCACGCTGCGTATCGGCGATACGCTGACCGAAGGCGAAGCACTGGTGTTTCAGGGTGTGCCGAACTTTTCGCCGGAAATCCTGCGCCGCGTGCGGCTTGAAGATGCGATGAAGGCCAAGAAGCTGAAAGAAGCCTTGCAGCAAATGGCGGAAGAGGGCGTCGTACAGCTGTTTTCGCCGGAAGACGGTTCGCCCGCCATTGTCGGCGTGGTCGGGGCCTTGCAGCTTGATGTGCTGAAGGAACGGCTTTCGGGCGAATATACCCTGCCTGTGTCGTTTGAAATGTCGCGCTTTTCCGTCTGCCGCTGGATTTCCGCCGAGCAGCCCGGCGAACTCGACAAGTTTATGGCGGCCCGGCGCGGCGATATCTGCCGGGATCTGGACGGCGATCCGGTATTCATGGCGCAGGATGCGTTTTCGCTGCGTTATGAGGCGGAGCGATATCCGTCAATCAAGATGGTGGCCATCAAGGAATATCACGTCGCCAAGGCGGCGTGATCGCTGATGGAAACGAGAATGACCGCATCATGATCTCAAATCGTGATGCGGTGGCATCCTGTTATGCCGCTTCGGCGGACTTTTCCCTCGGCATTTCCATCAGATCCGTCAGGAAGGTGTCACACCAGTGGTTGACATCATTGACCAGCAGATGATCCATCATGCCCTTCCAGCGTTCCTGGCGCTCGGCAAGCGGCATATCGAGGGCGCGGGCAATGGCCTGGGCCGTGCCTTCCGTATCGTACGGATTGACCAGCAAGGCCCCTTTCAACTCGCGTGCCGCCCCGGCAAAACGCGATAGAACCAGAACGCCGGGATCATCGGGGTCCTGGGCGGCAACATATTCCTTGGCCACCAGGTTCATACCATCGCGCATCGGTGTCACCAGCCCCACCTTGGCCAGCCGGTAGAGCCCGGCCAGCACCGGACGCGCCACCGAGCGGGTCATGTAACGGATCGGCACCCAGTCGACAGTGCCCAGCGCGCCATTCACGCGCCCGGCCTGCTCGGCCACGGTGCGCTGCATGGCCTCATATTCCGGCACTTCAGAGCGGGATTTCGGGGTGATCTGCAAATAGGTCACCTTGCCCTGATAGTTCGGATTGGCATTGATGAAATGCTCATAGGCGTCCAGCCGCTGGGTCAGGCCCTTGGAATAATCCAGCCGGTCGACGCCGATCACCAGCGCCTTGCCTTCAATGCTTTGCGCGGCGCGCTTCACCATCACGTTGCGCACCGCCCTGCGGGCATAGGCGGCAAAGGCCGCCGTCTCAATGCCAATCGGATAATGGCCCGCCTTGAACGTCCGCTTATGCGATTTGATCTTGCTCCCGGAGATCGCCTCGCCAATGCCTTCGCGCACCAAGGCTCCGACGAAATTGGCGTGGTCGAAATCGGTCTGGAAGCCGACCAGATCGTAATGGGCCAGGCTTTCAATCAGCGTTTCATAGACCGGCATGGCAAACAGCACATCGGCGGGCGGCAGCGGGATATGCAGGAAGAATCCAATCCGGTTCTTCACTCCCATCTGCCGTAATTCCTTGGCGAGCGGGATCAGGTGATAGTCCTGAACCCAGATCGTATCATCAGGCTTCAGCAGCGGCACGAGCCGCTCGGCGAAAAACCGGTTGACCCGGAAATAGCCGGTCATGTCCTTGCGGGCATAGTCGGTCAGGTCGAGACGATAGTGAAACGTTGGCCACAGCACGCGGTTGGCAAAGCCGTGATAATATTCCTCGACATCGCGGTCGGTCAGGTCGGTCAGGGCGTAGGTGATCTTGCCGTCCTCGATCATCGCAAGCTCACCGGCCTCTTCCTCGCCGCTGGAGACGCCCGACCAGCCCATCCAGATGCCGCCTTTATCCTCAAGGGCGGCGCGCAACGCGACGGCCAAACCTCCCGCCGGCGCCTTATTGGTCTTGTCGGGTACGGGAACACGGTTGGAAACCACAACAAGTCTGCTCATATCATTATCCTTCTTATCGTTTTTCAGCCCCGGAACGTCAGTTTGAGCGGGCCAATCTGGCCAGCGTGTCACGCAGGAGCTGCGGGCTTGCCAGAGACTGGCTGGCCACGCTTCCGTCGAGATCGCCGACACGGATCGACAGCCCACCCAGGCGGTTGACGCATTCAAACATCGCCTCATCGGTCACATCATCACCAATGGCGATGGCAACGCGGTCGGTGAAGGGCGGCTCGGCAAGATAGGACTGCAAGGCCCGGCCCTTGTCGGCGCTGTCGGGACGGATTTCGACGACCATCTTGCCGCGTTGCAGCTCATAGCCGGGACCCGCTGCCTTAAAGGCATCCGCCATGGCTTTTTCCACCACGTCGGCGCAGGCAGGCGCCTGGCGATAGTGAACGGCGATGGCGGCACCCTTGTCCTCGACCAGCACGCCCGGCCAGGCCTGTTCGAGCTTTGGAAGCTCTTCTTTCATCGCCAAGAAGGCCGGACTCGGCTCATTGCGGATGATCGTGCCTTCAACCGTTCGCCGCTCGGTCCCGTGCAATCCGGCAATCGGGAAATGCTTTGGCGCAAACAGCCGGTCGGCATAGGTCAAGGCCCGCCCCGTTACCAGCGCAAGCGCACCGCCCATGCGTGATGACAGCACGTCAAGGTCTTCCGGTAGCCCAACCGGCACCCGAATGCCATCAGGGCTTTCAGCGAGATCCAGCAACGTGCCATCAATATCGAGAAACAATGCGTAGCGGTGGGGCTCGGCGTGAAGAAGATCGAACAGCAACGCTCCTGCGTCTTTTTGCTCGTTTCGAGCTGGCGATCGCTTGATTACCGATTGCTGGTTTTCCATATCCTGCCTCGTTTCACACGACCTGTCGACGCCTAGGTAACGATGGGTGCCCAGTTTGGTTCCCGAAAAATGCAGTTAATTGCGCAATGCAGCATAATGGGCGAGACGGTGACAGGCGCATGGAAAACTGCGATAGATCTGCCCCGCCGCCCACCTTTTCCTTCAACAGGAGCCGAGGTGTTGGAGACTGTTGACTTCGATGAGGACGATCATGACCGTTCAAACAAACGTTGAAGCGCCTCTGCCTCGCATCGCCAATGTCTTGTCGATTGCCGGTTCCGATCCATCCGGCGGAGCGGGGGTTCAGGCGGATCTGAAGGTATTTTCGGCTTTGGGTGTCTATGGCATGGCGGCGCTGACGGCGCTGACCGCTCAGAATACCCAAGGCGTGGCGGGTGTCGAACTGCTCAATCCCGCATTCGTCGCCAGACAGATTGAGACGGTTTTTGCCGATATCCGCGTCGATGCGGTGAAAATCGGCATGCTGGCCAATGCCGATATCGTCGGCGCTGTCGCCGCCGTGCTGGCCGGGCAGAGGGAAGTGCCGGTTATTCTTGACCCTGTCATGGTTGCCAAGGGCGGGGCCGCGCTGCTGGATGACAAGGCGGTTGGCGCGCTGGTCGGGCAGCTCTTGCCGCAGGTCCGCCTGATCACCCCCAACCTGCCGGAGGCTGCCGCGCTTCTGCGGGTTGCCGAGGCCGTGGATCGCAGCGGCATGGAGGCCCAGGCCAAGGCCTTGTTGGCATTGGGTGCCAAGGCCGTGCTTCTGAAAGGCGGGCATCTGCCGGGCGACCAGAGCCCCGATCTGCTGGTCACGCCAACGCTGACCCTGTGGTTGGAAGGCAAAAGGATTGCCACCGCCAACACCCATGGCACC
Organism: Agrobacterium vitis; assembly: GCF_037039395.1. Taxonomy (NCBI): domain Bacteria; kingdom Pseudomonadati; phylum Pseudomonadota; class Alphaproteobacteria; order Hyphomicrobiales; family Rhizobiaceae; genus Gillisella; species Gillisella vitis. The sequence goes on along the minus strand of NZ_CP146242.1, from coordinate 1,300,071 downwards.
GGTTGCTCGCTGTCCAGCGCGATTGCCGCCGAGCTTGCCAAGGCCATCGACCATGGGGCCATCGACCATAAGGCGACGGATAGTGCAACAGACGACGCCTTGGCGAAAGCCGTCACGGTGGCTAAGGCCTGGCTGGCTGGCGCGGTTCGGTCGGCAGGGCAGCTGACTGTTGGCTCCGGCCACGGACCCGTTCATCATTTTTACCAAGCATGGCCGAAGTAGCCGACTTGGTATTACTCGGTCTCTGAGCCTGGAAGAGCGCCGATGCTCTCGAGCCAGAGCACGGAGGATCGCCGCCAGCTTTGGTGCCTTGGCAGCAGGGCTTCCCGTTGGTTGATGCTACCCCAGCGGATGCCCCAGGTATCGGCGTCGACGCCCTCGCCTGATGTCAGCATGGGCGAGCCGCAGTCCGGGCAGAAGAACTGATAGCGCGCCCGACCATTGTCGCCGTATTTCACATAGGATTTGGGCGGGCTTCCTGTAAAATGCAGTTTGTCGCGCGGGGTTGAAACCGTGACCCGGAATGGTGAGCCTGTCAGGCGCTGACAATCGGTGCAATGGCAAATGCCGACATTTTCAGGGTCGATTTCGGCACGATAGGTCACCTTGCCACAATGGCACTGTCCTTCGATCTGCATGTCTTGAGCCTCCCGCGCTGCATTCTGCGGGACTATAATGCATAAGGCTCAGCTTTCGATCCCCATGGCTTTTTCAAATTCCAGCCAGCTGCGGTCCATGGCATAGGCCTTGGTGACATAGGGAATGCCGACATGGCCATAGATCACCGGCCAGAGTTGTTGCTCGGCCTTGTCTTCCTGCACGCCGGCGATCTGTTGCAGGTAGATGACAGAGGCGAGGCCGCTGCGGTCAGCGCCGCCCTCACAGTGGATGAGGATGGGCTTTGGCGCGGATTTGAGCAGGGAAACCAGCGCCTCGGCCTTGTCGATGGTCAGGCCCTTGGCAGCCGACATGCGAAAATCGATATGGTCGATGCCCAGTTCCCGGGCGGTTGCGACTTCCTGCGCATACCAGGGCGAGGGTGACGAGCCGCGCAGATTGACGATGGTCTTGATGCCGTAGCGCCCGGCATAATCCTTGATATCGGCGGGCGTGGGTTGGGCAGAGCGGTAGAATTCGCCTGGAATGACCTCGTGGAAATTGCCCGACATCCGAAGATAGCCAAGGTAGGCGCCGCACGATAGCAGACCAGTTAAACAGGCAAGGGTGGTATAGCGGATGGCTTTCGCCAGCAGGATGGACATGGGCTCACACGGGGGTCGGATCAAATAACCATCCACCCTGTAAAAGCTGAACCTGACATCGAACTGAAAGACGCGGGCCATCCCCCGCGTCCTATGATCACACTTTCGTCAACACGCAGTGATCAATGATCGGCCTTGATGAAGGTGCCGTTCTGCAACTCGCGCATGGCCTCCATCAGCTCTTCCCGGCTGTTCATGACAATCGGTCCATGCCAGGCGACCGGCTCCTTGATCGGCTTGCCGGTCACCAGCAGGAAGCGAATGCCCTTTTCGCCAGCCTGGACGGTGATTTCATCGCCGGTATCGAAAACCACCAGGGTGCGGTTGCCAGAGAGGTCACGGATATTCAGTTCCTCACCCTGAAATTCCTTCTCGACCTTGACGCCGAAGGGCTTGGAAGCATCGCGGAACGAGCCGGAACCTGCGAAAATATAGGCAAAGGCCGAACGATAGGTATCGACCGGAAAGCGCTTGGTCTTGCCGGGTGGAATGGAGATATCGAGATAAACCGGCTCTGCGGCAATACCATCGACCGGGCCGGATTTGCCCCAGAAATCGCCGCTGATCACCCGCACCGCCGTACCGTCGTCATCGACCACGACAGGAATGTCGGCAGATTTGATATCCTGATAGCGCGGCGCGGTCATTTTTAGCGAAGAGGGCAGGTTGGCCCAGAGCTGGAACCCGTGCATCTTGCCGGCAAAATCGCCCTTTGGCATTTCCTGGTGCATGATGCCGCTACCCGCCGTCATCCACTGAAGATCCCCGGCGCCTAACAGGCCCTGATTGCCGAGGCTGTCGCCATGCTCCACCGTTCCGGCCAGAACATAGGTAATGGTTTCGATGCCGCGATGCGGATGCCAGGGAAAGCCTCTTATGTAATCTCTCGGATCGTCATTGCGAAAATCGTCCATCATCAGGAACGGATCGGTCATCGACGGATCGCCGAAGCCGAAGACGCGGTGCAGCTTCACACCGGCACCTTCCGTCGTGGGCGTGGCGCGGCTCTCATGTTTGACGGGGCGGATGGACATTGGACGGGCTCCTTTCGAGCGGAATATGATTTGCAGCCAATATAAGGCTTTTCAAAAGCAGGCGAAGGGCGCCGGGCGCAACGCAGTGTTCACAGAAGCGGCTCTTCACGCAAACACCTCCTCTTCCTGTCAGCACTCGGCTCTTCACGAAAACACAATGCCGCACTGCGAAATGTGATTATCGGTTTGGTCACGAATCTGACATGAACAAAGCCGAGCTTTACGCTTCTTTATAAACCTTCCTTCAATATTGGCTCTGCCGGCTCCGCTAAGGACCGGTCTTGCCGGAGCATGAATGCCATGTGTCGTTGGGCAGCCTATCGGGGAGAACCGCTCTTTATCGAGGAGTTGGTATCGTCACCCGCCCATTCGTTGATCGAGCAATCCGTCTGCGCCACCCGCGCCAAGACATCCACCAACGCGGACGGCTTCGGCCTTGCCTGGTATGGCGACCGGCCGGAACCAGGCCGATTTCGCGATGTTTTGCCTGCGTGGTCGGACTGCAACCTGAAAAGCATTGCCCGGCAGATCCGCTCGCCACTGTTTCTGGCGCATGTGCGCGCCGCAACCCATGGCGCGACCCGGCGCGACAATTGCCACCCGTTTGTGTATGGCAACTGGTCTTTCATGCATAACGGCCAGATCGATCACTTCGACCGTATCCGCCGCGCCATGGAAAGCGTGTTGGACGATGAGTATTTCAACGCCCGCACCGGCTCGACGGATTCCGAACTGCTGTTCCTGCTTGCCATGCAATTCGGCATGAAACATCGCCCGATTGCGGCGATGGCGGAGGCCATCGGTTTTGCCGAAAGGCTGAGCGCAGAGATCATCGGTACCACCCGGGTGCGGTTCACCGCCGCCTTTTCCGATGGCAGGGCGCTGTATGCCGTGCGCTATTCCACCGACGCCTTTGCCCCGACCCTGTATGCCGGGCCGATGGGGAGCAAGGGCGGACATTGCCTGGTGTCCGAACCGCTCAACGATGACACGGAAACCTGGGTAGAGATCCCGCCGGGCAGCGCCGTGATTCTGGATGATGCGGGGCTGAACGTCATGGGCTTTGAGCCGGAAATCGGCAGCGCCCCCGCTCAACTCACAGAAATGGCCGGTTGATCTGGGTTTGGATGCCAATAGGGCTGCGGCATCATGGTGTAATGACCTGTCTCCTCACTTCCTCAACGAAGGTCTGCAATGCGCCACGACAGGAATCGCGGCGATAGGCAAGCGAAAGCGGCGCCTCAAGGCCGGAGCCGTGTGCAAAACGGCGATAGGCGACGCCGGAGGTTTCCAGCCGCGCCATGGATTGCGGAATGATCGACAGGCCGAGGCCCGCCGCCACCAGACTGAGGGTGGACACCAGTTTCGGCGCTTCCTGTGCCACTTTCGGGCTGAAACCGGCAGCCTGGCAGGCCGCGATGATCCGATCATACAGGCCTTGCGCCAGGGGGCGGCGATAGAGAACGAAGGTTTCACCGGCCAGCGCGGCAAGAGCGACGGTATCGCTGTCATGGCTTTGGCTGCGCAGGGCCAAAGGATGGGTGTCGGGCAAAGCCAGCACCATGTCCTCGATATCGACGGTTTCGATGCGGAGTGCTGGCTCCGTTCCGGCCAAAGCACCGGCGGTGGCGCGGATGAAGGCCGCATCAAGCCGACCGGCGGACAATTCCCCCAGAAGCTCCGTCGTAGAGCCTTCATCCAGCCGCAGTTTCAGCGACGGCGAGGAGAGCCGCATGGCCCGCACGATGCTGGGCACCAGCGGATGAAAGACCGCCGAGGTGGTAAAGCCGATGGCGAGCTCCCCGATTTCGCCGCGCGCCGTCCGCTGTGCGGCCTCAACGGCCATATCCACATCGGCAAGGATCTGCCGGGCGCGGGCGATAAACGCCACCCCTGCCTCGGTCAACGCCATACCACGGGGCTGGCGGATAAACAGCGTCACCCCGACCAATGTTTCGAGAGCCTTGATCTGCTGGCTGAGGGGTGGCTGTTGCAGCCCAAGCCGCTCCGCCGCACGGGTTAGATGGCCCTCTTCGGCGACGGTCACGGCATAGCGGAGGTGACGCAGTTCAATCATGCCATAGCTTTAACATATGAAGAATGGCTTATCCATATATTGGACATCAGGATTCGAGCGGCGTATGGAAGAGAAAAGACGAAACGGACGATGGTCATGACGAAGACAGTTCAGCTGGAGCCAGTTCAGGCCGAGAAAGTTCAGGCCGAGCCCCCACAACATCATCCCGGTATCGCCGAATTGTTCACCGGCTTTCTGGGGCTCGGCCTGATGGGGTTTGGCGGTGTGTTGCCGATGGCGCGGCGGATGATGGTGGAGGACCGGCGCTGGCTCTCACCAGGCGAATTCATGGATCTGCTTGGCCTCTGTCAGTTTCTGCCGGGTGGTAATATTATCAATATGTCGGTGGCGGTTGGGTTGAAGTTCCAGGGCTGGAGGGGTGCGCTGGCCGCCGCCTTCGGCCTGATTGCCGCACCGACGGCCATCGTTATCTGTCTGGGTTACATTTACGACCGTTACCGCGACAATCCGCAGGTCGAGCATCTGTTTGCGGGTCTGGCGGCGGCGGCGTCTGGCCTGCTGATCTCGCTGGCCTGGAAGGTCCTGCAACCGTTGAAACACAAGTTCTGGGCGCTGGCCATCGTCGCCCTGTGCTTTGTTGCCATTGCGGTTTTCCGCCTGCCGCTTTTCGCCACCATGCTGGTTCTGGCGCCGGTCTCTATTGTTCTGAGCTGGAAATTGTCGAAATGATCGCGACCCTGATTTCTCTTGCCCTGATTTTTACGGAATTGTCGCTGATCGCCTTTGGTGGCGGCAATGCCATCCTGCCGGAAATGCAGCGCCGGGTGGTGGAGGTCCAGCATTGGATGAGCGCCAGCGAATTCAGCGCGCTGTTTGCGCTGGCCCAGGCGGCTCCCGGGCCGAATATGATGGTGGTGCCGCTGGTCGGCTGGCATGTGGCGGGCTTTGCCGGGGTGATCGTCACCTCCATCGCCAAATTCGGCCCGTCCTCGTTGATTACCGCTGGAGCCGTCACGCTCTGGGAGCGCTTCAAGGAGCGGCCCTGGCGGCGGATCGTCCAAGCCGGGCTTGCACCGATGACGGCTGGCCTCGTCACCTCCAGCGCCGCTGTTATCACCAAGGCCTCGGCAACCAGCCCAATTCTCATTGGCATTGCGGCTGGCTGTGCGGTGCTGACCGCCGTGACCAAGGTTCACCCGCTGATCGCGCTGGGTGCTGGCGCGCTGATCGGCCTGATCTCTATTTAGAGAGATTTGACGCTGAGCATCCCGGCAATGGTTTGTGCAAGCCGCTCGGCAACGGCATCCTTGTCCATATCCGGCCAGTCCTCGGTGCGATCCTTGTAGATCAGGGTCACCCGGTTTCGGTCGCCGCCCATAATGCCGGTCTGCGGTGAAACGTCGTTGGCGACAATCAGATCGGCGCCTTTACGCTCCAGCTTGGCACGGCCATTGTCGGCGATATCGCGGGTTTCCGCCGCAAAGCCGATCACCAGTGCCGGGCGTTTTTCATGGTGTCCAACAGTCTTCAGAATGTCGGGATTTTCGGTCAGTGCCAGCATCGGCGCGGCGTCGCCCGGCTGTTTCTTGATCTTGTGCTCCGATGCCGTCTCGACCCGCCAGTCGGCAACCGCTGCGACCATCACGGCGATATCGGCGGGCAGGTGGGTGAGCACGGCGTCGCGCATCTCCTCGGCCCGCTCCACATGGATCGTTTTGACGCCGGTGGGGTCCGCAAGGCTGACCGGGCCGGACACCAGTGTCACCTCGGCACCCAGCCGGGCAAGCGCGCTGGCAATGGCATGGCCCTGCTTGCCGGAGGAGCGGTTGGCGATATATCGCACGGGATCAATCGGCTCATGGGTCGGGCCGGAGGTGACAATGGCCTTTTTGCCTGCCAACGGCTGGAAGGAGTCGTCAAGACAGGCTTCGACCTTGGCAACGATCTCCAGCGGCTCGGCCATGCGGCCCAGACCGGCTTCCCCACTTTCGGCCATTTCGCCAGCCAGCGGCCCGATGAACTGAATGCCATCGGCCTTGAGCTGTGCGACATTGCGCAGAGTGGCGGGATGCGCCCACATTTTCGGGTTCATCGCCGGTGCGATCAAAACGGGCCGGTCGGTGGCAAGCAGCACCGCCGAGGCCAGATCATCGGCCAGCCCATGCGCCATTTTCGCCATCAGATCGGCGGTCACGGGCGCAACGACAATCAGATCGCAATCACGGGCCAGCCGGATATGGCCAACATCCTGTTCGTCCTCGCGGGAAAACAGATCCGTATAGACATGGGAGGCCGAGAGCGCGCCGACCGCGAGCGGCGTGATGAATTCCTGGGCGGCCCGCGTCATGATCGGGCGCACCGAGGCACCCCGCTCACGCAGCCGCCGGATCAGGTCCAGACTCTTATAGGCGGCAATGCCGCCGCTGATGATCAGGAGAATACGCTTATCCGTCAGCGTCATGAAAAGCCTGCCATGAAATTATCGGTGCGAACCGGACACTACTGCATAATTCCTTAAATCGGAATCGATTTAAGGAAAAAATTATGCAGCAGATTTAAAGAGTTACAGCGTCCTTTGTGCATTTTGTAAAATGCACGGCGCTGTAGCGCATAAGCGCCTGAAAGAGGAAACGACAAGATGACGCCTGCTATAGGCTGGCGCAGAAAACGGAATCGGTCCGATGCTTTAGCGGGCTAGGTCTATCGGCACGCAGGCAATCGTCCCCGCGGAGATCTCCTGATAGGCGAGACCTTCGCCCAGCGTTGCGGCCATGGATTTGATGATCCGGCTGCCGAGGCCAGTGCCCTTCGGGGCAGCGCCAGGGCTGATGCCGATCCCGTCATCCTCCACCGTCAACAGCGCATGGCCGGGCTGCGCATGGCACAGCCGCACGCGGATTTCGCCGTCCTTGCGGTCGGGATAGGCATATTTGATCGCATTGGTCACCAGTTCGGTGACGATCATGCCGATGGAGACGGCGCGGTCCGCGGTCAGTGAAATCGGCTCGGCATTGACTGTCAGGGTGATCGGCTTGTCGGGATTGGCAAGCGAACCGCCGATTTCCCGCACCAGATTGGCGATATAAATATCCATATCGACCCGGCTGACGTCGTCGGATGTGTAGAGGCTGCGATGCATGCCGGCAATGGCAGTAATACGGGCCTGGGTCTCAGTCAGCTCGGCCTTGACCTCGTCACTCGGAGAATTGGCGATCTGAAGCCGCAGCAGGCTGGCTACCAATGCCAGGCTGTTGGCGACGCGGTGGTTGACCTCGCTGAGCAGGGCTTCCGCCCTTTCCTTGGCAAGGCGGATTTCCTCCTCCGCCTTGACCTTGGCTTGGCGTAGCCGGGCGTTTTCGACCGATTGCCGGATGGCGCTTTCCAGCAGCGACAGGAAATCCTCGCTGGTCGTCTTAATGACGTAATCGGAGGCGCCTGCCTTGATCGCTTCGATGGCGATACGGGCTTCGTTGGAACCGGTCACATAGACCACGGGCGTCATGATATGCCGTCCACGCAAATGCGCCAGCACATCGTGACCGGTCATATTGCTGAGATAATGATCGAGAACAATAACGTCGAAGTTTTCAGACGCCAGAAAGCCCAGCGCCCGCTCCAGATCTTCGGCATGGGTGACGGAATGTCCGTTGCGCCCGAGCGCTTTCTGCACCAGCCGCACGATGGCCGGGTCGTCATCGAGATAAAGAATTCGGACATTCATGGGGCGGTCGGCTCGTTACGGGATCTGCATCACGGAAAAAAACAGCCCGAGCTGACGAATGGCATTGGCGAAATTGTCATAATCAACCGGCTTGGTGATGTAGACATTGGCACCAAGATCGTAGCAGCGCTGGATTTCCCGTTGATCGTCCGTTGTGGTGAGAATGACGACCGGCAGCCGACGTGTGTGCTGATTGGTCTTAACTTGTTCGAGTATATCGGTGCCCGACATATCCGGCAAGTTAAGATCGAGTAAAATTAGCAGATATCGATCTGCCGAGGTTTCGCCGGAACGATCCGTGCCCAGGATATAATCCAGCGCGTCGGTGCCGTTGGTAAACGGCACGATCTCATTGTTGACCCCGGCCCGACGGACATTTTTTTCGATCAGGCGCGCATGGCCTTCGTCGTCTTCGACCATGACGATGGTCACTTCCTTGGCCACTGCTTTCATGCTCAGGTCCCTACCAGTTTCGAAAGGTCGCGCGGCAAGCGCAAAATAAATGTCGAGCCGACGCCGATCTTGGAGCGTACGGTAATTTCACCTCCCAGGTTGCGCGTCAATGAGCGCACATGGGCAAGACCGATGCCTTCGCCCATCTGGTTCTGCTGTCCCGCACGGCGGAAAAGTTCGAAAATCCGTTCATAATCCTGCTCAGCAATGCCGCGGCCATTATCCTCTATTTCCAGGCGAATGAAGTGCCGTCCATCCGAGATCGCCCGGATGGAAAGGACGACCGGGCGATCCGGTGACTTATATTTGATAGCGTTGTCAAAAAGGTTACCGAGAATTTGCTCCAGGGACAACCTGTCGGAGATAATGCTGGCAACTTCGGTTGAAATTTCTGTATGTCCGCCGCTCTCTCCGATCTGGTGGTGTACGCTGGCCGCCGTCGTCTCGATCAGCGGCTTGAGATCCAGTGGTTCCGGCTTGAGCTGGCGGCGTCCGTCGCGCGAGATTTTCAGGATGGCGTTGATCAGCCCGTCCATCTTGCGGGTCGAGGAACGGATGAAGGAAATCGCTTCCGGCAGGTCTTCGGAGGCCGCAAGCCGCGCATCCTCGATCTGCTGCGTCGTCAAAGGCTGCCCATCCGCCAGAACATAGGCCTTCAATGTCTGGAGCGCGCTGTCCAGCTCGGCGGTAAAGCCCATGATATTGACGAGTGGCGCACGCAGGTCGTGGGTGATGATATAGGCGAAGCGCTGGATTTCCTGATTGGCTTGCATCAGGTCTTCGGTTCGCTCCTGCACGCGCTCTTCCAGCCCCGCATTGAGGACCTCCACCTCCTGGCGGGCCTTCAACAGATCGCGCACATGCTGGATGATGATCAGGATTGCGCCGCCGATCACGATCACGATGGCCACGGCCCCGCCAATGGTAAAGACCTGCAACCAGCCGATGGCCAGGAGCTGGCTGGCAATTCCCTGGTCTATCCTGTTGTCGGATTCGTCGCGGACCTCGTCAAGCACAGTGCGGATCTGGTCCATCAGCTGCTTGCCGTAACCGGCCCGGACAAGTTCGTAGGCCTGGCGTATGTCGCCGTTGCGGGTCAGCTCGACGGTCCTGGCCAATTCTTCAAGCTTGGCCTTTACCAGTTCGCGCAGCTTCTCGACATCCGGGGCATGTTCAGGGCGCGGCGCAAGCAGATGGACGAGACTGTCCATTTCCGTGGCGACATCGCCGATGGCCTGGCTGTAAGGGGTCAGAAAGGCGACGTCGCGGGTAATCAGATAGCCTCTCTGCCCGGTTTCCGCATCGGTCAGCGTCTGCATCAGGTCAGCGCTGGCGCGGCGAATGACCCGTTCCTCGACAACAGTTCCGAATGTGACACGGGTCTTGCCGGTCAGCCACAGGGTCGAGCCGATCAGACTGATCAGGAGAAGGCAGCCCAGGCCAAGCACAAACAGACTGGAGCGGATAAAACCTGCGTTTGTTGCCGACATGCAATCCTACCCGCCATGACCCAGTTGAAACGCGATGAACAGCAGGCAGAGCGCAATCACCCAAAGGGCCAGGCGGCCTGAGCGACCATGCCGTGCCTGCGCCTTGCCGATGGCATCGGTGGTGCTCTCGTCGAACCGCAGCCCATGCTCGCTCATCTGCATCAATTCACTATGGAATTTCTCGGTTTTGGCAGCGATTTCCGGCAGGGCTTCCGCCACCCGCACCGCGGCACGAATGCCGTCCTTCATATCGGTGACGATGCGCTTTGGACCGAGATTGGCTTTGATCCAGTCCGCAACGACGGGCTCCGATGCCTTCCACATGTTAAACCGTGGATTGAGCATCCGCGAGACACCTTCGACCACCACCATGGTTTTTTGCAGCATCACCAGTTCAGGCCGTGTCTGCATGTCGAACAGTTCGGTGACTTCAAACAGCAGCGTCAGCAACCGGGCCATGGAAATGGTTTCGGCGGGCTGGCCGTGAATGGGCTCGCCGATGGCCCGGATCGCCTGGGCAAAGCTGGCCATATTGTGATGGGAGGGAACGTAGCCGGCCTCGAAATGCACTTCCGCCACCCGCATGTAATCGCGGGTGATGAAGCCATAGAGAATTTCCGCCAGAAACCGCCGCTCTTTCTTGCCCAGCCGCCCGCAAATGCCCATGTCCACGGCAACGATCATGCCCGTTGGATCAACGAACAGATTGCCCGGATGCATGTCGGCATGGAAGAAGCCGTCGCGCAGCGTATGGCGCAGGAAGGACTGGATCAGCGTATCGGCCAGCGCATCAAGATCGTGGCCAGCGGCTTTCAGCGCCTCGACATCCGACATCTTGACGCCGTCGATCCATTCCATGGTGATGACGTCGCGGCCCGTGCGTTCCCAATCGACCTGCGGAACCCTGAAACCGGGATCTCTGGCGGTGTTTTCGCCCAGTTCCGACAGAGCGGCGGCCTCGAGCCGCAGGTCCATTTCCACTTTCGTGGTCTGCTCGAGTGTTTTCGTCACCTCGACGGGGCGCAATCTGCGGGTCTGCGGCAGCAGCATTTCCTGCAAATGCGACACGAGATACATGACTTCGAGATCGGCCGCGAAACGGCGCCGTACGCCGGGACGGATGACCTTGACGGCAACCTGTTTCAAGCCGAAAGGCGTTTCCACCATGCAGGGATGCACCTGGGCGATGGAGGCCGCGGCAATCGGCTCGCCGAAACTGGCGTATAGCTCCTCGACCGGACGCCCAAGCGACAATTCAATCGATGCCTTGGCCTCTGCCGTCGGAAAGAAGGCCATGCGGTCCTGCAATCCGGTCAGGTCATAGGCAAGTTCGGCGCCGACCACATCGGGCCGGGTCGCCAGGAACTGGCCGATTTTGGCATAGGACGGCCCCAGCCGCTCGACGGCTTGCGACAGGCGGTCGGATCGCAACGTGCCCCGGGCGCGCTTGCGCTCGAAGGCGGCGGCGACTTTCTTTACAAAGCCGACGCTCGGCGGCAGTCCTTCGGACGGCAGCGCCGAGACAACGCCTTCGCGAACGAGAATCCAGCCGACACGGGCCAACCTGAAATAGGCGCTGACTGTGCTCATCAATCGATCTTCAATCCGGCGGTCTTTCGGTCAGGCATTGTTCAGATCTTCCAGCCGGAATGAAGGGCAGCAATGCCGCCGGTATAGTTGGTGAAGGACACCTTCGAAAAGCCCGCCTTGGTGATCATCGCGGCAAAATCCTGCTGATTGGGGAACTTGCGGATCGATTCCACCAGATATTGATAGGGCTCAGCCTCACCGGTGATCATCTTGCCAAACCGTGGGATCGCCTTGAACGACCATTGATCGTAAAAACGATCCAGCAGCGGCATCTGCACCTCGGAAAATTCCAGCACCAGCAGCCGCCCGCCGCGTTTCAGCACGCGGTAGGCCTCGCTCAGCGCCACATCGATGCGGGGCACATTGCGAATGCCGAAGGCGATGGTATAGGCGTCGAATTGATTGGCCTCGAAGGGCAGGGCCTCGGCATTGGCCTCGACGAAGGTGAGATTGTCGGAAAGGCCTTTTTTCTGCGCCCGTTCCTGGCCGACGCCCAGCATGGAGCCATTGATATCGAGCACGGTGGCATGGGCAAGCCTGCGGGAGGCCTCAACGATGCGAAAGGCGATATCGCCCGTGCCGCCGGCAACGTCCAGCACCTTGTAGCCTGCATCCTTGCGCGGGTTGAGGGCGGCAATCAGCGCATCCTTCCAAACCCGGTGCATGCCCGCCGACATCACGTCGTTCATGATGTCATAGCGCTTGGCAACCTTGTGGAATACGTCGTTGACAAGACCTTGCTTTTCGCCTTCCGCCACATCGCGGAAGCCGTAGGAGGTTTCCATGCCGCCATCGGCGGAGGTGCGGCTTGCGACCATCGGCTCAACTCCATTCTCTCTAAAACTACACCAGCGACCTTGGCGAAGCCCGGTCCCTTGCACTATGTCTGCGGCACGATTGCAATTGCCCGTCGGTATATTGGCAGGGCAATGCCATGGCAGGCCGTCTCGTCCTTAAACCATGATGCCTGCCACTGGAATAGAAACATGGAGCCTTCATGCCGGAATTACCAGAGGTGGAAACCGTAAAACGGGGACTGGCGCCGTCCATGGAGGGGCGGAGGCTGACCCGCCTGGAATTGCGGAGGCCGGATCTGCGCTTCCCCTTGCCGGTCGATTTTGCGGCGAGGACGCAGGGCCGGCTGATCGTCTCCCTGTCTCGGCGGGCGAAATACCTGCTGATCGATCTCGATGATGGCGTCTCGATTATCTCCCATCTCGGCATGTCCGGCTCTTATCGGATCGAAGCCGAAAATGAGAAAGGCCTGCCTGGCCAGTTTCATATGGCGCGCTCCCGTGATGAAAAGCATGACCACGTGATCTTCCATCTGAGCGGACCGGAGGGCAGCCCTCTCAGGGTGATCTATAATGACCCGCGCCGCTTCGGCTTCATGGATATGGTCGAGCGCCGTCACATGGATCGTCATGCCGCCTTTGCCGGATTGGGGCCGGAGCCGGTCGGCAACGCGCTCGATGCCGACTATCTGGCCATCAGGTTCAAGAGCAAGGCGCAGCCTTTGAAAACCGCCCTTCTCGATCAGAAGGTGATTGCCGGGCTTGGCAATATCTATGTCTGCGAAGCCTTGTGGCGGGCGCATCTGTCGCCGGAAACACCGGCGCGCGCGCTGGTCAATGCGCAAGGAAAGCCCGTGGCGGCACTGGAAGACCTGACGCAGGCCATTCGCACGGTCATCGCCGAGGCGATCGAGGCTGGCGGTTCCTCGCTGCGCGATCATATCCAGGCCGATGGCTCGCTCGGCTATTTCCAGCACAGTTTCAATGTCTATGACCGCGAAGGCGAAGCCTGCCGCACGCGCGGCTGCACAGGGACAGTCGAGCGCATGACCCAGGCAGGGCGGTCGACCTTCCACTGCCCACAATGCCAGAGATAAGGCGCCTTCGTGCCTCTGGTCAAAACGGTGTGGCGCTTCGAACGGGCGCCCGCCGGCACAAAGGTTGAGAAAGCGCGTTGACGACGCCGTTCTTTCCCGCTATATGCCCGGCCACAGTTAGGAAAGCTTATCGCTTTCCACGATTGCTCCCGAATTGCTGGTATTGCAGGTCGCAACGACTTGGCGGCGAAGGTGGAGTTTTGGTTCGTATTCGAGAGAGGCATCCATGGCCAATACTACATCGGCGAAGAAGGCGACCCGCAAGATCGCTCGCCGCACCGCAATCAACAAGAGCCGCCGTACGCGCGTTCGCAACTTTGTCCGCAAGGTTGAAGAAGCCATCGCTTCTGGCGATCAGGCACTGGCCGCAGCCGCATTGAAGGCTGCCCAGCCTGAACTGCACCGCGCTGCTTCCAAGGGCGTTGTTCACGCCAATACCGCGTCGCGCAAGATTTCGCGTCTTGCCAGCCGCGTCAAGGCTCTCGCCGCCTAATTTTCGTCGAAAATTAACATTTTGATCAGCCTGGCTTTTTAGCCGGGCTTTTCGCGTTTTGACATTTTTATCATTTCATCACTATTGCACGTTACGGTTTCATGTCACTCCAGTGACACGATATTCCTTTTTATATCAATGACTTGCCGGAGGTTCTCCGTCCAGATCGATCTTTCCTTTACGGCAGGACTGTGCGATTTTGAGTCAAGTGATTTTTTTATTTTCAGGCAATATCAGGGCTTGCAATGGTGGAGCCCGCCAAACTCCTTGATTCAAAAGCGATTCTTTTTTGGCTTTTGTGCTCCGGGAAACTTCCGGGGCGGAGTCAATGGCGCGCTGTTAATTTTAGGTAAAATTCATTGTTGATCTCGGCATTCGATCCTGCCTAAATGCATTTCAAGAGAGGTGCGGATCTTGGCTCCTGTCGGAAAGACACAAGCTGCAAAAGCTGGTTTTTTCGAAAATGCCTCTCCGGGCGGAACGGCTCAGTTTCGTTTCATCATACATTGGTTCTCATGCGGAACTCGTTTCCATTTCAGGAAACGTGCGTTGGAGTTTGTGTGTCCGGCTTAAGTTGCCGGCTTAAGTTGGAAGTGTCGTTTTTAAATAACGGAATAAGAGAGGGAAAGACTGGCCCGACATAAACGAGGATGAAGGGCCTTGACTGAAATACCTGTGTCATAACGGCATATGCTCATTCCCTGCTGCATTAAATGAGGCAATGCGGATTGAGGAACTCCATTTGGCAGATATGACGATCAGCATGGTTTGCGTCCTCTCGGGCGTATGCTGCTGTAAGAATGCATGATGGTGAATGCCTGATGAGACCGGCGTCCTTACGAGGCGACATCGGTGTCGGAAGTCTCAGGCAGTCAAATGCAAGAACTTGAAGCGTCGGCCAGCAATGGCAACTGGCCGGCACATGTGGACAATTGGAAGGCGGCGAGATGCAGATGAAGATGGTAACGGCAAGTGCGGCAGCCAGTGGGGACGAGGCGCGCACGATCGATCAGGCCGTTAGCCCTGACGCGACAGGCGGCCCGAATGCGGTGGTAGACGATACGGTGGCAGGCGATGAAATTCGATACGATGCGCTTTTTGAGCGGTTCAGTGCCCGGCTGCGGGCCCAGGTCGGCCCGGATGTGTTCGCCAGCTGGTTTGGTCGGCTGAAACTGCATTCTTCCTCGAAGAGCGTTATTCGGCTCAGCGTGCCGACGACCTTTCTGAAGTCCTGGATCAACAATCGTTACCTCGATCTGATTACCTCGATTTTCCAGGCGGAAGATGCCAGCATCCTGAAGATCGAAATCCTGGTGCGCAGCGCCAGCCGCAATAGCCGGACACCGGTTGTCGAGGAGCGGACCGTCGAGCCTTCCCTGTCGTCTTCCCAGAAGCGTCAGGTGCCGCAGAGCATTGGCCAGATGGCTCCTGCCATTGCCAATGCCGCAGCGCCGCAGCGCGCTCCCGTACAGGGACCGTTGTTCGGCTCGCCGCTCGACAGCCGATATACCTTTGACGGTTTCGTTGAAGGCGCCTCCAACCGGGTTGCGGTTGCCGCCGCCAAGACCATTGCTGAAGCCGGTGCAGGCGCGGTGCGCTTCAATCCGCTGTTCATTCATTCGTCGGTCGGTCTGGGCAAGACGCATTTGCTCCAGGCCATCGCCAATGCCGCGATCCATAGCCCTCGGGCGCCGCGCGTTGTCTATCTGACGGCGGAATATTTCATGTGGCGCTTTGCTACCGCCATCCGCGACAACGATGCCCTGACCCTGAAGGACTCGCTGCGCAATATCGACCTGCTGATCATCGATGACATGCAGTTCCTGCAGGGCAAGACCATCCAGCATGAATTCTGCCATTTGCTCAACATGCTGCTCGACAGCGCCAAGCAGGTGGTTGTTGCTGCCGACCGGGCGCCGTGGGAGCTGGAATCGCTTGATCAGCGCGTTCGCTCGCGCCTGCAAGGCGGCGTTGCCATCGAGATGGAAGCGCCTGATTACGACATGCGTCTCGACATGCTGAAGACAAGGCTGGCGCTGGCCAAGAAAGAAGATCCGAGCCTGGAAATTCCAGCCGAGATCATCGCCCATGTTGCCCGCAATGTCGCCAGCTCCGGCCGCGATCTGGAAGGCGCATTCAACCAGCTGCTGTTCCGCCGCTCATTCGAAGCCAATATGACCATCGAGCGCGTCGATGAGCTGCTGGCTCATCTGGTCGGTGCTGCCGAGCAGAAGCGGGTTCGCATTGAAGACATCCAGCGCGTTGTTGCCCGCCATTACAATGTCTCGCGCCAGGAACTGGTGTCCAACCGCCGCACCCGGGTCATCGTCAAGCCGCGTCAGATCGCCATGTATCTGTCCAAGACCCTGACGCCCCGCTCCTTCCCGGAAATCGGCCGTCGTTTCGGTGGCCGCGATCACACCACGGTGCTGCATGCCGTGCGCAAAATCGAGGAACTGATCTCCGGCGACCAGAAATTGTCGCAGGAAATCGAGCTGCTGCGCCGTCTGATCAACGAGTAATCGGATCGTCGCCCCGCATTGGCTCCTCACTGCATAATTCCTTAAATCGGAGTCGATTTAAGGAGAACATTATGCAGCAGATTTAAAGTGTTACAGCGCCGTGCGGTTTGTAAAACGCACGGCGCTGTTTTCTTTTGATTGACAGAGGAGACGGGGTTGTAAATCCGCAAGAAACGGGTGGCAGCCCCGCTTCAAAAGAGCAATAACCTCCTTCGACATAGAGGGTCATGGTGAGAGGTTGGTTATGCAAAAACAGATGGACACCTCGATTTACCGGTCGCAGTTGGCAAGATGGTGCCGTGGATGTATTTCCGCGATGAACTCGCGCGGATGATCGCCCATTTTTTGTGATGATTGCCGCATCTGCGGCATGCATTTCGGCCTTCCGGCCAGCTGCGCGTTATGCGGTCCGTGGTTTTCCAGTCAGCCAGACATAGCGAAGCATGTTGTAGGTGATATTGGCCATGCCGATCTTCACCCTCGCTCGGCTGATTCCGATGGTGCGCACGAAGAGCTTCATCTTGTCCTTCTGCCGCGCAAAGACATGTTCGATGGCGGAGCGGACCTTCGAACGACGGCCGTTGGCGCGCGACATCGCCTCCGGCATGGGTTTGCCCTTTGGCTTCTTCTGATGGATGTCGGACTTTAGGCCATTGTCCTGCAACCATTCCTCGTTGGTCTTGGAGCGATAGGCCGTATCGGCCCAGACCGTCGACGCGGTATTGTCTTTGGTCACTACGTTTCGAAGCTGGGCTCCGTCATGGGCGCTCGCACTCGTCACCGTCCATCCCCGGATAAAGCCATGGGCTCGGTCGATGCCTGCATGGTTTTTGTAACCAAACATTGGAATGGCAATATCGTGCTGGCCAGTCGTCGTCGACGTCGGCGTCTCCGTTGGCCGTTTCGCCTTGGAATACTTCACTGTCCATCGCGCGTCGCGGTCCTTCTGGGCCAGCCTGGCGGGTTTATCCTTCCAGTCCTCAGGGATTTCGCCGGCCTTGATCGCGTCTTTCTCGTCCTGGCTGTTATGTTGCTTGGGAGCCTGGATGATCGTGGCGTCAACGATCTGCCCGCCTTTGGCCAGATATCCGGAACGTGAGAGATGCTTGTCGAAACGGGCAAACAGATTATCAATGGCACCTGCACGCACCAAACTCTCTCGGAACAGCCAGATCGTCTTGGCATCCGGCACCTTCTGCGAAAGGGAAAGGCCAAGGAAACGCATAAACGACAGCCGGTCCTGGATAACAAACTCTGCTTGGTCGTCGGAGAGATTATAAAGCGCTTGCAGCACCAGGATTTTAAACATCAGAACCGACGGAAATGGTGGACGTCCACCCTTCGATCCGTCGGACCGCTTCAGCGCCTTCGCTAAAGGTTTTTCAAATATCGCCCATGGAATGATGCTGTTGAGCTTCTCCAGCGGATCGCCGACGGCACTCAGCCGTTCGTAACGATCATCCAAATCCCAAAAGCCCGGTTGCCCACGCATCATCCGCTCCCAGAAAATCACACTGGCCGGATTGAATCATGAAACGCGGAAAATGGGGAGGTTTTTAGAGGTGTCCAGATGGGTGCCCAGGAATGGGCGATGCTGCTGGTGCTTTCGGTACTATGGGGCGGCTCCTTCCTGTTCATCGGCATTCTGGTAAAGGTCTGGCCGCCGCTGACCATCGTTACCGCCCGTGTGGCCCTTGCCGCGATAGCGCTGTGGATCATCGTCCGCTTGTCGGGCCAGTCGGTTCCGCGCAGGGCCGAGGTCTGGCTTGCCTTTCTCGGCATGGGCCTTCTCAACAATGTTATTCCCTTCACCCTGATCGTCTGGGGCCAGACCCATATTCCGGTCGGGCTGGCAGCGATTTTCAACGCGACGACGCCGCTGTTCGGCGTCATCATCGCGCATTTTCTGACCGCCGATGAGAAGCTGACCGCCAACCGGCTGACCGGTGTGCTGATCGGCGTTGCAGGGGTCGCGGTTATGATCGGTCCCGCCGTGCTCGGGCATCTGGGAGCCGATCTCTGGGGCGAGTTGGCTGTGATGCTGGCGGCAATTTCCTATGCCTTTGCTGGCCTGTTCGGGCGGCGCTTCAAGACAATGGGTCTGGCCCCCCTCTTGCCCGCTGCGGGGCAGGTGACGGCGGCAACGGTGGTGCTCCTGCCGATCACGCTGATGGTCGATGCGCCCTGGACCTTGCCCGTTCCCGGTCTCGACAGCATTGCGGCTCTGCTGGGACTGGCATTGCTGTCAACAGCTGTCGGCTATGTGCTGTTTTTCCGGATATTGTCGACGGCCGGTGCCACCAATCTGATGCTGGTCACCATCCTTATTCCGCCCAGCGCCATCCTGCTTGGCGCCTTGGTGTTGGGAGATCAGGTCGCCCCACGCCATCTGGTCGGCATGGTCTTGATCGCGCTCGGACTTGCCGCCATCGATGGCAGGCTATGGCGTCGGCTTCGCCGGCGGGCAGTCGCCTGATCATTCGGCCCGTCTCGCCTCAGACGCTGGCGATGGCAATGATTTCCGGGCTGGTCGGGTCAAAGCTGCGGCCATCCCACCAGCCGAGCGTCTCGATGCTCTTGAAGCCGGCTGCCTTGAACAGCTGTTCGATCGTCCCGCGACCAGGGAAACGCAGGCAACTGCGACTGATCCGCTGTTCACCGGTCTCCAGCAGCGTGAAGGTCGCGTCAAAGGTGACATGCTCCCCTTCGGTCCTGTCGACCTGATAGAAAACCTCGACCGGGCCGATACCAGGAACCTGCGCTGTGTTGCGGGTTTTGGCTTCGGTCCATCCTTCCCAGGCGCGCAGCAGCGGATTGCGGCTCTCGATGATCATCTGTCCACCAGGAGCGAGATGGCGACGGGCATTGGTGAGCGCCAGAAGGGTTTCTTCATCATCGAGAAAGACCTGAAAGACATGGCCGGTCATGATGATCAGATCGAATTGCTCTCTATCGAGATTGAGATCGAAGGCATTGGCGGCAATCCAGCGCACCAACCCTTCCGTGTCTTTGACTTTTGCCAGAGCCAACATGCCCGGCGCGGGATCGATCCCTGTCACCTGATGGCCGCGCCTTGCCAGCCGGAGCGTCACCGAGCCTGTGCCGCAGCCGATATCGAGAATTCGGCAGGGCGTTTTTGGATAGGCCTCGTAGAAATCCCCGTCTTCGCCATGAATATTGAAGCTGTCATAGAAAACGGCCATGTCATGCAGTGCAAAGGCATCATCTACGGGCATTGACGCTTCTCCCTCTATCCTTGCGTCTGTGTATGGTCCCTCAGCAGGCGAGATCCGCCACGACGGCATCCAGAACCAGCATGCCTTTTGGTGTGCAGCGCAGCCGGGAATTGCCGAGACGTTCGATAAATCCGTGTTCCAGTAAAAATTGTTCGCGGACCGGGTCTGGATCGCGACCGGACAATTGCTGCCAGCGAGCGAGATCGACGCCTTCGCGCAGCCTGAGACCCATCAGCAGCAATTCGTCGGCCTGTTCTTCTGAACCCAGCGCGTCCTGGACGACCATGCCGTGGCCGTTCTGTTCTACCGCCGAAAGCCAGGTTTCCGGGTGCTTTTCAGTCGCAGTCGCCAGTTTTTCATGGCCGCGTGTCAGCCGTCCATGGGCGCCAGGGCCAATACCGGCATAATCGCCATAGCGCCAATAGGTCAGGTTGTGACGGCTCTCGGCGCCGGGCCGCGCATGGTTGGAAACCTCATAGGCGGGCAGGCCTTCGCGCTCGGTGATCTCCTGCGTCGCCTCATAGAGCTGGGCGGCATGTTCCTCATCGGGTGTAATGATCTTGCCGGCCTTGTGCAGGCCGAAGAATGGCGTGCCTTCCTCGATGGTCAGCTGATAGAGCGACAGATGGTCGACCGCATAGGAAATCGCCAGCTTCAGCTCGGCATCCCAATCGGCAATCGTCTGATTGGGACGGGCATAGATCAGGTCGAAGGACATGCGCGGGAAAATCTCGCGTGCCAGACGGACGGCTTTCAGCGCATCCTCCACCGAATGCATCCGGCCCAGAAATTTCAGATCGGCATCATTGAGCGCCTGCACGCCAAGCGACACCCGGTTGACGCCTGCGGACCGATAGCCCCGAAACCGTTCGGCTTCGACGCTGGTCGGATTGGCTTCCATGGTGATCTCGATGCCACGCGGCACGGTCCAGTAGCGGGCGATTCCGTCCAGGATGGCACCCACCGTGGCCGGGTCCATCAGCGAAGGCGTACCGCCGCCGAGGAAGATGCTGGTGACGGTCTTGGGGCCGCTCATGGCCCGCATCGTCTCCATTTCCTTCAGGAAGGCTGCTGTGAAGCGCGGCTGGTCGACCTTCTGGTGGCGAACATGGCTGTTGAAGTCACAATAGGGGCATTTGGCCGCGCAGAACGGCCAGTGAATATAGATGCCAAAGCCCGGTTCGCCGGTGTCTGGAAGGAGAAGCGACGTTGGCTCGGCCATAAATCCTCAGGCGTTCAGGCAGGTTTCGACGAAGAGCTTGAAAGCGCGCGCCCGGTGCGACAGGGCTTGCGCATCGCCCGGCTTCCAGCCGTGTTTTTCTTCCGAGGTCATTTCGCCGAACGTGGTCGAAAATCCTTCTGGTTGGAAGATCGGATCGTATCCAAAGCCGGAGGTGCCGCGGGGCGGCCAGGCGACTACACCTTCCACTTCACCCCGGAAAAACTCGGTATGGCCATCGGGCCAGCCAAGACAAAGCACGCTGACGAAACGAGCCGTTCGGCTCTCTGACGTCACCGCGCCTTTTTCCTGCAAGGCGTGCTCTACCTTTTCCATCGCCATGGCAAAATCGCGGCTGCCATCCTCGCGCTCGGCCCAATTGGCGGTATAGACGCCCGGCGCGCCATCCAAGGCATCGATGACCAGACCGGAATCATCAGACAGCGCTGGCAGGCCGGAGGCTTTTGCCGAAGCCAGTGCCTTGATGGCAGCGTTTTCTTCGAATGTCGTGCCGGTTTCGTCCGGCTCAATGAAGCCGAGTTCCTTGGCCGATTTGGCAGCAAAGCCGAAGGGGCCGATCAGGTCGGCAATTTCAGCGATCTTGCCGGCATTGTGGCTGGCGACGACAATGGTTCTGGTTTCGAGTTTGCGCATCATCCGATCCTATTCAATTTGCCAAAGCCGGGCTTCGGCGCATTCCAGACTATTGCCCGCTGGATCGCGGAAATAAATCGAACGCGCACCATTCGGCCAGAGAAAATCAGCTTCGATGGCGACGCCATGGCTTAACAGCCGTGACGCCATGCCATCCATTGCCGCACCGTCCATCCGAAAGCAGGCATGACCTGGCCCGACGGCCCCATGGGCTGGTACCGGCAGGGCGTCGGGCTCTGCGGGCTTGACGGTTTCCGCTGCATTAAACAGCAGCAGAACGCCCGGCCCACAGCGCAGGAACAAATG
Source organism: Agrobacterium vitis (assembly GCF_037039395.1). Lineage (NCBI taxonomy): Bacteria > Pseudomonadati > Pseudomonadota > Alphaproteobacteria > Hyphomicrobiales > Rhizobiaceae > Gillisella > Gillisella vitis. The sequence goes on along the minus strand of NZ_CP146242.1, from coordinate 1,278,162 downwards.
ACGCCCCGGCTGGCTGACGATCACCTCAAGGCCAAGCAACCCGGCATAGAAACGCTCTGCCGCGTCGAGATCATCGACATACAGTGAGGTTTCCAGAATGCCTTCAATGCTTGTGGCCATGGTGATGCTCTCTTTATCCGGCAATCGCCTGTTTTTGCAGGTCCACCAATTCGGCAATGCCTGTCTGGGCAAGGCCGAGAAGGGTCAGGAATTCTTCCTGGCTGAAAGGCTTGCCTTCGGCGGTGCCTTGGATTTCAACAATACCGCCTGTGCCGGTCATGACGAAATTGGCATCGGTTTCGGCGGCAGAGTCCTCCAGATAATCCAGGTCGATCACCGGCTGGGCGGCGAAAATACCGCAGGAAATCGCCGCGACATGGTCTTTCAGCACCCGGTCCACCTTGATGATGTTGCGCGATTCCATCCATTTCAGGCAATCGTGCAAGGCAATCCACGCGCCGGTAATCGAGGCTGTGCGGGTGCCGCCATCGGCCTGGATCACGTCGCAATCGAGCGAGATCTGCCGTTCGCCCAAGGCTTCCAGATCGACCACGGCGCGCAACGAACGGCCGATCAGCCGCTGGATTTCCTGGGTGCGGCCGCTCTGCTTGCCGGAGGACGCTTCCCGCTTCATCCGCTCGCCGGTGGCGCGCGGCAGCATGCCGTATTCCGCCGTCACCCAGCCCTTGCCGGTATTGCGCAGCCAGGGCGGAGTGCGATCTTCAAGACTTGCCGTGCACAGGACATGGGTATCGCCAAACTTGACGAGACAGGAGCCTTCGGCATGTTTGGAAAAATTGCGCTCGAACGATATCTTGCGCATCTGGTCGGTTTTTCTGCCTGAAGGTCGCATTCCCGTCTCCTCGGTCGAGCAGCCACTTGGTTGGCACACCAACCTCTGTCCGCTTATTTTCGTTTCAATGCCCGTCTGGGCCGTTCTGGGCAGGTCTGGCCGGAAATCTGTCCGGGGCATTTCCAGTCCCTGCTTGGCGTCCTGGCTGCCTTCTACGAGTGGTTTGACGGTTTTGCAAAGGAAAAGCCGGTATGGGGTGCTCAAACCGGCGCTTCCTCACCAAAAGCCGTTGTGATTGGTCAATCAGCAGCTATATTAAGGATAGGTGCAGCAGCAAACATGAGCGAAATGGGGAAAAACCCAATTACCGCAGGCGATGTGTCAATGGCACTGGATGAGCGATCCAGGGAGATCTTTCGCCGCATCGTCGAGACCTATCTGGAATCCGGTGAACCACTTGGCTCGCGCAATCTGTCGCGCATTCTGCCGATGTCGCTGTCGCCCGCCTCGGTGCGCAATGTGATGAGCGACCTGGAAGAACTGGGCCTGATCTATTCCCCCCATATCAGCGCCGGGCGCTTGCCGACCCAGACAGGGCTGCGGTTCTTTGTCGATGCCTTCATGCAGCTCGGACGCCTGTCGGAGGAAGAGCGCGGCTCGATCGAGCGGCAGATGCGCTCATCGGAAGACCAGCCAATGGAGACGCTCTACAACGAAGCCAGCCGTATGCTGTCTGGCCTGTCGCGTGGTGCAGGCCTGGTGGTGGCGGCGAAATCCGATCCGGTGCTGAAGCATGTCGAATTCATCCGGCTGGAGCCGACCAAGGCACTGGCAGTGCTGGTCGGCGAGTTTAACCAGGTCGAAAACCGGATCATCGAACTCCCGGCGGGCATTACCGCCTCGCAACTGACGGAGGCTGCCAATTTCCTCAATGCGCATCTTTCCGGCCAGACGCTGCATGAAGTGCGTGGCCAGCTGGTGCAGTTGAAGGATCAGGTGGCAAGCGAGCTGGATGTCCTCTCACAGGATCTCGTGCAGCGTGGGCTGGCGGTCTGGTCCGGTGGCGAGGGCGACAAGCCAACCCGGCTGATCGTGCGTGGCCGCGCCAATCTGCTGGAAGGTCTGGCTGGCGTCGAGGATGTCGACCGGCTGCGGCTGCTGTTTGATGATCTGGAGCGCAAGGAAAGCCTGATCGAGATTCTCAACCTTGCCGAAAGCGGGCCGGGTGTCAGAATTTTCATCGGTTCGGAGAACAAGCTGTTTTCGCTCTCCGGATCATCGCTGATCGTTGCGCCCTACCGCGACGGCGACGATCGGATTGTCGGGGCCGTCGGCGTGATCGGTCCGACCCGCCTCAACTATTCCCGTATCGTGCCAATGGTGGATTATACCGCCCAGGTGATGGCCAAGATGACCCGCAGCGGCCACTGACCTTGGCAACACCGCATGAGATCATCACTCTACCCTTGATTTTTTGCCGCTGAACCCTGATATCGGGGCCGGACGAGAAACAGTATTTCGGAGAACGTCATGACCGACGAAACAGCTAAAAACGGACCTGACGCTGCCGCAGACGCGCAGATTGAACCCCAGGTACAGGAAGAGACCAATTCGGCCGCTGAGGATGCCGGGCAGGATAATGACCCGACAGCAGCCCTCCAGGCTGAAAATTCGGAGTTGCGTGATCGCTTCCTGCGTCTGGCGGCTGAGATGGACAATCTGCGTCGCCGCACCGAGCGCGACATCAAGGATGCCAAGTCCTATGCGGTAACCGCTTTTGCCCGGGACATGCTGGCCGTGTCCGACAATCTGCGCCGCGCCATCGACGCCGTGCCTGCTGAGGCCAAGGAAGAGGCGCAAGCCGGCCTGACGGCCTTGATCGAAGGTGTCGAAATGACCGAGCGGGCGATGTTGTCGACGCTTGAGCGCCATGGTGTCCGCAAGATCGAGCCGGAAGGTCAGAAATTCGATCCGAACTTCCATCAGGCCATGTTCGAAATCCCCAATCCGCAAGTCCCCAACAATACGGTCGTGCAGGTCGTGCAGCCCGGCTACACGATTGGCGATCGGGTGCTGCGTCCGGCTATGGTCGGCGTTGCCAAGGGTGGCCCGAAGGCAGAGGCGGCGCAAGCTTCCGATGCCTAAAGTTTGTCAGGGAAAAGTGGTGCCCGGTTTTCCCGAAAAGACAAACGAAAACAAAACAATCAAGGCCTGACCCTTTCTTTTACTGGAAAAAGAAAAAGCGCTGCGCAGTGATGCGCGGCGCTTTTTGCGTAGTACCATACGTTAAATAGTAAGCGGTCAGGCTGCGTTAGACGCCTGGTCCTGGTTCAGGAATGTATAGATGGCCGTGGCGCTATCACTGGCACGCAGCTTGGCGACCAGGTCCTGATCGCGAAGCACGCGGGCAATGCGCGACAAGGCTTTCAGATGATCGGCACCGGCACCTTCGGGCGCCAGAAGCAGGAAAACCAGATCCACGGGCTGCTCGTCCAGCGCTTCGAAATCGATTGGCGTTTCCAGACGGGCGAAGACGCCTTGAATGGTGGAAATGCTCGTCAGCTTGCCGTGGGGAATGGCAATGCCATTGCCGACACCGGTTGAACCGAGTTTTTCGCGTTGCAGGATGACGTCAAAGATTTCCCGTTCGGGAATGCCGATCAGTTTTGAGGCTTTGGCAGCCAGTTCCTGGAGAAGTTGTTTCTTGGAATTGACCCTGAGGACGGGCAATATCGCATCTTGCTGTAGCAAATCTGCCAAGGCCATTTCGAAAAATCCTTATACCCGCCGACGCATGAAGGGGAAAGCGGTGGTCGGCCACCGCTTTCCGAGGGCGTGTCAGCCCTTGATTGCGGCGGAATCTATCCAACCAATATTACCGTCATTGCGGCGATAGACAATGTTCAGCTCGTCCTTGCCAGGGCTGCGGAACAGAACAATGGGCTCATCCGTCATATCCAGCGCCATGACAGCGGTGGCCACGGACATGGTTTTGACCTTCTTGGTGCTTTCGGCCACGATGGTCGGGGCGAAATCCTCCGGCACATCCTCATCGTCTTCGGAAACCGGGTCCATGACCGTATAGCCAATTTCGATATTATTGGCCGGGACGTGATGGTCCTTCAGCTTGCGCTTGTAGCGCCGCAGGCGCTTTTCGATCCGCTCTGCGGCGGTGTCGAAGGCGACTTGCGGGTCGACGGCAGTGCCGGTGGCATGCAGGTTGATACCGGTATCGAGGTGCAGGGCGCAGTCTGCGGAAAACCGCGAGGCTGATTTTGTCACCGTCACCTGACTGGAATACCCTCCGTCAAAGTATTTGCTTACGGCGTCAGTGATCTGGACTTCTATCCGTTGCCGGAAAGATTCGCCGATTTCCATATGTTTGCCGGTTACGCGTACACTCATGGAGTTTCCCTTCTTATCGTGATTTGCAGGGGGAGTTTACGCCAAGCGCGGGGCGCATCCAAGCGTTTCCATAGTCCAAGATAAAAGCTCGGCCATATGCCGGGTCAATTTATCCTATCGGGCCGGGCCAAAGCGGAGTGTCTGTCCGTTCAGGCCTGGATCAACCCGCATGTCAAGGGCGGACTGGGGTGAAAAAATCGAGCAGGATAAGACTAAGTCTCTGATTTTGTACATGTCACTATCCCAAAATCGTTCCCGTGTTTTGGCGGTATCCTCTAATTGGCGCGGGCGCCAATGTCAATGTTTTGTTAAGGATTATTGCAAAGAGCTGATATCAGCTCACATTCCGCGCCAGGGCGCGCTTTTCCCGACGCCTCTGGACGGAGGAGGCAATGTTCATCGCTTCGCGATATTTGGCAACCGTGCGGCGGGCAAGCTCGACACCGCCGTTTTTCAGGCTTTCGACAATATCGTCGTCTGAGAGGATATTCTCCGGGCTCTCCTGGGCAATCAACATGCGGATACGATGACGAACCGCCTCAGCCGAATGGCTGTCGCCGCCTTCTGCCGAGCCGATGGAGACACTGAAAAAATATTTCAGCTCAAACAGACCGCGCGGTGTCAGCATATATTTGTTGGATGTGACGCGGCTGACGGTGGATTCGTGCATCTTGATCGCGTCAGCCACCGTCTTGAGGTTCAGCGGACGCAGATGGTCGACCCCATGGCGCAGGAAGGCGTCCTGCTGGCGAATGATTTCGGTCGCCACCTTCATGATGGTCTTGGCGCGCTGGTCGAGGCTGCGGGTCAACCAATTGGCGGTTTGCAGGCAATCCGTCAGGAAAGCCTGTTCGCCCTCGGCCTTGGTTTGGCCGGTTTTGCCATTGCCGCTTTGGCCATTGGCATTTTTCATGGCGCCTTCCCGCAGGCTGCTGCGGCGGATCTCCGTGAAATAGGCATTGTTGACCAGCACGCGCGGCAGGGTTTCCGCGTTCAATTCCACCAGCCAGCCACCCTCGAGCGAGGGCGCCACCAGAATATCTGGCACCACCGTTTCCAGCGCATCGGTTTCGAAACCGGCGCCCGGCTTGGGATTGAGCTTGCGGATTTCGGCCAGCATGTCGAGCAGGTCTTCCTCATCCACGCCGCATAACCGCTTCAGGCTCGCAAAATCACGCTTGGCCAGATAATCCAGATTGCCGATCAGTGCGGCCATGGCGGGGTCCAGCCGGTCGCGCTGGCGCAGTTGGATAGCCAGGCATTCGCCAAGATTGCGTGCAAACAGGCCTGCGGGCTCCATGGTCTGAAGGGCAGCCAGAATCCGGTCCATATCGTCTCGGGACGCGCCCATCTGAGTGGCGACCTCATCCAGGTCGGCGCGCAGATATCCGGCCTCGTCCAGCTGGTCGATCAGGGCCAGCGCAATCATCCGATCCGATGCAGACGAGAGGACGAAAGGCAATTGCTGGCCGAGATGGTCGCGCAGCGAGACCTTGCCAGCCACGAAATCGTCCAGGTCGTAGCCCTCGCCATCTCCCTGGGCGCCGGGCATCGACTTCCACTGGCCGAGCATTTCCGGTGCATCGGTCTTCGGGTTGGCGCCGTCATCGGAAAAGGCCGTGCCGAAATTGGCGTCCAGCCGCTCGTTCAGATCGCCATCGCCGCCATGTTCATACCAGTCGCTCTGCAATGTCTCGGAGGAGGTGGGTGCGGGCGGGGCCTCGCTCTCTATGCCCGGCTCGCTGCTGCCTGTTCCTTCGTCATTTGGCGCAAATTCAAGCAGAGGATTCTTCTCGACCTCTTGCGCAATGAATTGCACAAGCTCGAAATGGGTCATTTGAAGCAGCTGAATCGATTGCATCAGCTGCGGCGTCATCACCAGCGACTGGCTTTGGCGAAGGAAAAGATTGGCTGATAGGGCCATGGTGGACGAAAAACTCCCCTACTATTCCCTCTCGGACCCCTTTTGTTCCCGTTTTGGATTTTCCGAAGTTCCAAGTGGCCCAAAAATTGCTTTTTTATAAGGTTTGGTCAAGCCGCAGAGGGGCCTCCGACGCAAATAACCTGCAAACGCCAGGCTCTTTGCGGCGTAGATGCCGTTTTCAATACGGCACCCCATCAAATTGCGCGTATTAGAGACTAAATTTCTCGCCAAGATAGAGGCGCCGCACATCGGGATTGTTGACGATGTCGTCGGCCCGCCCATGCGTCAGCACTTCACCGGCATGGATGATATAGGCGCGGTCGATCAGGCCCAGCGTTTCGCGGACGTTATGATCGGTGATCAGCACGCCGATACCGCGTGCCGTCAGATGCCGCACCAGGTTCTGGATATCAGACACGGAGATCGGGTCGACGCCGGCGAAAGGCTCATCCAGCAGCATGAAGGTCGGGTCGGTTGCCAGCGCCCGGGCGATTTCCAGGCGCCGCCGTTCGCCGCCCGACAGGGAGACGGCTGCGGCCTTGCGCAGTTTCTCGATGTTGAATTCGGCGAGAAGCTCGTTCAGTTTCTGCTCGCGCTTGGTCTTGTCGCTCTCATGCAACTCCAGAACGGCGCGGATATTGTCCTCGACCGACAGGCCCCGGAAAATCGAGGCTTCCTGCGGCAGATAGCCGACGCCCAGCCGGGAGCGGCGGTACATCGGCATCGAGGTCACGTCATTGCCGTTGATGGCGATCGTGCCCATGTCGACCGGCACGAGGCCGGTGATCATGTAGAAACAGGTGGTCTTGCCAGCGCCATTGGGACCCAGAAGGCCGACAGCCTCGCCCCTGCGCACGACGAGCGAGGCACCATTAACCACGCGGCGGGTATTGTAGGTTTTTGTCAGCCCATGGGCGATCAGCGTACCTTCGTACCTGTTCTTCTCACGCGCTGCGTCTGATGGCGCGGCTTCTCTCGCGTCCTGATGCTTGGATGTCAAACCGGGAACTTTCACGTCTGCGTTCGCAATCAGGGTTTCTGCTTGGACTTGGGATCCAGCTGGATTTGCACGCGCTTGCCACAGCTGTCGAGCTTGGCTTCGCCTGTCGTCATATGGACGGTGAGCTTGCAGCCGACGAACACATTGCCGCCTTCCGACAGCACGACCTTGTCGCCATCAAGCGTAAAGATCTGGGTGTTCATGTCGAAATGGCCCCTGTCGGCCGTGGCCTGCTGGGTTTCGGTATTGAGGACGACGTTATCGGCCACATCGATCGTGTCGATCTTGGCATCACCGCTGGTCACGGCAGCACCCTGGCCCTTGTATTTCACCACCATCGTGCCGGAACGCATCGTGGTGGTGCCCTGAACCACCTTAACATTCCCGTTGAAATTTGCTTTGTTCTCTTGCTGATGCACTTCCAATGCATCGCTTTCGATCTGGATCGGCTTGTCGCCGGACAGTTTCAGGCTGTTCATGTTGCTGGTGGCGGACTGGGCAAACGCGCCGGTTGCGGCTGCGGTCGCGACAAGGCCTGCGGTCAGCGTGGCGCAAGCAACGCGGAAGGAAAGGCGACGGTGGCTTTGCGTCATGATCTGTTCTCAGTTGCCCGGTTTCTGCAGGGCCGTCGGTGCGATATTCAATCGGACCGCGCCCGTCAGCGTGATTGTCTGTCCCTTATCGGTCATATCCATCGACTGTGCAACGATTGATGAGTCTTTCGTCTGAATGGAGACCGGTTGATTTGTCTTAAGCTTTCCCGCTTTCACGTCAAGATCGGCGGATTGAAACTCTGCGTCCACACCGCTGGAGAGGTGGATCGTGAAGGGTCTGTCCAGCATCATCTTGTCGGAAGACCGGTCATAGGTGCCTCTTTGTGCCTTGATATCGGCGGAGGTATCGTCATTGACCGGCATGGTCGCGGTAATCGTTTCCAGCGTGATGAGGTTGGGGTTCTTGATATCTTGCAGCGCCCGCACGGCATTCATCGAATAGGGCGCACCATTGGAATTGCGTCCAGAGATGGCTGGCTTGGCCATGACCACCTTGCCATCCTCGATCTTGGCGCCCTCGATCTTGATATTGTCAGGCAGATAGGCCCTGACGACGGAAACGGCAATAAAGCCGAGCGACAGCACGACGGCCAAAGCCGGCAACGCGATGCGCAGCCGCCTGACGCGATGCGAGTGACCGACCGCCTTGCGATAGGAGGTATCGGGGGCAGGTGGGCGCGGCTCTAGGGCACCTTTATCTAAACGCTTGAGCATGCTCGATAATCCGTAGAGCCGATCGGTTATTTTGTCACCCGTTTTCCGGGTGAACCGCTTCCAGCTACCATTCAAGACAGTTACTGGCTGGAAATATGGATTTTTTCAAGTCTGTTACAAGCTTTCTGCTGGCGGCTTTTGTGGGAGAGTGACACTATCCCTCGTCTTTGCCGATGCGATGCTCGACCCTCGGCAGTGTCCGCACGAAGATCTGTCTCGTGCATGTGGATGCTGTGGGGGCCGGATGCTGTGAGGGCCGGATACTTTGAGGGTAGGTCATTTTTCGGCTGTGTTTGCCGATTTTGCAGTCCGAATTGGCCCGCATTGAGCCGTGGATATGAAATCGTCAGCGACATGTGGGCTTAAGCGATTGATTAATCCAATTTTTTATGGTGTTTTACACCCCGAACAAGCTGGCGGTCATTGGTCTGCCGCTTTTGAGGCGGGCTGGGCCCGGCGAACTGATTTTCAATGAACTGTCTAGACCGAACAGGGGGTTAACGTGATCAAATCCGAGCTGGTGCAAATCGTTGCGGCACGCAATCCGCATCTTTATCACCGCGACGTGGAAAACATCGTCAACGCCGTTCTGGATGAAATCACCGATGCGCTCGCGTCCGGCAATCGTGTCGAATTGCGTGGTTTCGGCGCTTTTTCGGTGAAAAACCGCCCGTCGCGGACCGGACGCAATCCCCGCACGGGCGACACCGTCTTCGTCGAGGAAAAATGGGTTCCGTTTTTCAAGACCGGCAAGGAATTGCGCGAGCGCCTCAATCCCGGCATGGACGATGAGGATGACGGCGACGCCGATTGATCGGATCTTCAGCCGTTCGGGATTGGCTTGCGGGATGTCGTGAGCCTGCAAATCATGCAAATGATACCGTGCGAATTATCCGGGCCGGCCTTGCATGAGCCCGGCCCTTTTCCATATGATGACGCAATTCGTGGTGAAGAGGCCGTTGGTCTGTGAGTTGCAGGATTGCCGGTTTTTCGTCGTGATGACAGTAATCGGCAACGATAAAACCCGGCGGCGGCAAGATCCGGCAGGAGATGCGTGATGGTGGTCAAAAAGATTTTCAATATCGTCATTCTGGTGCCGCTGGCGGTGGTGCTGATCGTGCTGTGTGTCGCCAATCGGCAATGGGTGACGCTGGCGCTTAATCCATTCCGCCCTGATGATCAGATGCTGTCGGCGGGCGCGCCCTTCTTCGTTTTCCTGCTGATCACTTTTTTACTTGGCGCTTTGGCAGGCAGTTTTGCCACCTGGCTGACCCAGGGCAAGCACCGCAAACGCGCCCGGCATGAGGCGCGTGCAGCTGTAAAATGGCGTGGCGAGGCCGATCAGCAGAAGAAGCGAGCCGAGCAGATCGCGTCATCCGGTCACTTGAACCAGTTGCCATCGCCTTGACGCCAGAGTTCTAATGGCTGCCGGAACTTAACCTGCTCGCCACTCTTTTCTCTGCGGCGTTTGAATGATAAGGCCCGCAGCCTTGGCCGCGCAGGATGTATGTTTTCGATGTCGAGCATAATCTGCGCGGGCACCCAACTGCATAATTCCCTAGATCGGACAGATGTGAGGAATTGTGGCTATAGCCAAATACCATGCCTGAACCGGAGACGGCCAGGAGACCATGCCGTCGTTATGAAGCGTTACCATAGAACCGCGCGTGCAATTCTAAGCTCGTCGTGGGTTCAGGGCGCTGTCATCGGAAAGCCGAGCCGATTGTGAAAGACAAATCCCGCCGACCACCCAATAAGCGTTCTCCTGGCACGGCTTCCGCCGGCAAGGGGACTGCCCCTTATCGCACTGCCGGGCAAAAGCCGCTCCGCAGCCAGACAGGTGCGGATGCAAGGGAAACGGCGAGGGTTTCCGCACCATCGCCCCGCATGGAAAAAGACCCTGTGCAGGATGCGGCAGCACCGGCCAATGCGCCGTTGGCGCTTCGCCCAGGCCCGCTGCCCCGCGAAAACCTGCCGCTCATTCTGGAATCGATGGGCGCTGGCGATTTTCATCTGATCGACAGTGGCCATGGTCTGAAACTCGAACAATACGGCCCCTATCGGATCGTTCGCCCCGAAGCGCAGGCCTTGTGGCCGCCGGGCCTTGCTCCGCATGTCTGGGAAAAAGCCGATGCGGTGTTTTCCGGCGATACCGACGAGGACGGCATGGGTCGCTGGCGCTTTCCCCGCGAGGCGCTGGGCGAAACCTGGCCATTGTCGCTGCTGGGGGTCGATTTTCTCGGGCGCTTCACATCCTTTCGCCATGTTGGCGTCTTTCCCGAACAGATTGCCCATTGGACCTGGATGAAAGACAGGATCGAGAAGGCGAAGGGCGACAAGGAAGGGCGGCCTTTGAAGGTGCTCAATCTTTTCGGCTATACCGGCGTCGCCTCGCTGGTTGCAGCGGCGGCTGGTGCTGAAGTCACCCATGTGGATGCATCGAAGAAAGCAATCGGTTGGGCGCGGGAAAACCAGGCCCTCAGCCGTCTCGATCGCGCTCCTATCCGCTGGATCTGCGACGATGCGATGAAGTTTATCCAGCGGGAAGAGCGACGCGGCAGCCAATATGACATCATCCTCACCGACCCGCCAAAATTTGGCCGCGGTCCGAACGGCGAGGTCTGGCATCTGTTTGAGCATCTGCCGCTGATGCTGTCGCTGTGCCGGGAAATCCTGTCGCCGAAGGCCGAAGGCCTGGTGCTGACGGCCTATTCGATCCGCGCCAGCTTCTACGCTATCCATGAATTGATGCGCGAGACCATGCGCGGCAAGGGCGGCCTGGTCGAGTCCGGCGAACTGGTCCTGCGCGAGGCGGGGCTGGATGGCAAGACATCCGGCAGGGCCTTGTCCACATCGCTGTTCAGCAGATGGGTTCCAAAATGAGCAACGGTTTCAAGGATGGCGCGTCCGGTTTTGCGGCTGGCGCCGCGGAAAGAGGCGCGCAGGGCAAGGTCGGGCAGGTGAAGGAAGTCACCAGCCTCGCCAACCCGATCGTCAAGGATATCAAGGCGCTTTCCCAGAAAAAGACCCGCGACGAGACGCGGACTTTTCTGGCTGAAGGCCTGAAGCTGGTAATCGATGCGGTCGAGCTCGGCTGGAGCCTGCGCTACCTGATCTATTCGAAGGCCGCCAAGGGCAAGCCGCAGGTGGAACGGATCGCGGCGCGCACTGTCGCCCATGGCGGCATGGTGCTGGAGGTCAGCGAAAAGGTCATGGCCTCCATTACCCGCAAGGACAATCCGCAAATGGTGGCGGGTGTGTTCGATCAGCGCTGGAAGGCGCTGAAGGATGTCAGCCTGACGGAGGGGGACACCTGGGTGGCGCTCGACCGGGTGCGTGATCCCGGCAATCTCGGCACCATTATCCGCACTGCCGATGCGGCAGGCGCCTCCGGCGTCATGCTGATTGGCGACAGCACCGATCCCTTTGCCATGGAAACGGTCCGCGCGACGATGGGTTCGATTTTCGCGCTGCCGCTGGTCAAGACCACGGTTGCCGATTTTCTCGGCTGGAAGTCGAAGGCTGGCGTCAGCGTCGTTGCCACTCATCTGGCCGGTGCGGTGGATTACCGTACCGTGGATTACAAGCGCCGCCCGGTCGTGGTGCTGATGGGCAACGAGCAATCCGGCCTGCCGGAGGAATTGGCCAGCCGGGCCGATATGCTGGCGCGCATCCCCCAGGCCGGATTGGCCGATTCCCTCAATCTCGCTGTGGCGACCGGCGTCATGCTGTTTGAAGCCCGTCGCCATCTTCTCACCCTCGACGAGGCCAAATGACCCGTTCCGCTGCCTTGTTTTGTCGCCCGGTTCCGGCAATCCTGTTCATCCTGGCGCTGCTGATTCTGGACCAGGCGATCAAATATGCGGTCGAGATCAGCTTGCCCATGCATGAACTCGTGCCTGTTGTGCCGATGATTGGCCTGTTTCGTACCCATAATCTCGGCGTGGCCTTTTCCATGCTGTCGCATCTCGATGCCTGGGTTATCGTTGTCATGCGGCTTGCCATCGTCGCTTTCGTCGCCTGGCTTTGGCGTCAGACCAGCCGCGATCACCAGTTTGCGCATCTGGGCTATTGCCTGATCATTGCTGGCGCTTTCGGTAATATCATCGACCGCTTCACCTATGGCTATGTGGTGGACTATATTCTGTTTCATACTGAGACATGGTCGTTTGCGGTCTTCAACCTGGCTGATAGCCTGATTACCATCGGGGCAGGCTTCATCCTGCTGGAAGAACTGCTGGTTCTGCGCCGCTCAAAAGGGTAGAGGCGAAATTTCCCGTTCGGCCACGGCGAACAAACGATGGAAATTTTCCCCAAAAGGTGTAGCATGGCATGAAACAGGATTTCTCACATGCTGTGAGCCGCTCGCCCCAAGCGGTTTTTTCACACGGCATTGAGGGTCGGTTTACCGAGATTGAACGTGGTCTGCCGACCGTAACAAAACATTGACGGGGCTTTGCTACTGCATAATTCATCAAATCGGCTTTGGTTTAATGAGAGAGTTATGCAGCGGATTTGAAGCACCACAGCGCACCTGAGGTCTTTTGCAGGGTGCTGGTGGTGCGGCCAGATAAATGTCGTGATCTGGGTAGGCGCGCCGGATACCGGACGATGGAAAACACACCGATCAGGTGGGTTTCATCCTCCTCTTCCGAAAGGCTTTGCCGGACAGCTGCCGGAGTAGGCGCAGATGCTATCGAAGACGCAGAGCCCTGTCCCTTCATCCATCGCCAGTGCGGAACTGGTGCGCACACGTCTGCTTGCCACCGTCAGTCATGAAATGCGCACGCCGCTGAACGGCATTCTCGGCATGAGCCATCTGCTGGGCCGGACCGATCTGTCGCCAGAGCAGCGCAATTATCTTTCCGGCATCGTGCAAGCGGGCGAATCCCTGCAACAACTGATTGCCGACCTTCTTGATTATACGACGCTTGAAACTGGCCATTTCGAACTTCACAATCAACGTGTTTCCCCCAGACGTCTGATCGAAGGCGTGGTCGAGATGTTGTCGCCACGCGCCCATGCCAAGGGCATCGAGATCGCCGCGACGACACAGTCTGGGGTTCCCGAGGAAGTCGATATCGATGTCGCTCGGCTGCGCCAGGTGCTGTTCAATGTCATCGGCAATGCGGTGAAATTCACCGTCGAGGGCGGTGTGCTGGTCTCGGCTAACTGCATTGGCGGCGAATTGGTGGTGCGGGTCCGCGATACCGGGCCTGGCATGACGGAAGAGGAGCGCACCCGGCTGTTCGTCGAGTTTTCGCAAGGCGGAGACCCGGTGCAGCGCAGTGGCGGCACGGGCCTCGGCCTGTTCATTTCCCAGCGGTTGATGATGGCGCTTGGCGGTTCTCTGTCGATTATTGAAACCGTTCGCGGACGGGGAACGTCCTTCGAGATCCGCTTGCCAACCAAGGCGATTGCGCAGGATCGCACCGTTTCCCAGCGGCAGTCGCTGCTGTCAGGCTCCAGCGTTCTGCTGTTGGCCCCCGATGGTCCGGCAGCCGAAGGCGCGTCCATGACCATTCGCACGCTTGGCGGGTTTTGCCATTGGGCAAAGAAAACCGAAGAGGCTCTCGACCTGCTGGATCGGGTCGAGAGGCAGGAAGCGACGCTGACGGACCTGATCGTCGATCATCGCTGCATTTCCGATTACGATGCCAATCTCGCCAGACGGCTGTCCGGTCTGGGAAAAATTCGACGCATTTATCTGGTCAATCCGGAAGAGCGGCCTGTGCGGCCGCTGACCGGTTTCGATGCCTGGCTGATCAGACCGCTGCGTGAGCAAACCTTGAGCGATGTGCTGCGGGGGCTGATGAGCGGCGTGGATGCGGCTCATGTCGATACGCAGGACGCCGATGTATCCCATGCAGATGTCCTGCTGCCGGGTGAAGGTATGGAGCCGGGCAAACAGGTCCCGGACGTGCTGAATGTTCTGGTTGGAGAAGATGATTTCGTCAATGCAACCCTGTTGCGGGCCGTCTTGCAGAAAGCCGGTCATATGGTCGGCGTGGTCAATGATTTCGATGCCCTGCGGCGCGAAGTGGCTTTGGAAGAGGCGGTAAAACTGGACCTGATCATTACCGATCTCGGCATGCCCGGCGGCGATGGCAGCTCAGTTCTGCGCTATGTGCGGATGATCGAGCAATTGAAACGCCGCCCGCGCTGCCCCATCCTGGTCTTGACCGGCGATCTCAGGGACGCCGCCCGGGCGGAGGCGCTGACCAGCGGCGCGGATCTGGTCTTGCAAAAGCCTGTCAATCCCGAGCGCCTGCTGAATGAAATCGCCTCGCTGATGAAAACACATCGTACAAGACTGTACGGCTAGATCCCAGGCTGTTTTCCTATTATAATCTATGAGCTTGCGTTGATTTTACGGGGAAAACCGCCGTAAAAAATCGCAATCAGCGTATCCTGTGTCAACATCTTGTCGCATATCCGTGTTTAACAGGTCATGTTTGAACAAAGCCGGATGAACCGCCATGACAGTCGAACTTCTTGATCGTGCAGTCACACCTGAAACGGAGCGTTCCTCCGGCGCGGTGTCCGCTCCTGGCGGCGATGTGCTGGGCCGGATCGGTACGCTGGAAACCAGGCTCGCCCGCAATGCACGTGAGATCGATGCGGCCCAGGCGGTGCGCTACCGGGTGTTCGTCGAGGAAATGAATGCCACGCTGCCGCCCGACGCCATGCGGCAGAAGCGCGATATCGATGCCTTCGATGAGATCTGCGATCATCTTCTGGTGCTGGACCACGCTATCGAGGGTGATCCGGAAGACCAGATCGTCGGCACCTACCGGCTGCTGCGCCATGAAGTGGCGCTGGCCAATTTCGGCTTCTATTCTGCCTCGGAATTTGCTCTGGACGATCTGGTTGCCCGTCATCCCGACAAGCGCTTCATGGAGCTTGGCCGCTCCTGTGTCCTGCCGAATTATCGCACCAAGCGGACGGTGGAGTTGCTCTGGCAAGGAAACTGGGCCTATGCGCTGCGCCACAATATGAGCGCCATGATCGGCTGTGCCTCTTTCCCGGGCGTGCAGCCGGAACAGCATGCGCTGGCTCTGTCCTTTCTGGCACAGAATGCCGAAGCCCGTGGCGAATGGGCGGTTCGCGCCCGCCCGGAACTGTTCTGCCCCATGGACCTGATGCCATCCGAAATCGTCAATGCCCGCAAGGCGCTGTCCGCCATGCCGCCTTTGGTCAAGGGTTATCTGCGTCTAGGCGCAATGATCGGCACCGGTGCCGTGGTCGATCATGCCTTCAACACCACCGATGTGCTGATCGTCCTGCCAATCACCAGCATTTCCGATCGCTACGTGAATTATTACGGTGCTGATGCCGGGCGGTTTGCGAGCTAGATTGATATCGGGAATGCCGAAGCCCGGTTTGCTCGAAAAGATCACGGGCTAAAAAGAAACTCACCATAAAATAAGCTGGGAACCGTGTGGATCAGGCTCGTTCCAATGACAGCAGAGGCCGTCGATGTCGTCCTTCGGGCTGCGGCTGAATGGTAAGATTGACAAGGATATGTCCCGGATCGCCAAGGTAAGCCCTTTTCTCGAAGGTTGGAGCGATTGATCTTTGTGTGACCGCAGCTTTTTGTGGGCAGGGGGGTGGCTTGCCGCTGCATCGGTTGTCATTGTGGCTTGAACATCGTTAGATGTCATCTGGACGCGACCATGTCCCGATATTCTCAATTTTGCAAAGCGTGAACCCGTGATCATCGACAAAGCTGCCGGACCGGATGTGTTGAACACCGCCGCCCTGACTTCGCAAGAAAGCCGTGCAACGGCGACCCCGATGATGGAACAGTATATTGAAATCAAGGCGAACAATCCCGGTTCGCTGCTGTTTTACCGGATGGGTGATTTCTATGAGCTGTTTTTCGAGGATGCCGTCGAGGCCTCGCGGGCGCTCGGCATCACCCTGACCAGGCGCGGTCAGCATCTGGGCCAAGATATTCCGATGTGCGGCGTCCCCGTGCATGCCTCTGACGATTATCTGCAAAAGCTGATCACGCTGGGGTTTCGTGTCGCTGTTTGCGAGCAGGTGGAAGACCCGGCTGAGGCAAAGAAGCGCGGCTCCAAATCCGTGGTCAAGCGTGACGTGGTGCGTCTGGTCACGCCCGGCACGCTGACGGAAGAAAAACTGCTGTCGCCATCGGAGACCAATTATCTGATGGCGCTGGCACGGGTGCGCGGCAGCGGCGATGAACTGGCGCTGGCCTGGATCGATATTTCCACTGGCGTCTTCCGTCTGGCTGAAACCAATACCACCCGGCTGCTGGCGGATATTTTCCGCATCGAGCCGCGTGAGGTGATCGTCGCCGAAACCCTGATGCAGGACCCGGACCTGAAGCCAGCCTTCGATGTGCTTGGTCGCGTGGTCGTGCCGCAGCCATCGGTGCTGTTTGACAGCGCTTCGGCGGAGGGCCGCATAACGCGCTATTTCAACGTCAAGACACTCGATGGTTTCGGCGGATTTTCACGACCGGAAATGGCAGCAGCTTCGGCGGCGATTGCCTATGTCGAAAAAACCCAGATGTCCGAGCGTCCGCCACTGGGCTTGCCTGAGCGGCAATCCTCGTCCTCGACGCTGTTCATTGACGCAGCCACCCGCGCCAACCTGGAATTGGTGAAGACCCTTTCCGGCCAGAAACAGGGCTCCCTGCTCAATACCATTGACCGAACCGTAACCGGCGGCGGTGCCCGGCTGATGGCCGAGCGGCTGATGTCGCCTTTGACGGAAGTGGTGGCGATTGCGCAGCGGCAGGATGCGGTCGCTTATCTGTTGACGGACGGTTTTTTGTGTGAGCGGCTGCGCGACCTTTTGAAACGCGCCCCCGATATGCCGCGTGCGCTGTCACGGCTGGCGCTGGACCGGGGTGGGCCACGAGATCTGGCGGCAATCCGGTATGGATTGTCCACATCAGGCGATGTGGCCGGGTTGCTGCGAGGCGCGGTGCTGCCGGATGAGCTTGCCTCGGCGCTCACCGATCTCGAAATGCTATCGCCATCGCTCGAAAACCTGCTGGCCTCGCAACTGGCGGAAGATCTACCGTTGTTGAAACGCGATGGCGGGTTTTTGAGAGAGGGCGCCGATGAGGGGCTGGATGAGGTGCGGGCGCTGCGCGACCAGTCGCGCCGGGTGATCGCCGGGCTGCAATTGCAATATGCCGAGGAAACCGGCGTCAAGTCGCTGAAGATCAAGCATAACAATGTGCTGGGCTATTTCATCGAAGTCACCGCCGGCAATGCCGGGCCGCTGATTGAGGGTGAGGCCAAGGCCCGCTTTATCCATCGCCAGTCGATGGCAAATGCCATGCGCTTTACCACGACCGAACTGGCCGATCTCGAAAGCCGGATTGCCAATGCGGCGGGACAGGCGCTGGAAATCGAGCTTGCGGCGTTTGAGCGAATGCGTCAGGCGGTCGTGACCGAGGCCGAGGCCATCAAAAAAGCAGCGCGCGCGCTGGCGGTCATCGATGTGGCCGCCGGTCTTGCCGTGCTGGCCGAGGAGCAGGGCTATTGTCGGCCCCTGGTTGATGACAGCAGAATGTTTTCCATTGTCGCCGGGCGTCATCCGGTGGTCGAGCAGGCCTTGCGCAAACAGGCAGCCAGCCCTTTCATCGCCAATAATTGCGATCTTTCACCGGTCGGCGATCAGAAGCACGGCGCGATCTGGATGCTGACTGGTCCGAACATGGGTGGTAAATCCACCTTTCTGCGCCAGAATGCGCTGATTGCCATTCTCGCCCAGATGGGATCGTTCGTGCCTGCCGGGTCGGCGCATATCGGTATTGTCGACCGGCTGTTTTCCCGTGTCGGTGCCTCCGACGATCTGGCGCGGGGCCGTTCGACATTCATGGTCGAGATGGTGGAAACGGCGGCCATTCTCAATCAGGCGGGCGAGCGGTCTCTGGTCATTCTCGATGAGATCGGACGTGGTACGGCGACATTCGACGGTCTGTCGATTGCCTGGGCGACCGTCGAGCATCTGCATGAGGTCAATCGCTGCCGGTCGCTGTTTGCCACGCATTTTCACGAGCTGACGGCGCTGTCTGAAAAGCTTGTCCGGCTGTCGAACGTCACCATGAAAGTCAAGGAATGGCATGGCGACGTGATTTTCCTGCACGAGGTTGGAGCCGGTGCGGCCGACCGCTCCTACGGCATCCAGGTGGCGCGTTTGGCCGGGCTGCCGGGCATGGTGGTGGAGCGCGCTCGCGCCGTCCTGTCGCAGCTCGAAGATGCCGACCGCAAAAATCCGGCGAGCCAGTTGATTGATGATCTGCCGCTGTTTCAGGTCAGTCAAAGGCGGGAGAGCCGGACGGGGGCTGGGGCGCAGGTTTCGCCGGTGGAAGAGGCCTTGCGCGGCCTCAATCTGGACGATTTGACGCCAAGGCAGGCGCTGGATGCGCTTTACGACCTGAAAACCACTCTGGCAAAATCCTGATTGGCGAAATCCTGATCCAGGCTCGTATTGCTTTTTGGGTTCTGAGCTTTCTGGTTTGGCTCAGTCAACGGATTTTAGGAATTGTTGGCTATCCTGTTGCCCGCAGCGCCTTAAAAACGCTAAACCCGTTACAGACAAAAGCCGCCTCATTCCAAGCGGCAGGGAACAGATAACCGGACGATCATGGCAAAGCACGATCCATCAGACGCAACCCTCCCCGATTTCAAGGCATTGGAGGCGGAATGCATGTCCATCGTGCTGCAGAATGGCAAGGTGCCGGAAACGCGGGCCGCCATTCTCCCCTTGCTGAAAAAGGCAAGCACGGATGGCCGGGAGGCGGCCCTGCGCCATCTGATCGCCAATGGCAGCGGGTTGGAATGCGCCGGGATGATTTCCAAACTCCAGGACAATCTGATCGCGCTGGTGCATCGCATGGTGACCCAGGCGGTCTACCCCACCACCCAGCATGAATTTGCCGTGGCTGCTGTTGGCGGTTATGGCCGCAGCACCCTCGCTCCGGGGTCCGACATCGATCTGTTGTTCCTGCTGTCGGTCAAGGCCGGGGCGGATGCCCGCAAGGCGGTGGAATTTCTGCTTTATATTCTCTGGGATCTGGGTTTCAAGGTCGGACATGCCACTCGCCTGGTTGAGGAATGCATCCGGCTGTCGCGCACCGACATGACCATCAGGACTGCCATTCTCGAAACCCGTTACATCTGCGGCGAAGCGTTGCTGGTTGGCGAATTGCAGAAACGGTTTGATGCGGAGGTGGTTGAAAAGACCGCGCCTGAATTCATTGCCGCCAAACTGGCCGAACGCGATGAACGGCATCGCAAGGCTGGCGACACCCGCTATCTGGTTGAGCCGAATGTGAAGGAAGGCAAGGGCGGGTTGCGCGACCTGCACACGCTGTTCTGGATCGCCAAATATTATTACCGGATTTCCGATCCTGCCGACCTGGTCAAGCTGGGTGTTCTGTCGCGCCAGGAATGGCGGATGTTTCAGAAATCCGATGATTTCCTCTGGGCGGTGCGCTGCCATATGCATTTCGCCACCGGCAAGCCGGAAGAGCGGCTGTCCTTCGATCTCCAGCCGGAAATCGCCCGCAATCTTGGCTATAATGCCCGTCCCGGCCTTTCGGAGGTCGAGCGTTTCATGAAGCATTATTTCCATGTCGCCAAGAATGTCGGCGACCTGACCCGGATCGTCTGTGCCAGTCTGGAGGACAAGCAGGCGAAGGCCGCTCCAGGACTGACCGCAGCCATCGGGCGTTTTGCCCATCGGCCCCGGCGCATTCCCGGCACGCCTGAGTTCATCGAGGACAGGGGCCGGATTGCTCTGTCCGGTCCGGATATTTTCAAGCGTGATCCGATCAATATCATGCGCTTTTTCCATGTCGCTGACCTGCACGGGCTTGAATTCCATCCCGATGCATTAAAGGCGATTACCCGCTGCCTGCCGCTGATCGATCATGATTTCCGCGAGAACGAGGAGGCCAACCGGCTGTTCCTCTCCATCCTGACCTCCAAACGCGACCCGGCGCTGATGCTGACCCGGATGAACGAAGCGGGCGTGCTGGGCAAGTTTATCCCGGATTTCGGGCGGATCGTTTCGATGATGCAGTTCAATATGTATCATCATTATACCGTGGACGAGCATTTGATCCGCTCGGTCGGCGTTCTGGCCGAGGTCGATCAGGGGCAGCATGCCGAGATCCATCCGTTGGTGGTCAAGCTGATGCCGAATATAGAGGAGCGCACTGTGCTGTTCGTCGCGGTGCTGCTGCATGACATCGCCAAGGGCCGTCAGGAAGACCATTCGATTGCCGGTGCCAAGGTTGCCCGGCGCCTCGGACCGCGTCTCGGTTTGAACGACAAGCAGACCGAACTGGTGGTCTGGTTGATCGAACAGCATCTGCTGATGTCGATGGTTGCCCAGACCCGTGATCTGCACGACCGCAAGACCATTACCGATTTTGCCGAAAAGGTGCAGTCGCTTGACAGGCTGCGCATGCTGCTGGTTCTGACGGTCTGCGATATCCGTGCTGTCGGTCCGGGCGTCTGGAACGGCTGGAAAGGCCAATTGCTGCGCACGCTCTATTATGAAACTGAATTGCTGCTATCAGGCGGCTTCTCCGAAAGCCCGCGCAAGGAGCGCGCCAAACAGGCTGCCGAGCAATTGGCGGCGGCCCTGTCGGACTGGAGCCAGAAGGACCAGAAGACCTATACCAAGCTGCATTATCAACCCTATCTGCTGACGGTGCCGTTGGAAGACCAGGTGCGCCATGCCCATTTTATCCGCCAGGCTGACAAGGCCGATCAGGCGTTGGCAACCATGGTCCGCACCCATTCCTTCCACGCGATCACCGAGATCACGGTGCTTGCCCCCGACCATCCGCGCCTGTTGTCGATCATTGCCGGTGCCTGTGCGGCGGCGGGCGCCAATATTGCCGATGCGCAGATTTTCACCACCTCCGATGGCCGGGCGCTCGATACCATTCTCATCAATAGGGAGTTTCCCATCGATGAGGATGAGATGCGCCGGGGCAATACGATCAGCAAGATGATTGAAGACGTGCTGGCGGGCAAAAAGCGCCTGCCGGAAGTGATTGCCACCCGCACCAAGGGCCGCAAACGCAACAAGACTTTTCCCGTCAAGCCGCATGTGACGATCTCCAACAGCCTCTCCAATAAGTTTACGGTGATCGAGATCGAATGTCTCGACCGCATCGGCTTGCTGGCCGAAGTCACGGCGGTTCTGGCAGATCTGTCGCTCGATATTCACTCGGCCCGTATCACCACCTTTGGCGAAAAGGTCATCGATACTTTTTATGTCATCGATCTGGTTGGCCAGAAGATCACCAATGAAAACCGGCAGGGGTCCATTTCAGTTCGGCTGAAAGCGGTGATGAGCGAGCAGCCCGACGAATTGCGCGAGCAGATGCCATCGGGCATTATCGCGCCCGCCGCGACAAAATCCCCGGCTGCTGAAAAGAAAGCCCGCGTCTGATATGTCCCTCGTCAAGAAGTTCATGACCGTTGGCGGCGCCACGCTTGGCAGCCGATTGTTCGGTTTTGCCCGCGAAACCCTGATGGCGGCGGCGCTGGGTACCGGGCCGATGGCCGATGTGTTTTATGCGGCTTTCCGCTTTCCCAACCTGTTTCGCCGGTTGTTTGCCGAAGGCGCCTTCAACGCCGCTTTCGTGCCGCTGTTTTCCAAGGAGATCGAGGCAAACGGACTGGACGGCGCCAAGCGTTTTTCCGAAGAAGTCTTCGGCGTCCTCTTTACCGTGCTGTTGCTGATCACAATCGCCATGGAGCTCTCCATGCCGCTCCTGGTGCGGTTTGTCATCGCTCCGGGTTTTGCCGATGACGCGGAAAAATTTTCGCTGACCGTGCGTCTCGCCGTGGTGATGTTTCCCTATCTGATGTGCATGTCGCTCACGGCGATGTTGAGCGGCATGCTCAATTCGCTGCATCACTTTTTCGCCGCCGCCGTCGCGCCGATTTTTCTCAATCTGGTGATGATCAGTGCGCTGTTTTATGCGCTCTACTATGGTGTCGAGCCTGTCGTGACCGCCTGGTATCTCTCCTGGTCGGTGCTGGTGGCCGGGATTTTGCAACTGCTGGTGGTCTATATCGGCGTGCGCCATGCGGGGATAAGGCTCGGCTTCAAATGGCCGAAGATCACTCCCAATGTGAAACGGTTGCTGGTGCTGGCCGTCCCCGCAGCGGTGACCGGCGGCATTACCCAGATCAACCAGTTGATCGGCCAGGCGATTGCCTCCTCCAAGGATGGGGCGATTGCCGCTCTGCAATATGCCGACCGTATCTATCAACTGCCCTTGGGCGTGGTGGGCGTTGCCGTTGGTGTGGTGCTCTTGCCGGAACTGGCACGGGCGCTGAAATCCGATCACCGGCGTGAGGCCTCGACCATCCAGAACAGGTCGATCGAATTCGTGCTGTTCCTGACCCTGCCAGCGGCGGTCGGGCTTTGGGTTCTGTCGGACGATATCATCCGGGTGCTGTATGAGCGCGGCGCATTTACCGCGCATAATACCGCTATTGTCGGGGCAATCCTCGCCTATTACGGCTTGGGCCTGCCCGGTTTCGTGATGATCAAGGCCTTGCAGCCCGGTTTTTATGCCCGCGAGGATACAAAAACCCCGATGCGGTTCACCGGCATTTCGGTGGTGGTCAATTCGGCGCTGGCCATTTCGCTGTTTCCGCTGTTGCAGGAGCGGGGCATCGCCATTGCGGAAGCGACGGCGGGCGCCATCAACACGGTTCTATTGTTTACCATGCTGGTACGGCGCGGACATTTGCAGGTGGAATGGGCGCTGGTATCCCGGGCGCTGCGGCTTTTGCTGGCGGCGCTCATCATGGGCGCGGCGCTGATGGCGCTGTCGGGCTTTTTCGCGCCCTATATAGGCACCGGTTCACCCTTCCTGCACAAGGTGCTGGTGCTGTTCATCCAGATCGGTCTGGCGATGCTGATCTATTTCTCAGTGGCCTTCCTGATCGGTGGTGCGGATCTCGGCATGATCAGGCGCAATCTGAAGCGCAAGGGGCGCGCGACGACAAGCGAGGCCGCCGATGACGCAGAATAGGCCGGTAAAACGCATTGCCACCGTAACCCTTGTGGTGGATGACTATGATCGGGCGCTGGCCTTTTATTGCGGCAAGCTGGGCTTTGCCTGCAAAGCAGATATCGATCTGGGCGATGGCAAGCGCTGGGTGGTTGTTTCTGCCGCTGAAGGCGGTGCCGGGCTGCTTCTGGCGCAGGCGGATGGAGAAAAACAGGTGGCGGCAATCGGTAACCAGGCCGGCGGCCGGGTTGCCTTTTTTCTGGAAACGGATGACTTTGCCCGCGATCATGCGGCGTTTATCGCTGATGGTATCGCCTTTCAGGAAGAGCCGCGTTACGAGCCCTACGGCACGGTCGCCGTGTTCGAAGATCTCTACGGCAATCTCTGGGATCTGATCGAGCCAAAATTATAATCGCGCCTCAGCCTTTCCCCGCTTGATCGAAAACGCCTGCCTGTGCATAAGCGCTGTAAATCCACACGAGGTATCAGGCCCTCCACAAGTCTGCTGAGGTCAATCATGAGCGAATTCAAGCCGCTGGTTTTTTCCGGTGTTCAGCCTACGGGCAATCTCCATCTTGGCAATTACCTCGGCGCGATCCGCAAATTCGTCGCGCTCCAGGAGAATAACGACTGCATGTATTGCGTCGTCGATCTGCATGCGCTGACGGCGCAATTGGTGCATGAGGATATGCGCGGTCAGATCCGGTCGATCACGGCGGCTTTTCTCGCGGCGGGTATCGACCCCGTCAAGCATATCGTTTTCAACCAGAGCCAGGTGCCACAGCATGCCGAACTGGCCTGGATCTTCAACTGTGTCGCCCGCATCGGCTGGATGAACCGGATGACCCAGTTTAAGGATAAGGCCGGCAAGGACCGTGAGCAGGCCTCGCTTGGCCTGTTTGCCTATCCAAGCCTGATGGCTGCCGACATCCTTGTCTACCGCGCCACCCATGTGCCTGTGGGCGATGACCAGAAGCAGCATCTGGAACTGACCCGCGATATCGCCATGAAGTTCAACCTGGATTTTGCCCAGCAGATCCGCCCGACTGGACTTGGCATCGACATCACCGTCGGCAACGAGCCGGTGCATGCCTATTTCCCGATGGTCGAGCCGTTGATCGACGGTCCGGCCCCCAGGGTGATGAGCCTGAAGGATGGCACCAAGAAAATGTCGAAATCCGATCCTTCGGATCTGTCGCGCATCAACCTGATGGACGATGCCGAGGCGATTGCCAAGAAGATCCGCAAGGCCAAGACCGATCCGGATGCCCTGCCAAGCGAAACGGATGGATTGGCCGGACGGCCGGAGGCCGATAATCTGGTTGGCATTTATGCAGCCCTTGCCGACAAGACCAAAGCCGAGGTGCTGGCGGAATTCGGCGGGCAGCAGTTCTCGGTGTTCAAGCCTGCTCTGATCGAACTTGCTGTCGAGGTTCTGTCGCCGATCACCGGTGAAATGCGCCGGTTGACGGGAGATCCCGCTCATATCGATGCCGTGTTGCGCGACGGTGGTGAGCGGGCGCGGGTGCGGGCTGAAAAAACCATGACGGAAATCCGCGACATTATCGGTTTCGTGCGCTAGAGTTTGTCAGGGAAAAGTGGAAACCGGTTTTCCCGAAAAGACAAACGACAAAAAAGAATCGAGGGTCTGTCTGGTTCAATCTGAACCTGACAGACTCTAAGCTTTGATGATGATGCGTGGCAGGTGTCATGCGTCATCAGGTAACGGTTATCGGGGCCGGTCGATCCGGCCTGACGAACAGGGCAGGCCATGGTATCGAAACGTCTATCGCGTCTTGACGGGCACCGACGAAAATTTCTGACGGTCATCGACGATACGCCGGAATGCTCCCGCGCCGTCCATTATGCTGGAAGGCGCGCCAAGAATTCGAATGGCGGGCTGGTTCTGCTCTATGTGATTCCCGAGGGCGATTTCCAGCAATGGCTGGGTGTCGAGGAAATCATGCGGGCCGAGGCCCGGGAAGCCGCCGATGCGGTCATGGCAAAATCCGCCCAGACGGTGCGTGAAACCATTGGGCTTGAGCCGGAAATCGTCATCCGCGAGGGCAGTGCCGCCGAGCAGATTCAGGCGGTGATTGAGGAAGATCGCGATATCGCCATCCTCGTTCTGGCCGCCGGTTCTGCCAAGGACGGGCCTGGCCCGCTGGTATCGATGATCGCCGGGCGGGCACAGGCGTTTCCCATTCCGGTGACTGGTGCTGCCGGATACGCTGAGCAATGAAGAAATCGACGCGCTTTGCTGAAAAGCGAGACTGGACATGCCTTCAAGGTGAGGCTGCCTCGGCATCTTCGGTGCTGTGGTATAAGATGTTTATTTACAGCCAGTGCTTGAAGCAGGACCTGCGAAGGTTTATTTTTGAAGCATTCTAAATCGAACCAGGCTTTGCCGGTTCGCAAGGAGTTTGTGATGTTCATTCAGACGGAATCCACCCCCAATCCGGCCACTTTGAAATTCCTGCCGGGCAAGGTGGTGATGGAAAACGGCACGGCTGAATTCCGCGACCGGGAAGCGGCCATGGCCTCGCCACTGGCTGAAAAGCTGTTTGCCATACCCGGCGTCACCTC
This sequence comes from Agrobacterium vitis, assembly GCF_037039395.1. Lineage (NCBI taxonomy): Bacteria > Pseudomonadati > Pseudomonadota > Alphaproteobacteria > Hyphomicrobiales > Rhizobiaceae > Gillisella > Gillisella vitis. The sequence goes on along the minus strand of NZ_CP146242.1, from coordinate 1,252,149 downwards.
CGTGTTCTTTGGCTATGACTTTGTGACCGTCACCAAGGATACCGCCGAATGGCCGCATCTGAAGCCAGCCATCCTCGGTTCGATCATGGAGCATTTCATGAGCGGCGCGCCGATCATGGGCAGCGCTGTCGCCGGAGATGAGGCGTCGGATGGTGAGTTCTTCAACGAGGGCGATGAGGCCATCGTTGCCACCATCAAGGAACTGCTGGAAACCCGGGTGCGTCCGGCTGTCGCCCAGGACGGTGGCGATATCACTTTCCGTGGATTCCGGGATGGCAAGGTGTTTCTCAACATGAAGGGTTCCTGTGCGGGTTGCCCGTCCTCCACCGCGACGCTGAAGCATGGCGTGCAGAACCTGCTGCGCCATTTCATTCCCGAAGTGCAGGAAGTCGAAGCCGTTTGATGCGGTTTGGGCGCGGCGTCCCTCAGGTTGCCGCGCTTTCGAGAAATGTGAAACGTCAGGCAATGAAAAGCGAGCAGGCATGATCCTTTTGGCAATCGACACCTCTGGCGTTGATTGCGCCGTTGGCCTGTATGACAGCGCTCTCGACCGGATGCTGGCGTCCAGAAGCGAGACGATTGGCCGTGGCCATGCCGAAAAGCTGATGGACATGATCGATGCGGTTCTGGACGAGGCCTCAATCGCGCTGCCCGGTGTCGAGCGGGTTGCGGTCACCATTGGACCCGGCTCCTTCACAGGTATACGTGTCGGCCTGTCGGCGGCGCGTGGCCTTGCCCTGGCGCTGGGGGTTGATATCGTCGGCATTTCAACCCTCGCCGTTCTGGCGGCGGCAGAGCGCAGGCGGGGTGATGCGGTTGCGGTACTTGCTGCGATGGATGCCAAGCGCGATGAAGTCTATGTCCAGGGGTTCAGTGCTGATGCTGTCGGGCTGGATGACGCTCGATTGCTGTCGGTGGACGCATTTCGAGCGATAGCGGCTGAATTTGTAGACCATGGCGGTGGACGCATCACAGGCTCGGCGTGTCGGCTGCTGGAGAAGGACGCGGCAGGGGAGGGTGAAGAGGCAGCAACAGTGGAAGCCGATCACTTTCCGATGCAGGATATTGTCAGGCTTGGAGCGGTTGCGCAGGCCTCGGGCAAGCCTAAGCCGCTTTACTTGCGGGGGCCGGATGTCAAGCCGCAGGCAGGTTTTGCCGTGGCGCGGGCGTGATCCCGTTTTAGAGCACGATGGGCTGGTGGGTTTTTAGATGATAAACGCAATATAGTTAAATCTGCTGCGTATTTTCACCATAAATCCCAGGTGATCTTAGGAATTATCGGGTAATCTGCGCCGTGAGCATGTCGGAATAAACATATTTTATCCTGACTCTGGGGAGGGTCTTATGCTTGAAACAATTTTTGCCCGTAAAGCCGAGTTTGAAATCGTCGCCATGGAGCTGGACGATTGCCACGACGTGTCGGAATTGCATGGCCAGCGGTTTTCGCAGCCATGGAATGATGGCGCATTCGAAAGCCTGCTTTTGCAGCCCAATGTCTTCGGTTTCGTGATTCGCCAGACCAATACGCTGATGTTCAAGCCACAGCTGAGCGGTTTCGTGCTGGCCCGCGAAGCGGCGGGCGAAGCGGAAATCCTGACGATTGCCGTGCATGAAAAGGGCGCCCGAAACGGTCTTGGCTGGCGGCTGATGCAGGGGGCGATGCGTGAATCCAGGGTGCGCGGCGGGGAAATCATGTTCCTCGAAGTGGATGACGGCAATCACCCCGCCATCAATCTTTACCGCAAGCTCGGCTTTGAAAAAGCTGGCGAAAGACCGGCTTATTACGCCGATGCCAACGGTCGTCGCAGTGCGGCGCTTGTCATGCGGCGCGATCTTCGCTAACTCGTGACTATCGAAATTCACGAGCAACCGGACCATCATGACGGAGACGCCGAAAACGCTGGAAGAGCTCTGCGCGGAGCGTGGCATGCGCATGACCGAACAGCGGCGGATCATCGCGCGCATTCTTGAAGGCTGCGACGACCATCCTGACGTCGAAGAGCTGTACCGCCGCTCTTCAGTGATAGACGCCAAAATTTCGATCTCGACCGTCTATCGCACCGTCAAGCTGTTTGAGGATGCCGGAATCATCGCCCGCCACGATTTTCGCGATGGGCGCTCCCGTTACGAAACGGTGCCGGAAGAACACCATGATCATCTGATCGATTTGAAGACGGGCGTGGTCATCGAGTTCCGCTCACCCGAGATCGAGGCGCTCCAGGAGCGAATTGCTCGAGAACATGGCTTCCGGCTGGTGGATCACCGGCTGGAACTCTATGGCGTGCCATTGGCGAAGGACGAGCCGTGAGCAGGGCAAGCTTTGGCTGTTCGTGGCAGCCATGATCATCACCATCCGAACTGTCTTCATGCTGGCGCTGCTTGTCGCCGTCACGCTGATTATGCTGCCGCTGCAATTGCTTGGCCTGGCGTTTGATCTGAAAATACGACGGTTATTGCCGCGCTATTGGCACAGGATTGCCTGTCTGGTTCTTGGTATCCGGGTGCGGGTGCATGGCCTGCCGGAATGGCAAAGACCGTTGATGCTGGCCGTCAATCACTGTTCCTGGACCGATATTCTGGTGCTGAGCTCCATTGCCGATGTGGTGTTCATCGCCAAGATGGAAGTGTCCGAATGGCCGATTTTCGGGACGCTGGCCAAGCTGCAAAAAAGCATTTTCATTCGCCGCGAGGAAAAACGGTCTTCAGGCGAGCAGGTCAATGACATTGCGGCCCGCATGGCGGATGGCGAAATCGTCGTGCTGTTTCCCGAAGGCACGACGTCGGACGGCAATCGGCTGCTGCCGGTCAAGTCCTCGTTGTTTGGTGCTGCCGCCATGGCGGTGCCGCTCGCCCCGGATGGTGTGGTTTATGTGCAGCCGGTTGCCATCGCCTATACGGGCATCCATGGCATGCCGATGGGCCGCTTCCATCGGCCACTGGTCAGTTGGCCGGGCGATGTCACGCTTGGACCGCATCTGGCCGGTCTGCTCAAGGTGGCGGCGGTGGATGTCGATGTGTGCTTCGGTGCACCGGTTGCCTATACGAAGGACAGCAATCGCAAACGGGTGAGCGCCAGGGTGGAAGCGGAGATCCGCCGTATGCTGCTGTCAAAGCTGATAGGCCGGACTATCGAATAGCAGACGATAGAAAACGGGCTGTCTATCCCTTTTCGTTTCGCCGCTTTTCATTGGGATGAGGCGGCACTCTTTGCTAATGCCGATCATTGGTATAAAAGCGCGCCATGACCCAGGAAATTTCAAGCCTTTCAGCATCGGTAGAGCCGGTGTCCGCCATGGTTGACAATACCTCTGCCCAGCAAAAACCTGCGCCGCAGAAGAAGGTGTTCATCAAGACCTATGGCTGTCAGATGAATGTCTATGACAGCAGCCGCATGGCCGATGCGCTGGTGGCTGAAGGCTATCAATCGACCGAGGATATGGAAGAAGCCAGCCTCGTGCTGCTCAATACCTGTCATATCCGCGAAAAGGCCGCCGACAAGGTCTATTCGGCGCTGGGCCGGCTGCGTGAAATGAAAAAGATTCGCGCCGCAAGAGGCGAGGAATTCATGATCGGCGTGGCCGGTTGCGTCGCCCAGGCCGAGGGCGAGGAAATCGTCCGCCGCGAACCGGGCGTCGATGTGGTTGTCGGTCCGCAGACCTATCACCGCCTGCCGCAGGCCTTGAGGCGGGCGCGGGGCGGGGAGCGGGTGGTCGATACCGACTATGCCGTGGAAGACAAGTTCGAACATCTGCCTGATCCAACCAAGATCGTTGGCAAGCGCCGGATGATCACGGCGTTTCTGACCGTGCAGGAAGGCTGCGATAAGTTCTGCACGTTCTGCGTGGTGCCTTATACCCGTGGGTCCGAAGTTTCCCGGCCGCTTGCCCAATTGCTGGGTGAAGCCCAGAGACTGGTGGAAAGCGGCGTGCGCGAAATCACCCTGCTTGGTCAGAACGTCAATGCCTGGCATGGCAAGGGACCGGACGGTCGCGAGATGGGCCTTGGCGATCTTCTCTATAAGCTAGCCGAAATTCCGGGTCTTGCCCGGCTTCGCTACACGACCAGCCATCCGCGTGACATGGACGAGCGGCTGATCGAGGCGCATCGCGATCTGCGGATGTTAATGCCCTATCTGCATCTGCCGGTACAGTCCGGTTCCGACCGGATCCTGAAGGCGATGAACCGCCGGCATAAGGCTGCCGACTATATTGCACTCGTCGATCGTATCCGGGAGGCGCGTCCCGACATCGCCATATCAGGCGATTTCATCGTCGGTTTTCCCGGCGAAACGGATGCGGATTTCGAAGACACAATGAAATTGGTCGAGCGGGTCGGCTATGCACAGGCCTTTTCGTTCAAATATTCGCCACGTCCAGGCACGCCCGGTGCCGACATGCCCGACCATGTGGCCGAGGACGTGAAGACCGAACGGCTCGCTCGGTTGCAGGAACTGTTGTTAAAACAACAGCATGACTTTGCCCGCTCGCTGGTGGGCCAGACCATGGACCTGCTTTTGGAAAAGCCGGGCCGGATGCCGGGACAGATTATCGGCCGGTCCCCGTGGTTGCAGTCTGTGAATGTTGATGCAAAACCTTCGCAAATAGGCGACATTATTCAGGTACGAATCACGGATATCGGCCCAAACAGCTTGTTTGCCGAGGTGGCAGAGAGTTAGAGTGAGGGCAGGGACTGAATTCCGATAGGGAGCCTGATCGCTTGAACGCACCAGAAGTGGTAACCTCACCCTCGCGCAACACCAAAACCGCCGCGACCGACGCCAATCACTTCATCTTGACGTTCGAGAACAACCGGCATGCCAGCGAGCTTTTCGGCCAGTTCGAACAAAACCTGAAATTGCTGGAGCAACGGCTGAATATCAATGCCAGTGCACGCGGCAATTCCGTGTCCATCTCCGGCGACATCATGGCCACCAACCAGGCGCGCCGGGCGCTCGACTTCCTCTATGCCAGGCTGCAAAGCGGCGGCAGTGTCGAAGCCTCCGACGTGGAAGGCGCGATCCGCATGGCGGTGGCCGCCGACGACCAGCTGACCTTGCCGACGCTGGAGCGTAAGGCCAAGCTCAGCATGGCGCAGATTTCCACCCGCAAGAAGACCATTGTTGCCCGCACGCCCACCCAGGATGCCTATATGCGGGCGCTGGAACGGTCCGAGTTGGTCTTCGGCACCGGCCCGGCTGGCACCGGCAAGACCTATCTGGCCGTGGCGCAGGCCGCGCAATTGCTGGAACGTGGCGCGGTCGACAAGATCATCCTGTCGCGTCCTGCGGTCGAGGCGGGCGAACGGCTGGGCTTCCTGCCCGGCGATATGAAGGAAAAGGTCGATCCTTACCTGCGACCGCTCTATGACGCGCTCTATGACATGATGCTGGGCGACAAGGTGGAGCGGGCGATTACTGCCGGCGTAATCGAAATTGCCCCGCTTGCCTTCATGCGCGGACGCACGCTGGCCAATGCGGCCATCATCCTTGACGAAGCGCAGAACACCACATCCATGCAGATGAAGATGTTTCTGACGCGGCTTGGCGAAAATTCGCGGATGATCATTACCGGCGACCCGAGCCAGGTGGACCTGCCGCGGGGCGTCAAATCCGGCCTGGTCGAGGCTCTGGATATTCTGGCGGGCGTGGAAGGTGTCTCCTTCGTGCGCTTCAAGGATGTCGATGTTGTGCGTCACCCGCTTGTCGGGCGCATCGTCAGGGCCTATGATGCCCAATATGCGCAGCCTGAGCCTCACTATACGCAGCCTCCCGAAGGCGAGAAGCCGGAATAACCTGTTGCTGTGTCCTTGGTTGAGTACGTGTCATTGATGAAGAAACTTGACGTTCAGATCGCTATCGAAACCGATGGCTGGCCGGATGAGGCGGAACTTGAGGCGTTGAGCATACGGATTTTGGATCACGCGGCGGATTTCATCGCTGCTGAAGGCCAGCCTTTCGCGCCGATGCCAGCGGAGGTTTCCCTGGTCTTCACCGGTGACGCCGAGATCCAGGCGATCAACAGCGAATGGCGCGGGCAGGACAAGCCGACCAATGTCCTGTCCTTTCCGGCTTATCCGATAGAGCCCGGCGATAAGCCGGGACCGATGCTGGGCGATATCGTCATTGCCCGCCAGACGGTGGAGCGGGAAGCGGCGGAGCTGGACAAAACGGTTACGGACCATCTGACGCATTTGATGGTCCATGGATTCCTCCACCTTTTCGGTTATGATCACATGACCGAGGATGAGGCGGAGGAGATGGAGGGACTGGAGACTCGCATTTTGGCCGGTCTTGGCTTATCTGATCCTTATGCGGGTCAAGTCCCGGTTTGATAGAACGGTAAAATGAGCGATTTTTCGACACGATCGGCCAGTGAGGCCACGAAGGAGCAGGACGGCTCCTCCTCCGAAGAGGGGTCTAGTCCGCAGCGAAGTTCCGCGGCCCACAAGCCGCAATCATCTTTCTGGGCGCGTGCCGCCCGGATACTGAAACCCACCGGCGCCAGCCTGCGTGAGGATATCGCCGATGCGCTGATGTCCGACAGGGCCGCTGAAGAGGCCTTTTCCGCCGAAGAGCGGGCGATGCTGCACAATATTCTGCGCTTTCGCGAAGTGCGTGTCGAAGATGTCATGGTGCCACGCTCCGATATCCATGCTGTCGATGTCGAGACCAGCATCGGCGAATTGATGACACTGTTCCAGCAAACCGGCCATTCGCGCATGCCGGTCTATTGCGACACGCTGGACGATCCGCGCGGCATGGTGCATATCCGCGATCTTCTTTCCTATATCACCCTGAAAGCCCTGAACGGCAACGGTCTCGACCTCGCTTGCGTCGATCTCGGCGTGACGCTGGAGGAGGCGGGCATCATCCGCTCCATCCTGTTCGTGCCACCGTCCATGCAGGCCTCCGACCTTCTGGCCCGTATGCAGGCTGCCCGCACCCAGATGGCGCTGGTGATCGATGAATATGGCGGCACCGATGGACTGGTTTCGCATGAAGATATCGTCGAAATGGTGGTTGGCGACATCGAGGACGAGCATGACAAGGAAGAGGCGCTGTTCACCCGCGTGTCCCAGGATGTCTATCTGGCCGATGCCCGCATAGAACTGGAGGAAATCGCCGAGGTGATCGGTCCTGATTTCGATATCAGTGCGGAAATCGATGAAGTCGATACCCTGGGCGGATTGCTCTCCACCGCGATTGGCCGGGTGCCGCAGCGAGGTGAAGTGGTGCAGGCGGTGGCGGGCTTCGAACTGCATATTCTCGATGCCGATCCGCGAAGGGTGAAGAAGGTCCGCATCACCCGCATGGCGCCAATCGCCAAGCGCTTGCAGGAAGGTGCCGATTTGCAGACGGTCGGGCAGGGTAAGTAGCGGGCCTGTAGCCCATCACCTGTGGTTTTAAGACGGGGCGGCAGTTTTTAAAAAAGAACTGCCGCCCCTTCGATTCATGCAGGCAGGCTGTGGCAGCGTCTTGCTCTCTGCCGCAAATTTGAAGGGCGAATTGTCGTTGAAAAGGGCAGCTCGTCTTCCGTTTTCAGGTATCTCAAGCATTTGAGGTCTTTGAAATTATAGACTACAGCGCCGTGCGTTTTACAAAACGCACAAAGGACGCTGTAACACTTAAATCTGCTGTATAATTTTCTCCTTAAATCGAGTTCGATTTCAGGAATTATGCAGCAGCCAGGTCCTGGGGGCGAAGATGGAACGGTTGGCGGCAAGGATCATGCTTCTGGCGGGATGGCGGCGTGCCCTTCTTGCCATTGCCTCAGGCGCGGTCGGGGCGCTGGCATTGCCGCCGGTAGGGTTCTTTGCGGCTCTGTTTTTCTCCTTTTCCACACTCGTCTGGCTGCTCGATGGTGTGAGCGGCAATCCCGACCGGAGCTGGTCGCGAGGGCTGCGGTCCGCCTTCTGGATCGGCTGGCTGTTCGGCTTCGGTTATTTCGTTGCCGGCCTCTGGTGGTTGGGCAATGCGCTGATGGTGGAGGCCGACGAATTTGCCTGGGCGCTGCCGCTCGCGGTGCTCGGCCTTCCGGCGGTTCTGGCGGTGTTCTATGGCTTGGCCTGCCTTGCCGCCCGTCTGCTCTGGTCCGAAGGCCTTGGCCGGATTGCCGCGCTGGCAGCGATGTTTGGCATCACCGAATGGCTGCGCAGCTTCATTGCCACGGGCTTTCCCTGGAACGCCATCGGCTATGGCGCCATGCCCATTCCATTGATGATGCAATCGGCTGCGGTGCTGGGCCTTTTCGGGGTCTCGGCCCTTGCCGTCTTCGTCTTTGCCGCCCCCGCTCTGCTGGGAACCCGCCGTGGGGCAAAGCTCGGTCTGGCGCTGGCGGGAGTATTGATCTGCGGCCATCTCGGCTATGGCGCCTACCGGCTGTCGCTACCAGAGCCGGAAGGGCGCAAGGTGACGGTGCGCCTGGTGCAGCCGAATATAGACCAGGCAGCGAAGATGGACGATACCGACCGCGTTGCGATTTTCGAGAAACATCTTCGCCTGACAGCGGTGCCGACGCCGCCCGATCAGCCGCGCCCGGATGTGATTGTCTGGCCGGAAACCACCATTCCCTTCATCCTCACCGAAAATCCAGACGCCTTGCGGCAGATTGCCGGGACGTTGCAGGAGGGCCAAGTGCTGATCACCGGCACAGTGCGTTCGGAAGATCAGGGCGCTGGCATTGCCCCGCGCTATTATAATTCGATCTATGCAATCGATAGTCATGGGCAGATCCTTGCCGCCGCCGACAAGGTCCATCTTGTGCCATTTGGGGAATATGTCCCATGGCAGGACATTCTGTCGAAGCTCGGTATTACCAACATTATCGACCTGCCGGGAGGCTTTTCTGCAGGGGCGTCCCGTTCCCTGATGACCCTTCCAGGGGGACTGAAGCTCTATCCATTGATCTGCTACGAGGTCATTTTTCCTGACGAAATGGTTAAGGGATTATCCGGGGCCAATGCCATTATCAATGTCACCAACGATGCCTGGTTTGGAGATACGCCAGGTCCGTTCCAGCATTTTCAACAGGCCAGATTACGCGCCGTCGAGACTGGACTGCCAATTATTCGTGCCGCCAATAATGGCATTTCTGCCTTAATTGACGGACGGGGCCGCGTGTTTTCGGGTTTGCTATTAAACGCTGAAGGCGTGGAAAATGCAACTTTTACGATATATACTGCGCCTGAAACCGATGTAAATCATAATAAATACAACTTTTGGGCGGTAACTGCTTTGTTATTATCTGTGGCTGTAATTTCTCGTTTAGGTTTAATATCGAGAGTGAATTGACGAAAAACCCCTAAAAATGCATAGTGCTGTAGCTTGGTAGTGCTTGTAATCCAGCGCTTGAAGCGCTGGCGTGTGCAACGTAACGTTATATGAAGTTGCAAGCGCTACGGGTTAAGATCAATTTCAACGTCTTCAGGATCGTCACATGCTCGAAAACAAAAAGAAGCCTAACCCCATCGACATTCACGTCGGTAGCCGGATTCGTCTTCGCCGCACCATGCTCGGAATGAGCCAGGAAAAGCTGGGCGAAAGCCTCGGCATTACGTTTCAACAAATTCAGAAGTACGAAAAAGGCACAAATCGTGTCGGCGCCAGCCGCCTGCAGAATATTTCAAGCATTCTGAATGTACCCGTCTCGTTCTTTTTCGAGGATGCACCGGGTGAGCAGGTTGTAGCAGGCGCCAATGGCTTTTCCGAGGCGGCCAGCTCCAACTACGTCGTCGACTTCCTCTCGTCTTCCGAGGGCTTGCAGCTGAACCGAGCTTTCGTGAAGATCAACGATCCGAAGGTGCGCCGTAAAGTCGTCGATCTGGTCAAGGCGCTTGCCGCCGACGCAGACGCGGAATAACCGGGACCCTCAGGGCTCGAAAAAAAGCGGCGATTAAGCCGCTTTTTTTATGTCTTGGTCATCTCTCAGAAAGGCTTGCTGACATAAAGATATATTTATGTCGTTGTGTCCTTGTTTTTAAGGCGTCGAGCCTTTATCACAGGAACATCTGGTTCATTGAGGGGAATCCCGCATGCGCTCAAACTATCTGTTTACGAGTGAGTCCGTTTCGGAAGGTCATCCGGACAAGGTCTGCGACCGAATTTCAGACGAAATCGTCGATCTGGTCTATCGTGAAGCGGCACGAACCGGGGTCGATCCCTGGACAGTGCGCATCGCCTGCGAGACGCTGGCGACCACCAATCGTGTCGTGATCGCCGGCGAGGTTCGCCTGCCGCCGAGCTTGATGAAGACCGACAAGAACGGCAACGAGGTGATCAACCCCGCCAAGTTCAAGGCTGCGGCGCGCAAAGCAATCCGCGACATCGGCTATGAGCAGGACGGCTTCCATTGGAAGACCGCCAAGATCGACGTTCTCCTGCATTCCCAGTCGGCTCATATCGCTCAAGGCGTCGACAAGGCTGCCGACCACGAAGGCGGCGAAGGCGCTGGTGACCAGGGCATTATGTTCGGCTATGCCTGCGGCGAAACGCCGGACCTGATGCCGGCACCGATCTATTACTCCCACAAGATCCTCCAGCTTCTCTCGGCTGCCCGTAAAAAGGGCGAGGGCGACGTGGGCAAGCTCGGCCCCGATGCCAAGAGCCAGGTCACTGTCCGCTATGTCGACGGCAAGCCTTCGGATGTCGCTTCCATCGTGCTTTCCACGCAGCATCTCGACGAAAGCTGGGATTCGGCCAAGGTCCGTTCGGTCGTTGAACCCTATATTCTCGAAGCGTTTGGCGACCTGAAGGTTGCCGACGACTGCAAGTGGTATATCAACCCGACCGGCAAATTCGTGATCGGCGGTCCCGATGGCGATGCAGGCCTGACCGGTCGCAAGATCATCGTCGACACCTATGGTGGTGCTGCCCCCCATGGCGGTGGCGCATTTTCCGGCAAGGACACCACCAAGGTCGACCGCTCGGCTGCTTATGCAGCCCGCTATCTGGCCAAGAATGTGGTTGCAGCCGGGTTGGCGGACCGCTGCACCATCCAGATCGCTTATGCGATCGGCATTGCCCAGCCTTTGTCGATCTATGTCGATCTGCATGGCACCGGCAAATATACCGAGGACCAGATCGAGGCGGCAATCCGCAGCGTGATGGATCTGTCGCCGACCGGCATTCGCCGCCATCTCGATCTCAACAAGCCAATCTATGCCAAGACGTCCGCTTATGGCCATTTTGGCCGCAAGGCTGGCCGTGACGGCTCCTTCGCATGGGAGAAGCTTGATCTGGTCAAGCCGCTCAAGGAGGCCTTGAAAGGCTGAATACGATGACCACAGACCGCCGTAGCCGGGCGACCGAAGCCTTTTTCGGTCGCCGCAAGGGAAAGCCGCTCCGCGACCAGCAGGTCGAGCGGATGACCCATCTCCTGCCTGAACGTAAGTTAGACTTGGGCTCGGCAGCGCCTGGCGATTTGAAGACACTGTTTCCTGTGCCGGTGCAGAGCATCCGCCTGGAAATCGGCTTTGGTGGTGGCGAACATCTGGCCCACCGTGCCAGACACGATGCCACGACCGGCTTTATTGGCGTCGAGCCCTTCGTCAATTCCATGGCCAAGCTGCTGGCCGTGATCGAGGATGAGGGCCTGCCCAATATCCGGGTCTATGACGATGACGCGACGCAATTGCTGGACTGGCTGCCAGCCTCATCGATCGATCAGATCGATCTCCTCTACGCTGACCCCTGGCCAAAGCGCAAACATTGGAAGCGCCGTTTCGTCTCGCAGGTCAATCTGGAGCGGTTTCACCGGGTGCTGAAGCCGGGCGCGCGTTTCTGCTTCGCCTCCGATATCGATACCTATGTGAACTGGACGCTGCTGCATTGCCGCAACCATGGCGGTTTCGACTGGTTGGCCGAAAGCTCCGCCGATTGGCTGACACCCTACGAGGGCTGGCCAGGCACGCGCTATGAGGCCAAAGCCCGCCGCGAGGGCCGCTCTTCAGCCTATTTGACCTTCCGCAGGACATAATCCAAGGCCTTGAAGAGGATTGAGGCTTCCCCGAGGGTCGCTCTGATTTTTATCCAAAACGCGAATCAAAACACCCTGCGCAATGCCTGGCGCAGGGTGTTTTCAGTCGATCATTATCGATGAAAGCTCAGTGCAGGCTGACGGTTTTCAACTCGTCTTCTGCGGCCTTGAAGAAGGTGGACGAGCGGTTATCGGTGAGCAGGATGGGTGTGCCGTCGGCGGCAAACAGCGCCCAGAGATCCGTACGCGGGTCGATTTCCGGGGCATCGGGAAAGCAGCGGGACACTTCGTCGTAACGGATCTTGCGGATATAGCCCACTTCGCCGGAGCCAAGATGTGCCAGCTCATTTTTCGAGAGCTTGGAGGTGGCTTCTTTAATCAACATTCCCGTTCTCCGTCATTGAGGGAGGGGCGGCACAACAGCCTTCACCAGGACGCGCGAAATCTGCTGTAACACCCTATATCTTTTGCAGGATATGTTCCTGAAACCGACCCGGTCCAAGGGACTTGTGCAAAAGCGCCATGATCCTAGTCTGAGGCGGAAATATTAATTTTCCTTACCATTTGCTGCGTATCAGGACGAATTAGTTCGACCACCAGTAGGCCGTTTCGCATCCGTGCGCGCGAAACGTCCATGCCGTCCGTTAACAGAAAACTGCGCTGAAAGTTCCGTGCTGCTATGCCGCGAAACAGATAATCGGCATCTGGGCGCTCATTCTGGGAGCCTCTGATGATCAGCTGGTTTCCCTCGACCAGGACCTCCAGTTCGCTCTCAGAAAAGCCCGCCACGGCAAGTGTAATCCGCAGCCGGTCGCCTTCATGGTCGCTCGTGCGGCGAACAAGCTCGATATTATAGGGCGGATAGCCGTCGCTGGCCCGCGCCAACTGGCTCAACACGGCATCGGTGATGTCGAAACCCAGCAGCAGGGGTGTGGTGATGGATTTTGTCCGTCGCATTCTGTCCTCGTCTGGCCCCTCCGCTGGACGACAAGTCGGTCCTTGCGGGCCAGTCGTTGCGGGATTGTGTTTCCGGTTGCCGGCATGTCTTTACCGGCTGATCGCTTTGGTGAGGATATGGGAGCCCAGAGGGCGGGAAACAAGCGTTTGACCGGCATGATAGATCTTGACAATAGCCCGGCTGCCCGTCCATCAAAACCCATCAATCCAAGGATAGGCCCGCATGGAAAAGCCCAGAAAAATCATCATCGATACCGATCCCGGTCAGGACGATGCCGCAGCCATCATGCTGGCGCTTGCCAGTCCCGATCAGTTGGAGGTCCTCGGCCTGACGGTGGTTGCGGGAAATGTTCCCCTGTCGATGACCAGCCGCAATGCCCGCATCGTCTGCGAACTATCGGGACGATCAGACCTGCCGGTCTATGAAGGTGCGTTAAAGCCTCTGGAGCGGCCCCAGGTGACGGCGGAACATGTGCATGGCAAGACCGGGCTGGACGGGGCCGAGGTCGATGAGCCGGTCATGCCGGTTCAAGACCAGCATGCGGTCGATTTTATCATCGACACCATTCGCCGCGAACCAGCGGGCACCATTACCCTTTGCACACTCGGACCGCAGACCAATATTGCCCTGGCACTGCAAAAGGCCCCGGATATTGCACCGCGCATTCGCGAACTGGTGATGATGGGCGGTGGCTTTTTCGAGGGCGGCAATATTACCCCTGCGGCGGAGTTCAATGTCTATGTCGATCCGCAGGCATCCCGGATTGTGTTCGATTCGGGCATACCGATCGTGATGATGCCGCTGGACGTCACCCACCAGCTTTTGACCACCAAGGCCCGCGTTGCCCGCATTGGCGCCATCGGCACACGGGTGGCCGAGGTCATGGTTGCCTGGCTGGAGTTTTTCGAGCGTTTCGATATCGAAAAATACGGTTCGGATGGTGGACCGTTGCATGATCCTAGCGTGATTGCCTATCTTCTCCAGCCGGAGCTGTTTTCCGGGCGTGATTGCAATGTGGAGATCGAAACCGCATCCGACCTGACGGTCGGCATGACGGTGGTTGACTGGTGGCGAGTGACCGGCCGCACGCCCAATGCCAAGGTAATGCGCGATGTCGATGCTGACGGGTTCTTTGCCTTGCTGACGGAACGGTTGGCGCGCCTTTAAACCTGGTGCAAATTCTCCTTATCCTTCTTTGTGTCTTGATCCGGCCATTTTCTTTTGGCCGGGCCTGTGGCACATCTGAGGGATGAGCACACCTAAAACGTCACCAGAGCCCGCCGATTTTACCCATATCCGTGATTGGGTCTTCGACCTCGACAACACGCTTTATCCGCATCACATCAATCTGTTCGCCCAGATCGATCGCAATATGACCGCCTATGTTGCTGATCTGTTGCAGATGGAGCCGGATGAAGCGCGGGTTCTGCAAAAGCGCTACTATCATGAGCATGGTACGACGTTGGCAGGCCTGATGGCCCATCACGGCGTCGACCCGAACGATTTCCTGGAAAAGGCCCATGCGATCGATTATTCCGCCCTGTTGCCGGATACGGCTCTGGGCGAGGCGATCAAGGCCCTGCCGGGACGGAAGTTTATTTTCACCAATGGCACGGTGGAGCATGCCGAGGCGGCGGCGAGGGCGCTCGGCATTCTCGATCATTTCGACGACATTTTCGATATTGTTGCAGCGGCCTATCTGCCGAAACCGGCCAGCCAGACCTATGACACATTCACCCGGCTGAAGCAGATCAATACCGGGCAGGCAGCGATGTTCGAGGATCTGCCGCGCAATCTCGTTGTGCCGAAGGCGCTGGGCATGAAAACCGTGCTGCTCGTGCCGCGCAATCTGGAAGCCGTGGTGCTGGAAAGCTGGGAGCGGATGGATAGTGACGAAGGCCATGCGCATGTCGATTACGCCACTGACGATCTGGCGGGCTTCCTTGCTTCTCTTTTGGCAGCTGGAGAGTTTTAGGTTTTGAGTGAGCCAGACAGGCCTTAGAGCATCGGACTCGATTTAAGGAATTATGCAGCAGATATAGAGAGCTACAGCGAACCTTTGTGCGCCATATATGGCGCACGGCGCTGTAGATAGTTATTAACTACAACATTACGAAAAAGTAACCAGCATTACAGAACCTTAAGTGGCCGCCGCAGGGGCGAGTGCCTATCCTCTCGATATTGCAGAACGAAGTCTGCCTCAGGCTGGCGGTGTTCTGCAACGTTTATACGGCTGCATCGTTTGCTCACAGAACCGATTTCCGGTCTTGAAACGATGTGGCACCGAGGAAAGGAAACTCCATGAGTGCGAAGAAAACGACCATTGCTGCCCTGGCGGCTACCCTGCTGGTCAGCGCGTCATCCGGTGCCGTATTTGCAAAAGACGTTAAGGCTCCACCGCCACCTCCACCACGGCCTGAAGAGATGCGTGACGCCTGCGGTCCCCGTCTGATGATGATGCATGGACCGGCAGCGATGTTCATCTTTGCCCTCCAGCAATTCGACACCAACAAGGACGGCAAGATTTCCAAGGAAGAGGCCAAGGACGCCGAAGACAAGCTGTTTACGGCCATCGATACCGACAAGGACGGCGTTCTGACGCCAGGTGAATTGCGCAAGTTCCATGAAGCCCGCATGGAGGCCATGCGTGCTGAGATGCCGAAGCCTCCGGCGCCTGAGGGTGCTGCGCCAGCAGATGCTAACGGGCCAAAGCCTGACGAGGCCACGGATAAGGCGACTCCGCCGCCGCCAGGTGGCCCCGGTGCTGAAGACGACGCGATGGGAGCGCCCGATGACGGCATGGCCGATTGCGGTCCGAACCGTCCAGGGCCTGAACGTTGGGCGAAGGAACGCGGTCCTGAGGGCGACCGAATGGGTGGACCCAAGGGTCCGCATGGCCATCGTCCGATGATGGCAATGGGGCCAATGGGTGGCCCGATGGGTGCGATGCGCCTGCTGGAGCAGGTTGACACCGATGAAAACGGCCAGATCAGCAAGGCCGAAGCCGATGCGGCGCTCGATAAGCTGTTCACCCGTCTGGATACCAATAAGGATGGGTTCATTTCGGCCGATGACTTCCCGAAGGGACCATCGCTCCTGCCATGATGGTCCAGGCCTGATGGCCTGAGCCTGATTGTCCGAGCCTGACTTGCATGGTCCTGATTGCTTGCGCTTCGATAGCCAAGTGCGGATATGCAAGACGGCCTTAAATGAAAAGCGCCGTGCGTTAGAGACGCACGGCGCTTTTTTGAATTTTCCGATCAGGCAGAAGTGAGCCTGCCATCACCGGTGAAAATCAGAATTCCTCCCAATTGTCGCGGCTGACGGCGGCATTGCCATGGCTGACCGGAACAGACTGCTGGGCTCTGCGCGGCGCCTGTACTCTGGAAGTAGACGCAGGCGAGGCCTGTGCTGAGCGCACTGGCTGGGCGACATCGTTTCCGGTTCTAAATTGCGCGAGCAGATCCGAAAGGCGACGGCTTTCCTGATTGAGACCATCTCCGGCGGCATTCATTTCTTCCACCATGGCGGCATTTTGCTGGGTCGCCTGATCCATATGGTTGACGGCGGTATTGACCTCCGCCAGACCGCTGGCCTGCTCCTGGGCCGCCGTCGCAATGGCGTCCATATGCTGGTTCATGTCCTCGACCACCTTGGAAATGGTCGTCAGGCCTTCGCCGGTATCGTTGACCAGCTTGACGCCTTCGCTGACAGCCGCTTCCGAATTGCCGATCAGCGACTTGATTTCCTTGGCAGCATTGGCAGAACGCTGCGCCAGTTCGCGCACTTCCTGGGCAACAACCGCAAAGCCCTTGCCAGCCTCGCCAGCGCGGGCGGCTTCGACGCCTGCATTCAAGGCCAGAAGGTTGGTCTGGAAAGCGATCTCGTCGATCACGCTGATGATCTGGGTGATCTTGCGCGAGGCATCCTCGATCCGCTCCATGGCGGAGACGGCATTGTTGACCACGGTCGCCGAATGTTCGGCATGCTGGCGGGCATTGCGCACCAGATTGCGGGCTTCGCCGGTCCGCTTGGACGTCGCCTGTACGTTGGAGGTGATCTGCTCCAGTGCGGCGGCGGTTTCCTCCAGCGAGGCGGCCTGCTGTTCAGTCCGCTTGGCCAGCGTGTCGGAGGCTTGCGAAATTTCACCGCTGCCATTGGTTACACCCTTGCCGACCTGACCAACGGCCACGAGCGCGGAGCGCAACTGGTTGACCGAGGCATTGAAGTCGTGGCGAAGCGGTTCGAACTGGGCGGCAAACTGCTGATCGATTTCGCAGAGAAGGTCGCAGGAGGCTAGCCGTTTCAGGCCAGCGGCCAGTGCGCCCGTTGCTTCGTTCAGGCGGCGTTCGGCATCTTCCTCGGCGCGGCGCTGCACATCCTTGCGTTCCTGCTCCGCATTAAGCCGGTTCTGTTCGGTCTGTGCTTCCAGCTGAACTTTCGCCAGGGCCGACTGGCGCATGACTTCGACGGCGCCAGCCATTTCCCCGATTTCGTCCTTGCGGTCGGCGTCGGGTACGGTGACATCCAGCTTGCCATCGGCAATATGCAGCATGACCTTTGCCATGCGGGTCACAGGGCGCGACACGCCCAGAATGATCCAGCCGGTCAAAATGCTCATCAACAGCACGCCGAACAGAATGACGCCTATGGTGACATAGGAGGACTGCGTATAGGCAGCCTCGGCCGCTGTGCTTGAGGCAGCAGCGCCGCTATCGTTGAGCTTGATGATTTCGCCAAGCGCGATGAAGCTGTCGACCAGCGGTTGGCGGGCCGGTGCGATCGCCGCCGTCGCAGTGGCCTGATCCTTCGCGGCGACGGCGCTCATGATCTTCTTTTGAAATTCCAGATAGCGGGTCCATTTGGCTTCGAAATCGCCCCACAATTTCTTCTCGGTATCGTTGCGCAGGGTTGCACGGAAGTCCGCATAGGATTTCGGAATGGATGCATCCATTTCCACGAATTCGTCATCCAGCCCTTTGATTTCAGCGGGATCGACGGCAATGGTCTTGCGAATCGTCGTCGTGTGATAGCGCAGCATGATGAACTGAATACCATCCAGTTTCGCCATCCGCGGCATCCACACCTGCCGTGTATCGGAGGCTGCCGAAAAGACCACGGATGTCTGCTTGTAGCTAAACAGGCCGAGGAGGATGACAAGCATGAGCGCCGCCCCTGCCATGACCATTAATCGCGTCGAAATCCTCAAATTCATTACTATGCCCCCCAGGCTGGCATCCCACTATTTGGCTGCCCGAGGATTGATCCAAAATGATAAATTAAAAATGAAGGTATTGGTCATGTAGGCAATGTGAAGGCGAAATTTGCGCCCTATGATTGTGCCGTGGCGAGAGACATTTTGTCATTGAAAGTAAAAATGCGATGGGATGTTTTTCAAGCCGCATCGCCTGACTGAGTGAGCCGGCAAGGCGGAAAATCCAGCTTCCTGTGGGCCAGATCGGTAAGCATCTACAAGCGCGCATTCTGAGCTATTAAGCTCATCAGCGTTCAAGCGATCAATAATTTTAAAGGAGAAAATGGCGCACCCGAAGAGATTCGAACTCCTGACCCCCAGATTCGTAGTCTGGTGCTCTATCCAGCTGAGCTACGGGTGCGTCTGACGCCGTCGTTTCCGTTGGCGTGCCGATCCTCTAAAGCGAGACGTGTTTGATTGCAAGCGGAATCGGTAAAAAAATCCGGTTTGATTTCCAGTTTGTCTCTAATGCTCTGAAGAAATTCGGCTTTTCGACGTCATTATTGAAGCCGGCTTCATTATGCCCGAAGCCGGAAGGTGTCGAGCGCCACCGGCCTGTCTGGAATTTCGATCCGGAACTGTGTGCCGGAGGAGGGTTTTTCCATCAGCGCGATTGTTCCGCCGTGCGCGAGCACGATTTCGCGGGCGATGGCGAGGCCGAGGCCTGTGCCGCCGGATCTGGCCGAGCCGCGAAACGGCGTGAACAGGTTCTCACGGGCCTTGCGCGGCAAGCCAGGGCCGTTGTCGTCAACGGTGATTGCAACGACGCTACCGATGCGGTGGGCCGATAGCATGATGCGGGGTGTTGCGGTGGTCATTTCCGTCATGGCGGATGAAAGCGCCTGGGCAGCATTGCGGCAGAGATTGTGAATGACGCGGAACAATTGCTCGCTGTCGGCGTCGATTTCTATCTCTGGTGCAATCTGATCGACAAAGTCGATGCCCTTGTCCAGGGCGAGAATATCCTGCACTTCCTGACTGAGCGTGCAGAGCACAAACCGGCGCCGGCGGGGCTCGGCTTCCGAAGCCTGTCCATAGGCAAGCACTTCACTCGTATAGCCGACGGCACGGTCGATCGTGCGCACCAGTTTGGGTGCAAAGCTCTTCACCATCGGATCGTCGACATCCACCAACCGGTCTGACATCAACTGGGCGGAAGCAAGGATATTGCGCATGTCATGATTGATCTTGGAAACGGCAAGCCCGAGATCGGCCAGGCTTTTCTGCTGCCTCAGGGTCTTTTGCAGGTCCTCCTGCATCGTGGCTAGATGGCGGGCGACAAAGGCCAATTCGTCGCGACCGCTGACCACTTCCATCACCCTGTCAGGATTTTCCGGGTCGCTGGCAAATCCCTGTATATTGCGGCTCAGCCGGCGAATCGGATTGATGAGCATCCGGTTCAGCGTCACGAACAGCAGGAGGCCGGTGATCACCGAAATGATCAACGATACGACGGCAATGCGTGTTGCATAGGCCAATAATCCGCGATGCAGAGGCGCATCGGACATCACCACTTCCACCCGCATCGACGTATCGCCGATCGGGCCGGAAACGCTGATCAGCCTATTGCCGCCGAATAGCAGCGTATCGACCGCGTCCTTGATGGCCGTCAATGTCCCCACATCGGAAATGTCATATTGACCATCCACTTCCTGTGGCATGTCCGCCATGGCCAGCAGCCGCGTCGTGCCATCCTTGGTAAGCGCAATCGCCTTGGTTCCGGTGGCAAGCAGGGTGTCGGCCTGCACGTCCTTGGGAAGTTCAGGTGGCTGTAGCCCATCGATCACCACTGCGGCGGCCGCTGCCTTGTTGATATGGTTTTTAAGCCAATTGAGGCGCATCGTGGCAATCGACGGTGCAAAAATCAGCACCTGCGCCGCCAGCACGAAAACCACGGTCAACACCAGCAGCTTGCCGGAAAGGCCGCGCAACCGGCTGGGCATCGACGCCGCCTGCGCCTGCTTTGCGTCCTGTGCCTTTCGCCTGCCCATCGACTAGCCTCATTTTGCCGGGCGATACTTTGGTTTTCTGTACCGTTTGCCAGCTGTGCCGTATCATCTCGACCACAGCATACCATGCCTCATGCATCCGGTAAAATGCGGTGCAGCAAAGATTTCGGTTCTCAGCGGAGCGCCAAACATGGTGTAGTCAGGTTCGCTCCGGCATTTTAAGCGAGGGATGAATGATGGGTCTGACAGTCGTTAGCCTGAATGACGACAAGCGAAAAAACGCCCGCTTTCAGTAGATTTTGTCAGGCTTCTGAACCCGGGAAAGCCCTGGCAAGATTGACTCTCGCCTCTATCCTCCGTATAAGCCGCGCGGCTTGCATAGGTTTCCCGTTCTGCGGGCCCGTAATGCTTGCCTTAATCCTAACGCTCTTGCAATTCGTTGCAAACCCAAGAAGGGCCGCACACCGCGGTATTTAAAAAATGAAGCGTACCTATCAACCGTCCAAGCTCGTTCGCGCACGTCGTCACGGCTTTCGCGCTCGCATGGCAACCAAGGGTGGCCGCAAGGTTCTGTGTGCTCGTCGCGCTCGCGGCCGCGCACGTCTTTCGGCTTAAGGCCGGGTTGGCCCGATGAAAGCGCCGGGCTTATGACGTCACTTAAGACATCCAAAACTGTCGGGCGGCTGAAAAGCCGCCCGCAGTTTCTTGCTGTTCGCGCCGGCGAAAAGCGCAAGGGGCGCTACATTCTCCTCGAAGTGCTGGATCGGGCCGAACCCGATACGCCGCCTCGCGTCGGTTTCACCGTCACGAAAAAGCATGGCAATGCTGTCGAGCGCAATCGTATGCGACGCCGGTTAAAAGAAGCTGTGCGGACTGGCGTGGGCTTTGCAATGCAGCCCGGACATGACTATGTGATCGTTGCGCGACGCGACGTGCTGGCGGCTCCCTTTAGCGAGCTTCGGGACGTGTTGCAGCGCCGTATTCAAGAAAAATCCAATGTTCGGCGTCAAGATACGGCCCGTTCCAGGAAAGTATGATGGAAAACAACCGCAATTATCTCATCGCGATTGCACTGTCGGTGATGGTCGTCCTGGGCTGGCAGTTCTTCTACATGAACCCGCGGATCGAGGCGCAAAGACAGGCTGAACAGGCCCAGCAGGCCCAACAGGCGAAGACCCCGGCCACTCAGGCAACGCCGGGCGCGGCCGTCAATGGCGCCCTGCCGGGTCAGACCCAGGCCAGCGCCACGACAAGCCGCGAAGACGCTGTCGCCAAGTCGGCTCGGATTGAAATCAATACCGAAGCGCTGTCCGGCTCCATCAATCTCACGGGCGCACGGCTCGACGATCTTCGCCTGAAGGGCTATCATGAGACCGTCGACAAGACGAGCCCGATCATTACCCTGCTCAATCCGGCCGATACCAAGGACGGTTATTTCGCCGAAATCGGCTTTATCGGCGGCGAGAAATCCGGCAGCGTTCCAGGACCATCGACGGTCTGGACGGTCAAGGATGGCCAGTCGCTGACCGAAACCACCCCGGTGACGCTGACCTATACCAATGAAGCCGGCCTAACCTTCAGCCGCAAGATTTCGGTCGACAAGCATTACATGTTCACGATCGAAGACACGGTTGCCAATGCCGGGGGCGCTGATGTCAGCCTTGCCCCCTATGGCCGTGTTACTCGCTACAACAAGCCCGCCGTTGCCTCCACCTATGTGCTGCATGAAGGCTTTATCGGCGTGATGGGTTCGGGCGATGGGAAGTTTGCCTCGGTCGAAGCAAAATATGCGGCTATCGAAAAAGAAAACGAGACCAATGCCAAGGCAACCGGTGGCTGGCTCGGGATTACCGATAAATATTGGGCCGCGACCCTCGTGCCACCGCAGTCGCTGGCCTATGATTCCCGCTTCTCGCATTTTACCGATGGCCAGGCTCGCTTTCAGGCAGATTACAAAAACGATCCGGTGACGATTGCACCGGGCCAATCGACCACGTTGAAGACGCTGCTGTTTGCCGGTGCCAAGGAAGTGCCGGTCGTTGATGGCTATGCGCTCGACAAGTCCTGGTTCGGACAGGCGTTCACCAATCTGTTTGCCGGTGCCAAAGACACGGTGCAACAATATGACATTCCACGTTTCGATCTTTTGATCGATTGGGGCTGGTTCTATTTCCTCACCAAGCCGATGTTCAAACTGATGGACTTCTTCTTCCGTCAGGTTGGCAATTTCGGCGTGGCTATCCTGCTGACGACGATCGCCGTCAAGCTGTTGTTCTTCCCGCTGGCCAGCAAGCAATATGCGTCCATGGCCAATATGAAGCGCATGCAGCCGAAGATGGAAGAGTTGAAGGCCAAGCACGGCGATGACCGTATGGCCCTGCAACAGGCGATGATGGAGCTTTACAAGACCGAGAAGATCAATCCGGTCGCCGGTTGCTGGCCGCTGTTGTTGCAGATCCCGGTCTTCTTCTCGCTCTATAAGGTGATCTATATCACCATCGAAATGCGCCATGCGCCGTTCTTCGGCTGGATCAGAGACCTGTCGGCGCCCGATCCGACCAGCATTGTCAACCTGTTCGGCCTGCTGCCGTTCGAATCGCCCGCCATGCTGCATCTCGGCATCTGGCCGATCATCATGGGCATTACCATGTTTGTGCAGATGCGCATGAACCCGACGCCGCCGGACCCGACCCAGGCCATGCTGTTCAACTGGATGCCGCTGGTCTTCACCTTCATGCTCGGGTCTTTCCCGGCCGGTCTGGTGATTTACTGGGCTTGGAACAATACGCTGTCGGTGTTGCAGCAGTCGATCATCATGAAGCGCCATGGGGTGAAGATCGAACTATTCGATAATCTCAAGGGGCTTTTGCAGCGAAAATCCGCTAAGACGAAATAATCAGGCCAGATGACAGCAAAGCCCCGGCCTCGCGCCGGGGTTTTTGTTTGATCGGTGGATCAGGATCTGCCGCAGGAGAGAAGACGATGACTGCAACAAAGGCAACGAGCGACCAGCCGCTGTTTGGCCGGCCATGGATTTTTATCCGCGGCGTGCCATCGATGAAATTTCTGCCGCCGGAAGGCCCGCTGGAGATCGCCTTCGCGGGGCGCTCCAATGTGGGGAAATCATCGCTGATCAACGCGCTTGTCGGCCAGAAGGGCCTGGCGCGCACGTCCAACACGCCTGGCCGGACCCAGGAGTCTGAACTATTTCGTTCCCGAGGGCTATAGCGGCGAGGGCGATGACCTGCCGCCGATGGCGCTGGTCGATATGCCGGGCTATGGCTATGCCAAGGCGCCCAAAGACCATGTGGATGCGTGGACCAAGCTGGTCTTCGACTATCTGCGCGGAAGGGCGACGTTGAAGCGGGTCTATCTGCTGATCGACAGCCGCCACGGCATCAAGAAGAATGACGAGGATGTGCTGACATTGCTCGACAAGGCGGCGATGTCCTACCAGATCGTGCTGACCAAGACGGATAAGATCAAGGAGGCGGGCGTGCCGCGCCTGATCGAGGAAACGCTTGAGAAAATCCGCAAGCGTCCGGCGGCCTATCCCTTCGTCCTGTCGACGTCCTCGGAAAAAGACAACGGATTGAAAGAATTGCGTGCGGCGATTTGCGAAACCGTAGGGCATTTCGGCTGATGTAATGCACCTCCCGGCCTTGGCGTAACCGCTGGGCTTGCGGGTGGAGGCTTTGTCTTCTGGTATTTGGCTGGCGAAATGGCAAAAAAAGCCCGGCGGTAGGTGGCACTCTACCGCCGGGCACTGCCGAAACTGCCAGTCTTTACCAGAAAAGTGGCCCGCCAGCCGCTCTTCCAGGTCGGACTGTGAGGGGGTTACATCTTCGGCAGCAAGACCTTGTCGATGACGTGGATAACGCCATTCGACTGTTTCACATCGGCGATGGTCACATGGGCAACACCGCCGGTCTCATCCGTCAGGGTGATCTTGCCCTTGGATTCCTTGGCCTTCAGCACGCAGCCGCCAACCGTCTTGACGTCATGCTCGCCGCCATCGTCCTTGATCATCTTTTCGATTGCCTTAGACATGGCATCGGCGGCAACCACGTGGCAGGTCAGCACCTTGGTCAGCTTTTCCTTGTTTTCCGGCTTCAGCAGGGTTTCCACCGTGCCTTTCGGCAATTTGTCAAAGGCTTCGTTGGTGGGCGCAAAAACCGTGAAGGGGCCTTTGCCCTCCAGTGTTTCGGCCAGGCCAGCCGCCTTGACAGCGGCGACAAGGGTCGTGTGATCTTTGGAATTAACGGCGTTTTCAACGATATTCTTGTTTTCATACATGGCGGCGCCACCGACCATCGGGTTCTTGGCAAAGGCCACGGCGCTTCCGGCCGCAATGATGGAAACGGCGGCCAGCAGGCGAAGGGTGGTCTTGGTCATGGGTCTAGGTCCTCTTCCCGGTTGATTATGTCTTTGGCTGGCATGGCCGCAGGCCGGATCGGCCAGAAACCATGCAGCAGATTGAAAACCGTTACAGCAGCCTTGGATGGCGCCGTCAGACGCAGGCCGTTGTAACGTCCCCGCGCAATGGCGGGGACAATAGTAAAGACGGAGGTTTGGGAAAAAGAGTTTCAGGTTCGGTGCAGAAAAGTAAAAATGACTTTTAATACTTTGATTTTAAGCCGCTATTTCTCTTAGGGGATATGAGTTTTTCCGGAAGCGATCACCGGTCCCGTGGCCGTCCCCGTCGGCGAACCACCGAAAGGCTCGATGCTGACGGCGAGCGTGACGCCATCCTTCAGACGTGGGCGCATGCTGTCGGGAACCAGGAATTCTCCCTCGCCGGATTGAGGGAGCACGCCAAGCGAGCGCGGTGGCTTATTCGCCTCGACCATCCATAATTCCAGCGATTTCTGCCCCTCAGCACGCGACGCGACCGGCGTGACGCGCAGCCGTCCGCTTTGCCGGTCATAGCTGGCAACCAGCGACAAATCTGCATTTTGAGTTTCCAGATCCGCCACCAGCGGGCGTGCGCCGTAACGGCTCTCCCAGATGCCAAGCTCGACGCCGATCAGACTGGCGACTGCGATCAGACTGGTCAAGGACAGGCCGCGCCAGAAGGGGACGGAATGCCAAAGTCTCACCCAGGGACCAGCCGGGCCGGTGCTCTTCTCGGTAAACAGTCGGGATTCCAGCTTCTGAAAACTTTCCGGCCGTGGCAATTCCACGCCATAATCGTCATTGAACTGTGAAAGGTTCTCCTCCCAGCGCTGGACGATAGCGGCGAAGGGCCTGTCCCGCTTTAGGCGGGCCTCCACCTCAACGCGGCCTTTGGCCGAAAGCACGCCGAGCACATATTCCCCCGCCAGAACCTCGTCTCTGGAGCGGTCCCCCTTGCTCTGATCCGGTGTCGTCATCTTTCCAAGCACTCTCTCAATGCCAAAAGGCTGCGTCGCAGCCATGTCCTCATCGTGTTCAACGGTACATTGAACTGCTCCGCCAACTCCTGATAGCTAAGCCCCTCCACATAGGCCTGCCGCACGGCGGCGGCGCGATCAGCTTCCAACGCTTCCATGCAGCTGTCAATCCGCTTTCCTTCACTGCGTAGGCTGGCTGCCTGTTCCGGGTCTGGTGCGCTGTCGGCAACACGCCAGGCCTCGTCGAGTTCGGCGGCAACTGGCGTCCTCATGCGCAGGCGGTCTATGCAATGGTAACGGGCGATGGTTCCAAGCCAGCCCATGGCGTTATGGCCTGTCGCGGCAAAGCTTTGAGCCCTCTGCCAGATTTTGACGAAGATTTCCTGCATCGCGTCTTCCGCCTCGCCCCTGTCTTTCAGCAGACGGAGGCAGATGCCAAAAAGTTTCGGGCTGGTGCGCCGATAGAGCTCCGACAGCGCCATACGGTCCCTGAGCGCAATTTTCCCCAGCAATATCCCGATCTCATCGCTCATCCATGCATCCACTTCGCGTAATGGTCCGGGGAAGCTGCGTTCATTGCAGTTTCCCCATATCATTTCGATCAACAGTGCCGTCTGGATTATTCCATCTGCCGTATTCTTGAGGTAAAAGGCGCCGAACCAACCGAAGGGATCCTCAATGAGCGCCTCCGAAAGCCAGACCCAGGCCCGCCTTCTTGCGCAGGCGTTGCCCTTCATGCAGCGCTATGAAAACAAGACGATTGTCGTGAAATATGGTGGTCACGCCATGGGCGATGCCGAATTGGGCCGGGCCTTTGCCGCCGATATCGCGCTGCTGAAACAGTCCGGTGTCAACCCGATTGTCGTGCATGGTGGTGGCCCACAGATCGGCGCGATGCTGACCAAGATGGGGATCGAATCGAAATTCGAGGGCGGCCTGCGCGTCACCGATCAGAAAACCGTCGAAATCGTCGAAATGGTCCTGGCCGGATCGATCAACAAGGAAATCGTCGCGCTGATCAACCAGACCGGCGAATGGGCGATCGGGCTCTGCGGCAAGGACGGCAACATGGTGTTTGCCGAAAAGGCCAAGAAAACCGTGATTGATCCGGATTCCCATATCGAGCGGGTTCTGGACCTTGGCTTTGTCGGTGAAGTGGTCGAGGTCGACCGCACGCTGCTTGATCTCCTGGCGAAGTCGGAAATGATCCCGGTCATCGCCCCCGTCGCCCCCGGTCGGGATGGCCATACCTATAATATCAATGCCGATACCTTTGCGGGCGCCATTGCTGGTGCGCTCAGGGCCGACCGGCTGCTGTTTCTGACCGATGTTCCCGGCGTGCTGGACAAGAATGGCGAGCTGTTCAAGGAATTGTCAGTGGCCCAGGCCCGCGCACTGATCAAGGATGGCACGATTTCCGGCGGCATGATCCCCAAGGTCGAAACCTGCATCGACGCGATCAATGCTGGCGTGCATGGCGTTGTCATCCTGAACGGCAAGACGGCGCATTCGGTGCTGCTGGAAATCTTCACGGAACATGGGGCAGGCACGCTGATCGTGCCCTGAAGCTATGCAGTCAGGCCCTCGGCGCCGCGCTGAAGCAAGCACGGCGCCGATCCGGCATCAGAGTCTTTCCGTAACGGCTTCTGCCAGCGGAATGGCGGGCTGTGCGCCAGCTTTCAGACAGGCCAGTGATCCGGCGACGGCAGCGCGGTGCAGTGCCTCCTCGAAGGCAAAGCCAGCGTCGAGGCCAGCGGCAAGATAGCCGCAGAACGTATCCCCGGCACCGACAGTATCGACCGGCTCGATGGTCAAGCCGGATGCACGCTCGATCTTGCCGTCGCGGATAGCGATGACGCCTTCGGCCCCAAGCGTTACGATGAGGATCTGTCCGGTTTCGCCGTGTAGACGGATAAGGGCGGCTTCGCGTTCCGCAGCCCCCATGTTGGTCTCGCCAGCCAGCCGCTCGAATTCGGTTTCATTGGCGATGACGATATCGGCCATTCGTCCGAGGCGCGCGGCCTCATCGGTTAGCGGCGCAATATTCAGGATGGTGCGGATACCGGCGGCCTTGGCCTCATGCAGGGCGGTTTCGACGGCTGCGGCTGGAATTTCGAGCTGGAGCACCAGACTGTCGTTGCGGGTCATGGTCTTGATAGCGGCGCTGGCATCGGCGCTGGTCAGGCTGCCATTGGCGCCGGGAACGACGGCAATCATGTTTTCGCCGTCACCGCCGACGAGAATGAGTGCGGTTCCGGTTGCCTCCGCTACGGTCTTGACGCTGTCGAGATCCGTTCCGCTTTCCTCCAGAAGCGCCAGTGCAGGGGCGGCGAAGCCGTCCTTGCCGACCGCGCCAGCCATCCGCACCTGCGCGCCCGCGCGGCGCGCGGCAAGCGCCTGGTTGGCACCCTTGCCGCCGGCTGCCGTAGCAAAGCCATTGCCGGCCACCGTCTCACCTGGCTTGGGCAGGCGGCTGGTGGTCGCGATGAGATCCATGTTGATGGAGCCGAAAACGGTAATCATGGGCGCACTCCTGACGATGCTGCTTGAACGATGCGGGCCTGAAGGAAACCGGTCCGACTGATTCGGGCTCTGTTTTGCGGCAGTGATCAGTCTTCGTCAACAAGGCGCAGCTTGAGAAGACCCGTCCGGCTCTCGACACTCGCATCTGATTGCGGTGCTGGTTTTGCCGTCGGATCGGGCGCGCTGGCAAAATCCATCGCCTCTATTCTGGCACTGCGCCGATTGAGCTTATCGGTGGAGGTCAGGATCATCTCGACATCTTTCTGGGCGGCCAAGAAATGGCTTTGCAGCTTGCGGGTCCGCTCGTCAAGCCGCCCAAGATCCTCCATCAGGTGTATGACCTCGCCCTGGATCAGGTGGGCCTGTTCGCGCATCCGCTGATCCTTCAGCACGGCCTGGATGACCTGGATCGACAGCATCAGCAGGGAGGGCGAAACGATCACCACCCGCAGCTTATGGGCGCGCTGGACGATCCCCTCGAAATTCTCGTGGATTTCCGCAAAGATCGATTCGGATGGCACGAACAGGAAAGCGGTATCCTGCGTTTCCCCGTGCATCAGGTATTTCTCCGAAATATCCTTGAGATGCACCTCCATGTCGCGCCGAAACTGCTGACCGGCGAGTTTTTTCTGTTCCGGCGTCGTCCCATCGCAGATGGCGTTCCAGGCTTCGAGCGGAAATTTGGCGTCGATCACCAGCGGTGGCTGGCCGTTCGGCATCCGGATGGTGCAGTCGGGTCTTGATCCGTTGGAAAGCGTGTCCTGAAAGGCATAGGCACCCATCGGCAGACCATCGGCAATAATGGTTTCCATCCGGGCCTGACCGAAGGCGCCGCGCGTCTGCTTGTTGGACAGAATGGCCTGCAAGCCGACCACATCCTTTGCCAGCGACTGGATATTGTTTTGCGCGGCATCGATCACCGCCAGCCGTTCCTGCAGGATGCGCAGATTGTCATGGGTGGATTTCGTCTGTTCGGTAATCGTACTTCCCAGCCGGTGCGTCATGCCATCCAACCGCTCGTTGATGCTGCGGTTGAATTCCGATTGCCGGGCGCCGAACAGGTCCGCCATGGTCGCAAGCCGGCCCTGCATTTCGGCTTGCGCCTGCATCAGCGCCTCCAGACGGCGATCCTCGCTTGCCTGCCGCTCGGCGGCAATCGCGGCTCCGAGGTCGAAATCTTCCTTTTGCCGAAGTTTTAAATAGAGCCGTAGCCAGAGAGCCGCGAGCACAACCACGGCCAGGATCAGGGCCAAGGCACCAAAACTGAACTGGTTTTCACCATAGGCGAGTGCGGGTCTGCTGAGGGCGGAAAGCAATTGGTTCATAGGCACAATCTAGCAGGTTTGCCCACGAAAACCAGATCAAATCATGAACAAATTCTGTGCTGCCTGCCAGTTTTTTGGAAAGGACATCGGCAGGAATTCTAACAAATATTACGAAAATCGAAACTACTGGAGTTGTCAGGCCTTCGTTGAAGAGACTGAGCAAGCCGTTATCGAGCCCGTTAAGGCCAGCGGTTTCGTCTGTTCCAGATGCCCCCAATGGAGGGCAGGGCTGCCAGCCTTCTCCCATCGTTCCGTCTCCATTTCATTTCCCCGATTCGCCGGGCGCGCAGCTGCATTGCCAAGCATTCTCCAAGGGCGTTTCGACCCACGCGAATTCGCGGCTGAATTTAAAATAAGGAAATAAAATCAAACGAATAGAAAAGCCGTAAGCCTCGCACAAGTTTTTATAGACATCAATTTGCTACGACAACAATTATACAGAAAGACCGTTATATGTCTCTTGCATCTGCAATGAACTCATCGGTATCGGGGCTGACGGCGCAGTCCAATAAACTCACCTCCATCGGGGATAATATTTCCAATACGAGCACGACCGGCTACAAAGGCACGGAGACTGCGTTTTCGAGTTTGGTGAATGGCGGAACGAGTTCGACGACCACCCAAACGGTGACCCAGTCGGGCGATCTGGAATCGACCTCGTCGGAGACGGATCTGGCGATCGACGGCGACGGATATTTCGTTGTGCAAGATGATGAGGGCAATACATTCCTGACCCGCCAAGGCGACTTCGAAATCGACGAGGACGGTTATCTTGTGAACTCATCCGGCTACACGCTGCTGGGCTATTCCTATGACAATGGCGAACCGGCTTCTGTCATCAATGGTTTCGACGGTCTTGAACCGGTGAAAATCGACACCAACGAGGTCACGGCGTCGGCCACGACCACCGGCGAAGTCAGCGGCAATCTGGAAAGCGATGAAGAAGTCGTTTCTGGGGATACACCGTCTTCGAACTCGGCGGATGCTACCTACACGGCGAAGTCTTCGATCGTCACTTATGACGAGCAGGGTGCCTCCACCCAATACGACATCTATTTCACCAAGACCGATGACGATGAGTGGGAGGTTTCGATCTACCGCAATGACGAGGCTAATGACGATGATGACGGAACCAGCTTCCCCTATGACAATGGTGAGCTAGGCTCGACAACATTGACCTTCGATAGCGCAGGGGAGTTGGAAGACGGCAGCACGAGCACCCTGTCCTTCACCGATTCCGAGACAGGCCTTACGATTGATCTGGATTTTTCGGATATCACCCAGATGGCCACCTCCACCAGCATAGCGGGTAGCGCAAACGGCAGTGCTGCCAGCAGCTCGTCCGACTACACGATCGGCAGCGATGGCGTTATCAGCACCGTATCTTCCGACGGAACCACGACAGATACCTATAAGATCGCCCTTGCTACCGTTGCCAGCCCTGACAACCTGGAGGAGGTCGGCGGCACTGCCTATCAAGTGGATGCAGATTCCGGCACAGTGGTCGTCGGCTTTGCCGGCACAGGCAGCTTCGGCACCATCGAATCCAGCACGCT
Source organism: Agrobacterium vitis (assembly GCF_037039395.1). Classification (NCBI taxonomy): domain Bacteria; kingdom Pseudomonadati; phylum Pseudomonadota; class Alphaproteobacteria; order Hyphomicrobiales; family Rhizobiaceae; genus Gillisella; species Gillisella vitis. The sequence continues at coordinate 1,221,240 of NZ_CP146242.1, read as the reverse complement.
GGAAAGTTCAAACGTCGACCTGGCATCGGAGCTTTCGGACATGATCGCCGCCCAGCGTGCCTATAGCGCCAATTCCAAGGTGTTCCAGACGGCAGCCGACATGCTCGACACCGTGATCAACATGGTCCGGTAACGGATCGCAGGTCTATCGGCTGTCATCTCTGTGAACGCATGGAGAGATTATGCAGCAGATATAAAGTGTTACAGCGCCATGCGCCATATATGCGCATTGTACTGTAAGGGGAGCAAAGGAAAGGCCCATTCCTTTACCAGCGCGCCACGCTTGATCGCCATCGCTCATTCCGATGGCGGGTCCCGGAAAACCTGCCGTGTGCCCGCACGGCAGGTTTTTCGTTTTTGCCGGATCGGCCACCCCATACGGTCACGCGGTTTCAGCCGTTTCGATTTCATACCGCTGGGCGATGATATCCCAGGCCTCGTCAGCGGTTTCGACAAAACTCAACAGCTTGACATCGTCGGGTGCAATGGTTCCGAATTCCGCCAGGCTGTCAAAATCAATGATCCTGTGCCAGAACTCCCGACCGAACAGGATGAGCGGGATTGGCGCCATGCGCTTGGTCTGGATCAGCGTCACCGCCTCGAACATTTCGTCCAGCGTGCCGAAGCCGCCTGGAAAGACGACGATTGCCTTGGCCCGCATCAGGAAATGCATCTTGCGGATGGCGAAATAGTGGAAGTTGAAGGACAGGTCCGGCGTTACGAACGCATTGGGCGCCTGCTCATGCGGCAGCACGATATTCAAGCCGATCGATGGCGCGCCTACGTCGGCGGCGCCGCGGTTTCCGGCTTCCATCACACCCGGTCCGCCACCGGTGACGACCACATATTCCTGATAGTTGAACCGTGCCGCGTGTTGGCTGCATTGCCGGGCAAAGGCGCGGGCCTCGTCATAAAACACCGATGCGGCTTCGAGATTGCGCCGCTGTATGTCGTTGCGTGCTGCCCAGGCGGATTGGCCGGGTGCCGGAATGCGCGCGCCGCCAAACATTACCACGGTGGATTTGATGCCCCGTTCGGAGAGCACCATTTCGGTTTTCAGCAGTTCCAGTTGTAGGCGCACCGGGCGCAATTCTTCCCGGCACAGGAAATCTTCATCGGCATAGGCGAGACGATAGGAGGGCGACAAGGTCTGCGGCGTCTGCGGCACGATCCTGGCGTTCTGGCGGTCCGTCTGGTTATCCTTGAGTGGCGCCCAGCTGCCATCCGTCTTTCGCCGTTTTCCATTGCGCATCTTTGCCATCTTCGTACCTTTCATCTCTTGCCGCACTGCCGAATGATCCCTGTAATCGAGTGGGATTTATGACGGCGACGGCGCTTTCTGCCGACGTCCTTCTCGCATCCATACCGTAATCAAAGCGGCGGCGCTGCCTTGGAAAACATGCGTCGGAAAGGACGCTGAACGGTTCCCAAGGCCAAGCCAATGCGCTAGAGGAAATTACCAGTTTATCAACGCAGGACCGATGGCATCGGGACTTGACGTTAGCCAATGAAGTTTAAGGAATCCTCATGAGCGCTATGGACCTCTCCTCGCTACAGACTGTCATCGATACCGCTTTCGACAATCGCGACACCATTACCCTCTCGACCAAGGGCGAAGTGCGCGATGCTGTGGAGCAATCGCTTGCCCTGCTCGACCAGGGCAAGGTACGGGTTGCAACCCGTGGAGAGGATGGCCAATGGACCGTGCATCAATGGCTGAAAAAGGCTGTGCTGCTGTCCTTCCGCCTCAATGACATGGAAGTCGTCAAGGGCGGGCCGGGGGCTTCGACCTGGTGGGATAAGGTGCCGTCCAAATTCGAAGGCTGGGGCGAAAATCAGTTCCGTGCCGCCGGTTTCCGCGCCGTGCCCAATGCAGTGGTGCGTCACTCGGCCTTCATTGCCCCAAATGCCATTCTGATGCCGTCCTTTGTCAATCTCGGCGCTTATGTCGGCGAGGGCACCATGGTCGATACCTGGGCGACGGTGGGCTCCTGCGCCCAGATCGGCCGCCATGTGCATCTGTCGGGCGGCGTCGGCATTGGCGGCGTGCTGGAGCCGATGCAGGCCGGACCGACCATTATCGAGGACAATTGCTTCATCGGCGCACGCTCCGAAGTCGTGGAAGGCTGCATCATCCGCGAAGGCGCGGTGCTCGGCATGGGCGTCTATATCGGCAAATCCACCAAGATCATCGACCGCGCCACCGGGGAGGTGATGTATGGTGAAGTGCCGCCGTATTCCGTGGTTGTTGCAGGCTCCATGCCATCGCCCAACACCATGCCGAACGGCTTGCCGGCGCCCAGCCTCTATTGCGCCGTGATCGTCAAGCGCGTCGATGCCCAGACCCGCTCCAAGACCGGTATCAACGAGCTGCTGCGCGACTGATCCTGCTGCTATCCGGGGGCAGGTCACGGCGATCCTTGGCCGTTCTTGCCCCTTTCAGCCGCGATGGCGTCCATCCTCCCCCTTGCCTCGTTCTCAAGATCGATATGTCAAAGCATCCAGCCATTTCATCCGCCACAGATCCCGTCGACAATCTTCAGACCCTGATCCGCTGCCCCTCCGTGACGCCTGCCGAAGGCGGCGCGCTGACGGCGCTGGCCGCCATGCTGGAGCCGTTGGGCTTTACCGTGGAGCGGATGGTGGCGCGGGAAGAGGGCACTCCGGATATCGAGAATCTCTATGCCCGGCTGGGCACGGAAGGTCCGCATCTGATGTTTGCTGGGCATACTGATGTCGTACCCGTTGGCAATGAGGCGGACTGGACCTATCCGCCGTTTTCCGCCGAGATTGCCGGGGGTGAGCTTTACGGGCGTGGCGCAGTCGACATGAAGGGTGGCATCGCCTGCTTTGTCGCAGCCATTGCCCGCCATATTGAAAGCCATGGTGCGCCGAAAGGCTCGATCTCCTTCCTGATAACAGGGGATGAGGAAGGCCCGTCGATCAACGGCACCACCAAACTTCTGGAATGGGCCGCCGCCAAAGGCGAGCGCTGGGATGCTTGCCTGGTGGGCGAACCGACCAATCCCGACCAGCTTGGCGACATGATCAAGATCGGCCGGCGCGGCTCGCTTTCAGGCGAGATCATCGTCAAGGGCGTGCAGGGCCATGCTGCCTATCCGCATCTGGCCGACAATCCGGTGCGGGGCGTGATCAAGCTTGCGGAAGCGCTGATGTATCCGGCTTTCGATGCGGGAACGGAAAATTTCCAGCCTTCCAATCTGGAGGTCACGACGATTGATGTCGGCAATGCCGCCACCAATGTCATTGCGGCCCGTGCCCGTGCCAAATTCAATATCCGCTTTAACGATACCTGGACCGCCGAGACGCTCAGGGCCGAAATCATTGCCCGCCTGGATGCGGCCAGCGCCGACCCGCTGCTGCGACCGGGCCGCCCGCCGATTGCCTATGAGCTGGTCTGGGCCGACCGGCCAAGCCAGGTGTTCCTGACCCGTAACAACGCGCTGATCTCGTCCTTGAGTGCTGCCATCGAAAAAATGACCGGCAAAACGCCAGCCCTGTCGACAACAGGTGGCACGTCCGACGCCCGCTTCATCAAGGATTACTGCCCGGTGGTGGAATTCGGCCTTGTCGGCCAGACCATGCATATGGTCGATGAACGGGTCGCCGTCCCGGATCTGGAGGCGCTGACCGGCATATACGGCGCGTTTATCAGCAGCTGGTTTGCCCATGCCGGGGCTTAAAGAGGTCGAAATCTACCTGACCGGGATCTGGCTGTTGCTGAAAGGCGACCGCCAGGGTTTCAGCTATCTTGACCTGTCCGATCGGGGCGTCAGCCGCTCCTTCTGGTCCATCGCCTGGTCTTTGCCTGCCATGATGTTTTCATGGGTGTTCTGGTACCAGGCATTGCTGGAGGATATCCCGGTTTATCAGCAGATGCGGACCCTGTTTTTCCTGCGCATGTCGATGATCGATCTGGCGAGCTGGATGCTACCGCTGATTTTGGTTGGTTTCGTCTGCCGCTTCTTCTCGATTGACGACCGCTTCAACGCCCTGGTGGTGACATCCAACTGGCTGGCGCTGCCGATTGCCTATGCCAATGCGCTGCTGATCGCCATATCCGTCCTGATGCCCGGGCTCGGGCAGGTGGTAATCCTGCTCTGGCTGTTGCTCCTGCTTGGCCTGGTCGGTGGCGTGTTCCGGCTGACATCGGCGGTACTGGATGGCCAGACTTTGTTGGTCTCGACCATCACCGTGGTCATGCTGGTGCCGACAACCCTGCTGTCGGAATTCCTGGAACGCTATCTGGACGTCGCCCCGCTATAAAACCAGTTTTGATTGCCACGGCAAGTGCTTGCGATGTTCAGCGCTTGACCGATTGCTCTGCGCCGGACACGATAATTTTTATTCCGACCTGCAAGACCCATGATAGTTTGTGCTTACAATGGGGATTTTGTGATGATCAAACGCCGGACATTGGTTGCCGCTGCAGCCGCCTGCCTCGCCACGCCCGGTTTGCTGAGGGCCAAAGACCCCGGTCCGCAGGAGATTTTCTTCGATAAGGATATTCCCGTGCTGGGCAACCCAAAGGGCGATGTCACCATTGCCGAATTCTTCGATTATCAATGCGGCTACTGTAAAACCTATCACCCTGTTGTCAGCAAAGTGGTGAAGGAAGACGGTCATGTGCGGCTGGTGATGAAGGATTGGCCGGTCTTTGGTCCGGCCTCGGTTTTTGCCGCCCAGGCCGTTCTGGCCATTGCAAATCTTGGACAGTACCAGGCGGCGCAGGATGCCCTGCTGGGTATCAAGGGCGGATTGACGCAGGATTCCGTATCACAGGCGCTTGAAAGCGTTGGCGTCGATATGACCGCCGTCAAGGCTGCCGCCAACAAGAACAGCGACAAGATTTCTCGCCTGCTGGATCGCAACTGGCTCCAGGCGCAAGCGCTGAATTTTCGCGGCACGCCATCCTTCGTGATCGGCACGACGCTCTATCCCGGCGCGCTGGATGAAAAAGCGTTGAAGGAGGCGATTGCCAAGGCGAGGGCTGCATAAGTTTGGTGATGGCTCCTCTGACGCTTGCTCCCCGTTCCTTTCTGGCCTCACTGTTTGCGGCTGCCGTTGCGGCGGCCGATCCGCTGAGCGGTATCCGAACCCATTTGCCCGCAAGGCCGAAAGGCCGCACCGTGGTGGTCGGTGCAGGCAAAGGCGCTGCCCAGATGGCCGCTGCCCTGGAGACGCTGTGGGATGGCCCGCTGGAAGGCGTTATCGTTACCCGATACGGTTATGGCTGCCCGCTTGCCCGGCTGGAACTGCTGGAAGCGGCGCATCCGGTGCCCGATGCCAATGGCCTCGCTGCGGCTGAACGGCTGAAGCGCGCCATTGCTCCGCTTGGCCCGGATGATCTGGTGATTGCCCTGATCTGCGGTGGCGGCTCGGCCCTGTTGCCCGCTCCGCCCGCCGGGATGACCCTGGAAGACGAAATCGACCTCAACAGGCAATTGCTGGCCTGCGGCGCGCCGATCAGCGCGATGAACGTGGTGCGCAAACACCTGTCAACGATCAAGGGCGGGAGGTTGGCGGCCTTGACCAGAGCACCGGTCGTCAGCCTGATCGTTTCCGATATTCCCGGCGACAACCCGGCCCATGTCGCTTCCGGCCCGACCGTGCCGGATGCCTCGACCCGTCATCAGGCGCTGGAGATCATCCGCGCCTATGGTTTGCACCTGCCGCAGGCGGCATTGGATCACCTGAATTCTCCAGCCGCCGATGCACCCCGGCCGGACGATCCCGCTTTTGCCCGCAACCGGCATCATGTCATCGCTTCAGCCAGCGTCTCGCTGGAGGCAGCAGCGCTTGCCGCTGAAGCGGCTGGCGTGCGCGCTGCGATCCTATCCGACAGTATCGAGGGGGAGGCGCGCGATGTGGCTGGCGTTCATGCCGCGCTGGCCCGTGAAATTGCTGGAAAGGACCGGCCATTTCCCAAGCCAGTCGTATTGTTGTCCGGTGGCGAAACCACGGTCACCATCAAAAACGAGGGGGCGCAGGCCGCAGGGCGCGGCGGGCGCAACGGCGCTTTCGCGCTCGCCATGGCGCTGGGCATTGCTGGTCACGATATTGAGGCTGGTCACGGTATCGAGGTACTGGCCGCCGACACCGATGGCATTGATGGCACGGAAAACAATGCCGGTGCCTTTGCCGATGGCACCAGCATTGTCCGATTGAAACAACTGGGGCTGGATGGTGCGGCCCTGCTTGACGCCCATGACAGCTACAGCGCCTTTGAAGCGCTTGGCGATCTGTTCGAAACCGGCCCGACTGGCACGAATGTCAATGATTTTAGGGCAATCCTGATCCTTTGAGCGCCCGCAATCATGCGGGCGTCACTTCATCGGCCTCGTATTTATACGTGGTCGAGCAGAATTCGCAGGTCACGGAAATTTCGCCTTCTTCTTCGCTGGCGGCGATTTCCTCGGCGGTAAAGCCCTTGAGCACACCCTTGATCTTGTCGCGGGAACAGCTGCACCGATCATAGACGGCCTGCGGTTCATAAACGCGCACGCCGCGCTCATGGAAAAGCCGGAACAGCAGCCGTTCGGTGCCGATCTGCGGATCGGTCAGTTCGTCGCCGTCGATGGTTTCCACCAGCATCCGGGCTTCCGCCCAATTGTCATCATCGGGACCGTCATATTGATTGTCGTCGCCATCGCCGCCCGGCAGGTCGCCCTGATGCATGCGCTCCGGTGCCTCCGGCAGGAATTGCGCGATCAGCCCGCCAGCGCGCCAGCTATGGCGCGGCTTGCCGGAACTGTCGCGATCGAACAGCTCGGCCACGGCCAGCCGCACCCGTGTCGGGATCTGCTCCGACTGGCGAAAATAAAAACCGGCAATGTCTTCCAGCGAGGAGCCATCCAGCGGCACGATGCCCTGATAGGGCTGCATGTAATTGCCCTGATCGATGGTAAAGGCCAGGATGCCAGCGCCGAGCAGGTCGGTCGGTGTCGATTTGCCGTCCGCCAGTGCCTGCGCCAGACGTTCTTCGTCAAAGCGGGCATAGGCGCGGACATTTTCCGGAGTGGCGAAATCGCAAACCAGCAAATCCACCGGGCCATCGCTCTTGGTCTGGACGATGAACTTGCCTTCGAATTTCAGCGAGGTACCGATCAGCACCGTCAGCGCAATCGCCTCGGCCAGCAGGCGTGCAACAGCCGGTGGATAGTCATGCCGATCGAGGATCGTATTGAGCAAAGGCCCGAGCTGGACCGCACGGCCCCGCACATCCAGACCATCGACCTGGAAGGGTACGACCCGGTCGTCACCGGCAAAGCCGAACTCGCCCAACGCGCTCAATTTGTCTGTCATGGCACAACTCCTGGCACGAACGCATCCTTGGATGAATGCAGGGCAACGCCATGCATCTACCGCAAGGCGTTGCAATCTAAAACGACTGCATGACGATTATTTGGTCAAGGTGGGCTCACAGAGACCAGTCTGAACCGAGGAAAAGACCATGTCTCGAAACAAGACGGACAAATGGTATCTTACCGCCTCAAGATCAAGCGGTAAAATTGCGCATCAGCCATGCTCTCGCAATCTCGAGGGGCAGCGCATCCTGCAACCCCACTTTTCAAGGCTTTCAGCAGCCTGAAGACCTTCAAACCGCGCCAAAGCACCAGGCGAGAATGGACTTCTGGGCATGCAGCCGGTTTTCCGCCTCGTCGAACACGACCGATTGCGGCCCGTCGATCACTTCATCGGTCACTTCCTCACCGCGATGAGCGGGCAGGCAGTGCATGAACAATGCATCGGGCTTTGCCTGTTTCATCAGGGCGGGATTGACCTGGAAGGGCTGGAATACGTTATGGCCGCGTGCCTTGTGCTCCAGGTTCATCGATACCCAGGTATCGGTGATCACGGCATCGGCACCGGCCACGGCCCGGTCGGCATCATGGCAGAGCATGATCTCGCCGCCATTGTTGCGCGCCCAGTTGAGGATCTGGTCTTCCGGCTCAGAGCCCATTGGCACTGCCATGTTCATCCGGTAGCCGAAGCGGGCAGCCCCTTCCACCAGCGAATGCAGGACATTGTTGCCATCACCCGTCCAGGCCAGCGTCTTGCCCCGGATCGGGCCGCGATGTTCCTCGATGGTCATGATGTCAGCCATGATCTGGCAGGGATGGGTAAGGTCGGTCAGTGCATTGATCACCGGAACGGTGGCGTGTTCGGCCAGTTCCAGCAGGCGGTTGTGATCGGTGGTGCGGATCATGATCGCGTCGACATAGCGCGACAGAACCTTGGCGGTATCGCCAATCGTCTCGGCGCGGCCAAGCTGCATTTCCGTGCCGGACAAAAACAGCGTCTCGCCGCCCAGTTGGCGCATGCCGACATCGAAGGAGACGCGGGTGCGGGTCGATGGCTTTTCGAAGATCATCGCCAGCATCTTGCCGGCCAGCGGCTTATCCGCTGTTCCGGCCCGGGTCCTGGTCTTGCGCTGATGGGCGTCGGACAGAATAGAGTGAAGGTCCTCGGACGTCATGGCCGAGAGATCGAGGAAGTGTTTCGGGGATGCCATGGTGTTACCTGTCGTTCATGCCTGAGCGATTTTGAGGGCGGCCTGCGCGGACAAGGCCTCGGCGGCCTGTTCGATGCGCTTGAGGCCTTCTCGGGCCTGTTCGGCAGTCAGCGTCAGCGGCGGAAGCAGGCGGATGACGTTATCACCAGCCGGAACGCCCAGAATATGCTCGTGGCGCATTGCATGCAGCAGGTCCGAGGACGGCACGGCTGCCTTGATGCCGAGCATCAGGCCTTCGCCCCGCACGTCTTCGATCACGCCCGGAAAACGGTCTTTCAGACCGGCCAGACCCTGGCGGAAGACCAGCGCCACATCCCGGACATTTTGCAGGAAGTCATCGGCGAGAACCAGATCGAGAACGGCGTTGCCGACCGCCATGGCCAGCGGATTGCCGCCATAGGTCGTGCCATGCACGCCAGCCGTCATGCCGGACGCAGCCTCTTCTGTGGCAAGGCAGGCACCGAACGGGAAGCCACCGCCGATGCCCTTGGCCACCGCCATGATATCGGGCGTGAGGCCAGCCCATTCATGGGCAAAGAACTTGCCCGTCCGGCCAACACCCGACTGTACTTCATCGAGAATGAGCAGCAGGCCCTTTTCGTCGCAGATTGCCCGCAATTCGCGCAGGAACTCGGTCCCAACGACGCGAATACCGCCTTCGCCCTGGATCGGTTCGATCAGCAACGCTGCCGTGCTGTCGGTGATCGCCGCTTTCAAAGCGTCGAGATCGCCGAACGGCACCTGGTCGAAGCCGGGCGCCTTGGGGCCGAAGCCTTCAAGATATTTTTCCTGGCCGCCCGCCGCGATGGTGGCGATGGTGCGGCCATGAAAAGCACCCTCGAACGTGATGATATGGAATTTCTCCGGATGGCCTTTGCTATAATGGTAGCGGCGGGCCGTCTTGATGGCGCATTCCAGTGCTTCAGCACCGGAATTGGTGAAGAACACCTTGTCGGCAAATGTTGCCTCGACCAGCCTTGCTGCCAGGCGTTCCTGGCCGGGAACCTCATAAAGGTTCGAAAGATGCCAGACTTTTTCCGCCTGGCTTTTCAAAGCCTCGACGAGATGCGGATGCGAATGGCCGCAGGAGGTCACGGCGACGCCGCCGGCAAAGTCGAGATATTGCTCGCCTGTTTCAGTATAAAGCCACGGGCCCTCGCCTCGCTCGAAACGCAGCGGCGCACGTGAAAACGTGTTGAACAGCGGCGTTGATGTCTGAGCCATGACGGAAAATCCTTTCGAGCGGCTTTTTGAAGTCTGAACAATGTTGCGTGCCAACCACCGAAAAACCGGTGGAAAAATCAAAAATGCCGCCTTTCGGCGGCATTTGCACTATTCCGGCTTCCGCCAGCGTTGTCAACAAAACATCGGGGCAAAGGCGTTGCAACCGGATCGCACCGAGATGTCCTTGGAAACCCTCTCGAGGATGCCGCATCGATAAAAAATCGGTGGATAGCAAGTTGGGGAAAAGCCTGAAATTCGATTCACGATGATTCGGCGACTCTTGTCACGGAGTCAGGCTCACACTAGGTTAATGACGAATTACTACACTGCATGCGGCGGAAACAGTCACCGACAACACGAGGAAAGTTGGGTTCCGGAACCTTCCGGGACATGGATGATGGATTCCGCGTCAAGCGCGTGCACCAGGCGGAGATTGCGGCATGAACTGGACGGACGAGCGAGTTGAAAGACTCACGAAATTATGGGCCGAAGGCCTGAGCGCAAGTCAGATTGCGACACAGCTTGGCGGCGTCAGCCGGAATGCCGTGATTGGCAAGGTGCATCGGCTGTGCCTTCCTGGCCGCGCCAAGGCAGGCGGTCCTGCCGCGACGCCAGCGCGCACACCCAAGCGGCCGGCACCGTCCACGCCCCGCGCACCGAACTTTGCCGCACGCACGCCTTCGAGCGCGCCGCGTCCTGCAGCCCGCACCGCTGCGGCGACCGCGCTGAACGACGATCTCGACATGGATGTCACCGAGAACATGGCTGCCTTGCCGGTTCTCAACACCACCATCCTGCCAGCCTCGCGCCGCCTGTCGCTGACCGATCTCACCGAGCGGACCTGCAAATGGCCGGTTGGCGACCCGATGACCGATGAGTTTCACTTCTGCGGCTGCGACAGCCAGGACAATTCGCCCTATTGCAAATATCATGCGAAGCTCGCTTACCAGCCGGTAAACGAGCGGCGCCGGGCTGCCGCTAACGCGCGCTGATCTCGGCCCGTTGATCTCTGATCACATGTCATAAAAAAAGCGAGCCGCCCGGCTCGCTTTTTTCGTTCCACTGGGTTTTCGGTCCATAAAAACCGAGCGGCGATCTTATGCTTCCATCGAATAGCCAGCGCCGCGCACCGTGCGGATCACGTCCTGCATGTTGGAAAAGTTGAGCGCCTTGCGCAGCCGTCCGACATGGACATCGACTGTGCGCTCGTCCACGTAAATGTCATGGCCCCAGACGCCATCCAGCAGTTGAGAGCGGGAGAACACCCGGCCGGGTGAGGTCATCAGGAATTCCAGCAGCCGGAATTCGGTCGGCCCGAGGCGCACTTCGCGGCTCTTGCGATGGACACGGTGGGTTTCGCGATCAAGCTCAATATCGCCGCACCGCAGCAGGCTGGACAGAACTTCCGGCTTGGCACGGCGCAGCATAGCCTTGACGCGGGCCATCAATTCCGGCGTCGAGAAAGGCTTGACGACATAATCGTCGGCGCCGGTGGCAAGTCCACGCACCCGCTCACTCTCTTCGCCGCGCGCCGTCAGCATGATGATTGGCAGGCGCTCGGTATCGGGCCGCATCCGCAGGCGGCGACACAGTTCAATGCCGGAAACACCCGGCAACATCCAATCGAGGATCAGCAGATCCGGCACCCGTTCCTGCAGGCGAAGCTCGGCTTCGTCTCCCCGCAGAATGGTTTCGACCTCATAGCCTTCAGATTCCAGATTATAACGCAAAAGGACGCTCAGGGCTTCTTCGTCTTCAACGACGGCAATTTTCGGCAGCATTCGATCCCATACCTTCAATGAGAGAGTCTTCCCGCAAGCCTTTCCTTGTCCGCTCTGGCGAAAAAGAACACGGCAATACGAGAATTTCGATGTTTACAGCATGTTTGCGCTTCACAATGGCGCTCTACTGTGACTGGAAGGCTGGCCTGTCGCCACAGGTCGAACCTTCGGGTGAAGCCCCCACCCCATTTGGCGTCAGACGCTCAGGTGTCCGATGCCAATCTCCGTCATGGTTTCATACCAGCAGCCATTGACCATGGCTGTTGATATGCTTTTCTCTGATATCTCAGGTCTTGATGCCTTGAGATAGCAGCAAGTCATTCTACGCGAGGATGGGTCAGCATCCTCGCACTGTCATCTCAATCGGCGACCCCGAAAGCGGTCGTCGTGTCGTCCTTCGGGCGCTCACCCTCGGGCTGTGCGCCAGTGGCCATGTAATAGATGGTCTCGGCGATATTGGTGGCATGGTCGCCGATGCGCTCGATATTCTTGGCGCAGAACAGCAGGTGCGTGCAGGTGGTGATGTTGCGCGGATCTTCCATCATATAGGTCAGCAATTCGCGAAACAGCGAGGTGTAGATCGCATCGATCTCCTCATCGCGGTCGCGGATCGACTTGGCCTTTTCCGCCGAGCGGGTGGTATAGACATCCAGCACTTCCTTGAGCTGGGTCATCGCCAGTTCCGAAAGATGCTCGATGCCGCGAGCCAGCTTGCGCGGCACGCCGGTGCCTTGCACGGCCATGACCCGCTTGGCATTGTTCTTGCCGAGATCGCCGACCCGTTCCAGATCCGAGGCGATCCTGAGCGCACCGATGATTTCGCGCAGATCGGCGGCCATGGGCTGGCGTTTTGCAATGGTGACAATCGCCTTGTCACCCACTTCACGCTCGGCATTGTCCATGATCACGTCGTCGGAGATCACCTTCTGGGCGAGGGCGGCATCGGAATTGACCAGCGCGCGAACGGATTCACCCACCATCTGCTCGGCCAGACCGCCCATTTCCGAAATGCGGCGCATCAGATATTTCAGTTCCTCGTCAAAGGCGGTGTAGATATGCGCTGTCATGTTCTGATCCTTTAAAAAGATGCGTTTTCAATCAACCGTCGGATCAGCCGAACCGGCCCATGATATAGTCCTGGGTCCGCTGGTCGTCCGGGTTGGTGAACATCTTGTCGGTATCGTTTTCCTCGACCAGCTGGCCGAGATGGAACATTGCCGTGCGTTGGGATACGCGGGCGGCCTGCTGCATCGAATGGGTGACGATGACGATGGTGAAATTGGCCCGCAATTCGTGGATCAGCTCTTCCACCTTGGCCGTGGCAATCGGGTCCAGGGCCGAGCAGGGCTCGTCCATCAGGATCACTTCGGGGCTGACGGCAATGGCGCGGGCAATGCACAGACGCTGCTGCTGTCCGCCGGACAGGCCCGTTCCCGGCTCCTGAAGGCGATCCTTTGCTTCATTCCAAAGACCGGCGCGCTGAAGGCTCTTTTCAACGATCTGGTCCATGTCCGCCTTGTTGCGGGCCAGACCATGGATGCGCGGGCCGTAAGCAATGTTTTCGTAGATCGACTTGGGGAAGGGGTTCGGCTTCTGGAACACCATGCCGACGCGGGCGCGAAGCTCGACGACGTCGATGGATGGATCGTAGATATCCATATTATCGAGGGTGATAAGGCCGGTGACCCGGCAATGATCGATGGTGTCGTTCATGCGGTTCAGCGTCCGCAAGAAAGTAGACTTGCCGCAACCCGAAGGACCGATCAGCGCCGTAACGGTATTTTCGCGGACATTCAGGTTTACGTCGAACAGGGCGCGCTTTTCGCCGTAGTAAACGGACACATCCTTGCCGACCATCTTGGTGTTCACTTCGGTCATCTTCTGATCCAAGGCCTTTTCAACTGCTGCTTCAGACATCATGTTCATGTTCTTAACCCTCCGGCCTGTCTTTTCGCAATCGCTTGACGTAGGCCCGATGAACTTTCCTGGACGTCATCGTCCAGGACCATGCTTCGGCTGGTTTCTACCACCGCCGCTCAAACCGCCTGCGCAGCAGGATGGCACCGACATTCATGATCAGCAGGAAGATCAGCAGAATGATGATGGCGCCGGACGTCCGCTCTACGAAAGCGCGTTCCGCTTCATTGGCCCACATATAGATCTGTACCGGCAGCGCCGTCGACGGATCGAGCGGCGTGCCCGGATAATCCGCCACGAAAGCCACCATGCCGATCAGAAGCAGCGGCGCGGTCTCGCCCAACGCATGGGCAAGGCCGATAATCGTGCCGGTCAACACGCCAGGCATGGCCAGCGGCAACACATGGTGGAAGACCGTCTGCATCTTGGACGCACCCAGACCCAGTGCCGCAGCGCGGATCGACGGAGGCACGGCTTTCAAGGCTGCGCGAGTGGCGATGATGATCGTCGGCAGGGTCATCAAGGTCAGCACCAGGCCGCCGACCAGCGAGGCCGAGCGCGGCAGACCGGCGAAGTTGATGAACACCGCCAGACCCAGCAGGCCGAAGACGATAGAGGGAACGGCCGCGAGATTGTTGATATTAACCTCGATCAGGTCGGTCCAACGATTCTTCGGGGCAAATTCTTCCAGATAGATCGAGGCAGCAACCCCGATCGGCAGAGACAGGACCAGCACGGTCAGCATCATATAGGCGGTCCCGATCAAAGCCACGCCAACGCCTGCCGCTTCTGGACGGCTGGATGCGCCGTTGACGAAAATGCCGGTATTGAAGGATTTGGCCAGGGCGCCACTTTCAGCCAGCGCATTCATCCAGCCGATCTGCTGATCGGAAATCTTTCGGCTGCTCTCATCGACCGTCAGGTCGAATTGTCCCTTGAAGGCCGTATCGACTGTGGCACTGGCCAGGACCGAAACCGGAACCGTCTTGCCGATGATCGATGGATCGGCAACGACCATGTTGCGCAATTGTACGCGAACATTGTCGGAGACCATCTCGGTCAATTGCTTCATTGCCGGACGGTTCGAGGTGTCGATCTTCAGTTTGGCCGCAAGCGCATTGCGCACCAGAACCGGATAATTGGCCGCAACCAACACATCGGGATTTGTCGCGCGCTGATTGCTCGGATCGATCAGCTTTTCGCTGAACTCAACCGGCACGGTGATCGTGGTCTGCCAGAAGGCCGTGTAGCCCTTGGAAATCACCGAAGCGAGCAGCAGGAACAAGAACAGCAAGCCGAAGCTGATGGCGATGATACCATAGGCCCGGAACCGGCGCTCGGCGGCATAGCGGCGCTTGATGCCAATGTCCCGGCGAGGGCGTGATACAGGGGCAAGGGCGCCAGCGCCGTGGCCTGCCGCAGCGGGGGAGAGGGTCTCGCTCATTCGTACTGCTCCCGGTATTTGCGCACGATGTAAAGTGCATAGATATTAAGGCAAAGCGTGATGGCAAACAGGGTAATACCCAGCGCGAAGGCCACCAGTGTTTGCGGCGAGGTGAATTCAAGGTCGCCTGTCAGCTGGTTGACGATCTTGACGGTGACCGTTGTCATCGGCTCGAAAGGATTAAGCTGGATACGTGCTGCAACGCCTGCGGCCAGCACCACGATCATGGTTTCGCCGATGGCGCGCGAGGCGGTCATCAGCAAGGCGCCGACAATACCCGGAAGTGCTGCGGGCAGGATCACCCGTTTGACGGTTTCCGACCGTGTGGCGCCCAGGCCGAGCGAGCCGTCCCGAAGCGAACGCGGCACAGCGGTGATGATGTCGTCCGACAGGGAGGAGACGTAGGGGATCAGCATGATCCCCATGACGAAGCCTGCCGTCAACACGCTCTGTGCCTGGATGAAGCTGGCGAAATCACCGGTGGCAATGCCGTTGATCTTGGCGGATATATCGCGCAGGAACGGACCGACCGAGGTCAGCGCGAAGAAACCGTAGACGATGGTCGGAATGCCCGCCAGCACTTCCAGCAGCGGCTTGGTGATGGCGCGCAGCCGTGGCGAGGCATATTCGGCCATGTAGATGGCTGCAAACAGGCCGACGGGCACGGCAAACAGCATGGCGACAACGCCGATATAGAGCGTTCCGAGCAGAAGTGGGATCAATCCGAACTGGCCGCCGGTATCTGTAGCGCCAGCGGCTGCAAAACGGGGATCCCAGACCGTACCGAAGAAGAAGCGCCAGGCCGGAACCTCCCGGAAAAAGTGGGTGGCTTCCGTCAACATCGACAGGATAATGCCGACCGTGGTCAGAATGGCGATGGAAGAGCAGATCACCAGCGCCGCCTGAATGGCCTGTTCGACCCGGTTGCGCGCACGAAAGCGCGGCGCAATCAACCGCAGCGCAAACAGGGCGCCTGCGAGCGAGGTGGCAATCACCACGATGGTCAGCGCCATGTCGTTGATGGCGCGCATGCCGTTCAGCGCCTCGGCGGCTACGATCATGTAAGGCTCAGGCTCACCGGCCAGCGGCACGCCCTGTTCGGCCAGCATGGTGCGGGCCGTCGTGGCATCGGCGCTTTTCAGCTTGGCCAATTGCTCGTCGTCAAGGCTCTTCAGGCCGCGCGCGATCGCACCGATCGTGCCGTAATTGAGGTTCTGGGTGGCTCCGGCCTGCGCCTTGACCGTATCGGGCATCGCCTCGCGTACCCGGGTTTCGATCAGCGATGGCGCAATCGCCATCCAGAGACCCAGCACCAGGAAAGCAGGCACAACCGCCAGAATGGAAACGAAACTGCCATGATAGCCATAGCGGGAATGCAGGGCGGATGCGCGGCCTTGCGCGAGCGACTGCGCCCGCGACGAGCCCAGCAGGTAGCCGATGATCCCGATAGCAATAACGATGAAAATTAGGATTGACGTACTCATTCTACCATCCCCGGCCTCTCCACGCCCTGCCGCCAAGGGCCGGGCCGCATGTTACGTCATCAATAAACATCAACCGCAACATCATGATGAGGCTGGCGCGGCAAATGTCCGCGCCAGCCACAAAGACTTACTTGCCAGCGGTGAACTTGGCGCGGAACTCTTCGCGTTCCTTGTCGGGAGCCGGAACCAGACCGTAATTGGCCAGTGGGCCGTCAGGGCCGATCATCTGCTCGGACAGGAAGAAGTCGACATATTCCTTCATGCCAGGAATGACGCCGAGATGGGCCTTCTTGACGTAGAAGAACAGCGGACGCGAAACCGGGTATTTGCCAGTGGCAACGGTTTCAACCGAAGGCTTGACGCCGGAAACGGTGGCGACCTTCAGCTTGTCGGCATTGTTTTCATAGAAGGACAGGCCAAACACGCCAATGGCGGTCTTGTTGGCAGAGATACGGGCCAGCGTTTCGCTGTAATCGCCATCGATATCGACAGCCTTGCCATCCTTACGTACGGCGATGCACTTCTTGGGAGCATCCTTTTCGCCGATCGCAGCCTTGATCACATCAAGAGCGCCAGCGTCCTTGCAGCCCTGCTGAAGGACATTGACTTCGAACACTTCGCGCGTGCCGTGCTTTTCGCCCGGAATGAACGCCATGATGTCGGTGTCCGGCAGGTCCTTGTTGACTTCCGACCACTTCTTGTAAGGGTTGGGAACAAGCTTGCCGTCAACCACGACTTCCGCAGCCAGACCCTTGTAAAGGTCGGTCGGCACCAGGGCGAGGTCCTTGTTGGAGCTATCGACGGCGAAAACGATGCCGTCATAGCCGAACTTGACTTCCTGGATGTCCGTCACGCCAGCTGCCTTGCAGGCTTCGGCTTCAGACTTGTTGATCGGGCGCGAAGCATTGGCGATATCAATGGTTTCCGGGCCAACGCCCTTGCAGAATTCCTTCAGGCCAGCGCCGGTGCCGCCGGATTCGACGACCGGGGTCTTGAACTTGGTAAAGGTCTCGCCAAAGGTTTCGGCAACGATCTTGGCATAGGGAAGAACGGTGGAGGAACCAGCGATCTGGACCTGATCACGCGCAGCGGCGGCGCCAGCAAAGGCGACTGAGGCGACCAGAGCCGCTACGGACAGTTTCAGCATATTCATTTATCTCTCCCGAGAATGAGCTTTCGTGTGGGATGCAAGCGTCTGTCGCTTACAATCGCCGTGCTCCGGCGGCTTGTTCTTAAGCCCCGACAGGCTTTGCTTTTATGTCAGTTAGGTGAAACATTTGTGACAGTTCAACCAATTGATATACATAGGCAAATATTACTGGGGCCGGAAAGATGTGTGAGATCTGTCAAAATCGGACGGTAAAATCGGTCCCCTGGCCAAGTTCCGAGCGGATGATCAGCCGCGCCCGGTGTCGGGTCAGGATATGCTTGACGATGGCAAGCCCCAGCCCGGTTCCTTTCTTGGAACGGCTATCGGCAACACTGACACGGTAAAAGCGTTCCGTCAGGCGCGGTACATCCTCGGCGGGCACGCCAGGCCCCTTGTCCACCACGCTGACTTCCACGCCGCTGGCCTTCTGGCGCAGAAAGACATCCACCTGCTTGCCTTCCTGTCCATATTTGCAGGCATTTTCGATCAGGTTTTCGAACACCTGGATCAGTTCGTCGCGGTCGCCGGTGACCTCGACGCTCTCTTGCGGCAGATGCAGGCGCAGATCCACATCGAGGTCTGCGGCCAGCGGGCTCAAGCTGTCACGCACATGGGTCAGAACAGGCTGGAGCGCCACTTTCTGGTCGGGTGCCAGATGGGCTTTCAGCTCCAGCCGGGACAGGGATAGCAGATCGTCCACCAGCCGGCTCATCCGGTTGGCCTGATCCAGCATGATGCCCAGAAAGCGCTCCTGCGCCTTCAGGTCGTTGCGGGCGGGGCCGAGCAGGGTCTCGATGAAACCGCGCAAGGAGGCGAGCGGCGTGCGCAGTTCGTGGCTGGCATTGGCGACGAAATCCGAACGCATTCTGTCGATGCGGCGCAGCTCCGAAATATCGCGAAACGTCATGACGAAAAGGGCTGTTTCTCTCTTCAGTTGTGGCAGGGACAGGGGCGCGACCCGCACCGCGAAGACCCGCTCGGAGGGCAGGACTTCGGAATGCTCGATCTGGTTGGGCAAGCCATTGCCGACCGTTTCACGCACCATGTCGAGAATGCCGGGTGAGCGCCAGCGGGCAGAAATATGCATGCCCGTTTCCAATTTGCCAAAGGCCTTTTCGGCGGCACCGTTCTGAAAGACGACCCCGCCATCCGAGCCGAAGACCACGCAGGGCAGGTCGATGGCCGCAATTGTCGCCTGGACAAGCCCCTCGACTTCCTCGCCATGCGGCAAGACAGGCGAGGGCGCCACAGGTAAATGCACTGGCGGATCTTTGTCTTCGCTGCCTTTATAGAGCAGGATAACGATCAGCGAAAACAGCAGCAAGACGACGCCGAACTCGCTGTCGGCACCGGCCAGCACGGCTGAGCCAGAGACCAGGATTGCCAGTAGGATAAAATCCCAGCGGTCGCGCAATCGCTCGCCAAAGCGCCGCCAGGATGGAAATAACTGCTTCAATGAAAACCTCCGGCGGCGGTATTATACCAAGTCTCGAAGATGTGGACCGCATCCTCGTCTTGAAGGCATTGGAAATATCTCAAATGCATCTGCTGCTTGAGATATTTGTAAAGGGAATACCAAGCGTCATTTTCAATGACCCCTGATATGGGTGGACTGGAGAGATAGCCTATTCCTGTTGCATGACAGGATTTTACCGCCAACGCACGAATGAATGTCAACGCAGAGACGGGAACGAAGCGTCGCACTCCCACGTTTCGAACAGGTTCTTGAAGATTTTGACAGTTTCATGGTCAATATACTCACATCAGACCGTGCGGGCGACAGGGAGAATGGAATGGATGACGAGCAGCAGGCAGGCAGTCGCGGCGTAACTTTGCGGATCAGGGGTGAATTGCGCGCCTTTGATATCGACGATCCGGTTCTGCCGGACTGGGTTGAAAAGGAAGCGCTGAGCTCTGGCGGTCATCCCTATGACAAGAAGTTGAAACGAGAGGTCTATGAGGAGGAGTTGAAGAAACTCCAGATCGAACTGGTCAAGGTGCAATTCTGGCTGCAATCGACCCGCAAACGGGTGATGGCCCTGTTCGAGGGGCGGGATGCGGCTGGCAAGGGCGGCACCATTCACTCCATTCTCGAATATATGAACCCCCGCTCGGTCCACAATGTCGCCTTGACCAAGCCGACGGAAACCGAACTCGGCCAATGGTATTTTCAACGCTATATCACCCATTTTCCCGGCGGCGGCGACATGTCGCTGTTCGATAGATCCTGGTATAATCGCGCTGTAGTCGAGCCGGTCATGGGCTTTTGCACGCCCGAACAATATGAGCATTTCCTGGAACAGGCGCCACGGTTTGAAAAGCTGATCCGGCAGGAGGGGATTTATTTCTTCAAATTCTGGCTCGATATCGGCCAGGAAATGCAGATCAAACGCTTTCACGACCGCCGTCACGATCCGCTGAAGGTCTGGAAACTATCGCCCATGGACATTGCGGCTCTGGATAAATGGGGCGATTACACCGAAAAACGCGACAGGATGCTGAAGGAAACCCATACCAAGCACGCCCCCTGGATTGTGGCCAAGGCCAATGACAAGCGCCGGGCTCATCTCAATGTCATAAGGCATATGCTGCTTTCCCTTGACTATGAGGGCCGCGACATCAAGGCGATCGGCGAGATCGACAAAAAGATCGTCGCAGAGGCGCCGGATATGCTGTGACGGCGGACGTTGTCTGCAGGGTGTTTTAAAGCAGACACTCAGCAGATTTGATCTGCGACAGTATCTTTTCGTGTTTCGGTCGAGAAAACGATACTGTCGCGGCAATCATTTGCCGGGAAGAACACGCACAGCATAAAGATTGATGCCGTTGCCCTGACCGCTGATATCGGCATTGATCAGAAGCTGCCCAGGCGCATTGGGGGCGATGCCATTCGGCAGGGTCACTCGAAACAACAGGTCGGCTTTTTCCGGATTGGCTGTGAAACGGTGACGGGCGCAGTCGCCCAGACGATCAAATGCGCAGCTCAGCGAGAACTGAACCGGTTTTTCACCAAAGGACTGCACCGTCAGGGCGATGGTCGAGGTTCCCCCAGCCATTTGCCGCAACAGGTCCGGCGCGATTTCGATGGCAGCCGTGCCATCCATGTCGGTGCTGCGTGAAACGATATGGACAGCCTGGCCATCGCTGGCGCCGACCACGTCCGCTGTGGCGTTTGGCCGTGCCTTGATTTTCGAGGCATCGCCGGGCTGGAAGGCCTCTATCCAATCATTGGAAAAACCGCGTTGCGGATCGATGGTCTTTGGCTCATTTGCCGCTTCGCCGCCGGATTGATCGGCAGGCTGGTCGCCGTTGAAGTCTTCCGACGACACAGTTGGCGTCGGCGATGGCGCGCCCGTCTGCCGCTGGTCAGGAGACAGCAGCAGGCCGGTGGAATAGACCCACCAGGCCGCAATGCCGATGGAAGACAGGAGGGTGACGGAAATCAGCAGGCGCGACAGGACGCCCCGGCGACGGCGTGGCTTTGCAACGGGTTCCGCCCGCATGCCGCGGACAGGCTCTTCGTCATACTCGTCTTCCGCGCTCTCTGGCTCTGCACTCATTGGCCGAGCCGAAAACGAAGCGAAACTCGACATGCCCGCCGGATCAGCCCGGTCATGCCGTTCAGCCCGGACGTCATCAAGGTCGAGGCCTGGTTCGGCAGGCCGCCCGTGATCCCGGTCGACGCCGAAGGACAGCGAGGCTGA